>QBLT01000009.1 GCA_003249105.1 Leptolyngbya sp. | reverse complement strand
CCCCCCATCGCTCCCCCATCTCCCGGCCTCGTCTTCCTCTTCACCGGCCAGGGCTCTCAATACGTCGGCATGGGTCGGCAGCTCTACGACACCCAGCCTGTGTTTAAGGCCGCCATTGACCTCTGCGATGAGCTGCTGCAACCCTATCTAGACCTGTCACTCCAGAGTCTTTTGTTTGGGGCAAATGGCTCTGAAGCAGACTTACCCACGGCTCCCCTGCACCAAACCGGCTACACCCAGCCCGCTCTGTTCGCCTTTGAATATGCTCTGGCCCAGCTGTGGCTGTCCTGGGGCCTTCGTCCGGCGGCGGTGGTAGGGCATAGCGTGGGAGAATACGTGGCCGCCTGCGTGGCCGGCGTCTTTAGCTTGGAAGACGGCCTGCGGTTGATGGCCCTGCGGGGGCGGCTGATGCAGACCCTACCCGCCAACGGCGGCATGGTGGCCGTGTTTGCCGATGCCGACACGGTAGCGGCAGTGCTCCCCCCCACGGTTTCTTTAGCCACCCTCAATGGGCCAGACAACACCGTTATTGCCGGGCTCCAGAGCGATCTAGATGCCGTGGTAGAAGACCTCCACGGCCAGGGCATTCGCACCAAACCCCTCCAGGTGTCCCATGCCTTCCACTCGGCTTTGATGGATCCTATCCTCAATGTGTTTGAGCAAAGTGCTCAGGGCATCTCCTTCCACGCCCCAACCATACCCCTGGTTTCTAACCTGACTGGGGAGTTTGTCGGCCCCAACCTGCCCCTCGATGCCCGCTACTGGCGACGCCATGTTCGACAGCCCGTGCGATTTGCCGATGCGATCGCTACCCTGCACCAGGCGGGCTATACCCAGTTCTTAGAAGTTGGCCCCCATCCGGTGCTCAGCGCGATGGGCAAGCGCTGTGTGCCCCACAGCCACCACACCTGGCTGCCCTCCCTGCGCCGGGGGCAAGCCGACTGGCACACCCTGCTCACCAGCCTGGGCCACCTTTATCGCATGGGACTCGCCATCGACTGGGCCAGTTTCGATCGCCCCTACCAGCGCCAGTGGCTTTCCTTGCCCACCTATCCCTTCCAGCGCCAGCGCTACTGGATTGATCTGGCATTGCCCAACCGCACTGCTACAGCATCGGCGATCGATAGCGCTGCCGAGACCGTTCCCAGTGCTGCCTATAGCCTGACCTGGCAGCCCCAGGCGATCGCCCCCGCCCCTCGTGCCGATGGAGACCACTGGCTAATCTGGGGGGCCAGCGATGCCCTGTGGGCCGACCTCAGCCAGGCCGTACAGAAGCGAGGAATTACGCCAATTCGGGTCTCGGCGGGCGATCGCGTTGCCACCCTTCAGCCCGACCACTACCAGGTCTTGCTGACCTCAGCCCAGCCCTTCCACTCCCTCCTAGAGGCGTTAAAACCCCAGGCTGTTACTACCCTGCTGGTGCTGGCTCCAGTCGGCGGTGAAGGCGATCTCGACCCTCAGACTCTAACTGAGCCGGTGCTGCACTGGGTAAAAGCGCTGGCTCACCAGTCTGGCCTCGCTCAGCCCAAGCTTTGGCTAGTGACCCAGGGTGCCCAGACAGTAGATACCACCGATGCCGTCACCTCTCCCCACCAGGCATTGCTGTGGGGCCTGGGGCGCAGTTTGCGCCTAGAACATCCCGATTTTTGGGGCGGCCTGGTAGATTTACCTGGAGAAGCTGCCGCTGCCGAGCAGCACCTGGCCCCCTGGCTAGACCACCTGGTGGCCCATGTGATCACCCCCCAAGAAGAAGATGAGGTGGCGCTCCGCCAGCAGCAGCGCTGGGTGCCCCGGCTACAGACAATAGCGGTACCCTCCGATGCAATCCCAGACTCTGAAGCACCGTCTATCCAGGCGGAGGCAACCTATTTGATTACCGGCGGTACCGGCGCTCTGGGCCAACAATTGGCTGGCTGGCTGGTAGAGCAGGGTGCCCGCCACCTGGTACTCACGGGCCGCCGGGGCAGCGATCTAGATGTGGAGAACAATCTGGCTCCCCTGCGCCAAGCTGGCGCTACGGTGTGGGTCGAGGCGGTGGATGGGAGCGATCGCGCCGCCCTATCCACCCTGCTCGACCGCATTCAGCAACAGTTGCCCCCGCTGCGAGGGGTGTTTCACGCAGCGGGTGTCTTGGCAGATGGCTTTGTGGCCAACCAGTCCACTGAGCAGTTCTACCAGGTGATGCCTAGTAAACTTCAGGGAGCCTGGCACCTGCACCAGCTCACCCAAACCCTTGACCTCGACTGGTTTGTGCTGTTCTCTTCGATTACGTCGGTGTTGGGTTCCCCCGGCCAAGGCAACTACGGAGCCGCCAACGCAGGGCTCGATGCGCTGGCTCAGTACCGCCGCCAGCGCGGGCTCCCGGCTCTCAGCATTAACTGGGGCCCCTGGCAGGGGGCAGGGATGGCCAGCCGCCAGAGTGCCACGGCCCTGGCCCAGCGGGGTACGCCCCCCCTAGCGATCGCCGAGGGCTTGCAGTGGCTGGGGCGACTGTTAGCGGCCAAAACACCGGCAACGGTAGCGATCGCCCGCCTAGACTGGCCCCGTCTGCTCCGCTATCTGCCCAGCGATCGCCCCCCGGCCATCGTCTCAGCCTTTGTTACCGAGGAAATGACTGCCCCGACTCGGTCGAGCGAGCATGCTGACCGGGCTAAGGCGATTGTGCCGTCTTTAGAGCAGATTTTGGCCCAGCCCGAGGCCCAGCGGATCGCCACCGTGCAGGCCTACTTGCAAGCTCAGGTGGCGGCAGTGATGGGGCTATCTGAGGCAGTACCGCTGGATACCCCCCTGATAGACCTGGGCATCGACTCGCTGATGACCGTAGAACTGCTGGCCCTGTGCAAGCAAGACCTGGATTTGGTGCTGTACCCCCGAGAGGTGCTGGCCCATCCTACGGTAGCGGCGCTGTCGGCCTACATCGCGCGCGAACTGGCACGGGTGCATCGTCCTGCGGCCAGCGTTGAGTCTAGCCCTGGTCTAGTGCCCAAAGAGTCTTCAGAGGAAGCGGCCACAGAGTTGCCTAAGAGCCCCTGGCAGGCCCCGGCCCCACTAGAACCGCTACCGACGCGCCGCAACCCGCCCATGGTCTTTTTGCTCTCGGCTCCCCGGTCGGGGTCTACCCTGCTGCGGGTAATGCTAGCGGGCCATCCTGGGCTGTTTTGTCCCCCCGAGCTCCACCTGCTGCCGTTTAACACCCTAGAGGCTCAGGGAGCGGCCCTGGGCTATAGCTACCTGCAAGAGGGCCTACAGCGGGCCGTGATGGAGCTGCTCCAGGTGAACGCTCAGCAGGCAGAGACCCTGCTGAGCGAATGGCGACAGCACCACACCACCGTGCCAGCGGTGTATGACAAGCTTCAGCAAATGGCCGAGGGACGGCTGTTGGTCGACAAATCTCCTACCTACAGCCTCAGTCTAGAAACCCTAGAACGGGCCGAGCAAATGTTTGAGGGGGCCAAATACATTCACCTGGTGCGCCATCCCTACGCGGTGATCGAGTCCTTTGTGCACAACCGCATGTACAAAATCTTTGATCTGGAGCCCGACGATCCCTATCGGCTGGCGGAGCAAGTGTGGCAGGCCTGTAACCAAAACATTCGCACCTTTGTCGGCTCTCTAGATCCAGATCAGCACTACACCCTGCGATACGAAGACCTGGTCGTCGATCCTGAACCGGCGATGCGAGGGCTCTGCGCCTTTCTCGACCTGCCCTTTGACCCGGCGGTGCTCACCCCCTACGAGGGGCTACGCATGACTGACGGCATCACGGCCCAATCGATGGCGGTGGATGACCCCAATTTCCGTCAGCGCAGCCGGATTGAGGCTCATCTGGCCAAGATTTGGCAGGGCATTCAACTGCCCCACCGCCTGAGCACCACTAGCCAGACTTTGGCGGCGCAGTATGACTATCCGCTACCCCAGGAACAGGCGGTGGCCCCTGCTCAAGTCTTAGCAAAGTCAGTTTCCCTAGCCACCAACTCCGTGCCCCTGGGGGCAATGCGAGAGGAAGAAATTTTGCTCAGAGGTCGCCAGTGCTACCTGTGCCACTGGGGGCCAGACAATGGGCCACTGGTGCTCTGCCTCCACGGTATTTTAGAGCACGGGGCGGCCTGGGATGGGGTAGCGACTACCCTGGCTGACCAGGGGTATCATGTCATCGCCCCCGACCTGCGGGGCCACGGTCGCTCGGCCCATGCGGGTCCCGATGGCGGCTATCAACTGCTCGATTTTCTCGGCGATCTCGACAGTCTGACCGCAACGCTGGGAACCCAACCCGTTGTGCTGGTGGGGCACTCCATGGGAGCCGTGTTGGGGGCGATCTTGACCAGCCTGCGGCCTGAGCGGGTGCAGCGGTTGGTGCTAGTAGAGCCGGTGGTTCCCGGCCTAGGCTCCTCCCCAGAGCCTGCCAGCCAGCTGGTGGCCCATCTCAACGCCCTGGCAGCCACACCCAGCCCTGTAGTGCTGGCGTCGGTGGCGGTGGCGAGTGAGCGTTTGCGGGCGCTGAAGCCCTATCTATCCCAGCCCGTGGCTGACCAGATGGCCCAGCGCCTGACCCAGGCGGTAGAGGGGGGCGTGGTGTGGCGCGGCGATCCGCGATTGCAGACCCGCACAACTTTAAGCATGAGCGGTGGTCTGCTCGATCGCCAGGGCTATGGCCAAATTTTGCGAGGAATTCAGCGGCCCACCACGGTAGTATTTGGTCAAAGCAGCCAGTTTAATCGGCCCGAAGATCTGGCGTTTTTGCAGGAGAACCTTCCCCAGGCCGAGCGGGTATCCCTAGCGGGAGGGCATGACCTGCCCCTGGAAACCCCTGGGGACCTCGCCCACGTTATCGCGCTGGCCAGCTCCTCGCCCCAGGGCTAGGCAGCTAGCCCTCAACCACCCTAGTGGAGCCTGATCCATGACCTTAACTCGCTCAATTGCCCTACTGTGGGAAATTCCCCTGGGGCTGATGTCCTATGGCTTTTCGAGGGTAGTGAGGGGCACCCTGACGCTGATCAGCCGCTACTATAACCCCACCGATACGAAGGTTGAGGCCGATTGGCAGGTGGTGTCGGCAGACTTTCTAAAGTCGCCCCTCAAGCTGCTGTGGACCATGAGCCGGGCGCGGTGGAATTTGCATTCGCTGATCGCGATCGCAGGGCCTTTCACCGTGCAGTCTGAGATCACGCTGGATGTGCGATCGCTCTGGCAGTCGGCCCCCACCTGGACAGCCGTGGTCTACACCCTCAAGGGCTACAAAACCCTGACCAGCATCAGCTCGCTCACCCTGCCGCCTGACCAAAATACCGCCACCATTGCGCTGCCACCGGGTCGCTACCTGGTGGGGTTGCGCCACTACGACTGGCGCAACCCAGTGCAGCTGCCCGCCATTGCCGTAGACGGCACCCCGGCGCTGGCCTCGGATTCGCGATCGGCCCCGCCCGACTTTAACCAGTTTTACCGTGGGTTAGCCGCCCGCCGAGGCTTGCTGTTCAGCGCGCTGAATTTCTATGTATACCCCCTGCTGCGCTGGATGCAGTGGTTGCCCCGCTCCTTTGTAAAATCCACCTTTTTGCCGGTACCCAACCCAGAAACCCACTTTTTCTACGGGGCCCTTGACCGCGGCGAGCAGCTCACCATCGACCTGCCCGCCGATTTGCTGGCCACCCACCGCCTCTATTTCAGCCTCTACAGCCGTGACTGCTTTCCCTACGACTGGTACCCCATTACCCAAGACCATCACACCACTGCCCCCATGACCGAGCAGGGCGTCTACATTTTGCGGGTCCACCCCAAAATGCCAGACATGCTGGGAATGGCCGCTCCTCTAGTCAAGTTTCTGCGCTCCAGCCCTTAGCCACCGCAACGTAAATCTTGTTTAAGACCTCTCCTTGGCGGCATCAGGTTCCTCTGCTGCAAACTACTGGTTCAAACGAGTCGGTTCTCTACCCTCAGCAGAGGGGCTCTGGCTTGGTATCCTAGATGGCAGATGGGCAAGAATTTTCTGGGTGACCAGGGCGTTCCTAGCCCAATTTGGCCTGTTTAAATAGTTTGTTTCTCCCCTGGCTATGGCCCCACCTGAGCGCAAGTCGATTTTGTTGTCCTTTGAGAAGCCCCTGGTCGAACTAGAGGCCCGCATCACCCAGATTCGAGAACTGGCCGAAGAAAACGATGTGGATGTGTCGGCCCAGCTGCGTCAGCTGGAGGCCCGCGCCACCCACCTGCGCCAGGAAATTTTTTCTAACCTAACCCCGGCCCAGCGCCTACAGGTGGCCCGCCATCCCCGCCGCCCCAGCACCCTCGATTACATCCAGGCAATTACTGACGACTGGCTAGAACTGCACGGCGATCGCGGCTCGGGCAAAGACGATCCGGCCCTGGTCGGCGGTGTGGCCCGGCTCGACGGTCGCCCCGTAGTGATCTTGGGCCACCAGAAGGGGCGCGACACCAAAGACAATGTGGTGCGCAACTTTGGCATGGCCTCTCCCGGCGGCTACCGCAAGGCCATGCGGCTGATGCGCCACGCCGATCGCTTTTCGATGCCGATCATTACCTTTATTGATACCCCTGGTGCCTACCCCGGCTACGAGGCCGAGGAGATGGGGCAGGGCGAGGCGATCGCCTACAACCTGCGAGAAATGTTTGGCCTCACGGTGCCGATTGTCTGCACAATCATTGGCGAAGGCGGATCGGGCGGTGCCCTGGGAATTGGCGTGGGCGATCGCCTGATGATGTTTGAGCACTCGGTCTACACCGTAGCCAGCCCCGAAGCCTGCGCCGCCATTCTGTGGAAAGACGCGGCTCGCTCCGGTGAGGCCGCCGAAGCCCTCAAAATCACCTCCTGGGATCTCAAGCAGCTGGGCATACTAGACGAGCTGCTGCCCGAGCCCGTGGGGGGTGCCCATGCCAACCCCATTCAGGCGGCTGAGATTCTCAAGCAGGCGCTGGTGGAGCAAATCACTGAGCTGTCTCAGCTCGCCCCTGCCACCCTCCAGCAGTTGCGCTATCAGAAGTATCGCCAGATTGGGGTGTTTGCCGAGGCCGCCTAGGGCGCTTTGGCTGGGCAACCAACGGTGGCTCGTTCTGCTTCACCAAATCGGTGCTCTAGGTTCCAAGCCCTGTTTTCCCAGGAAGGAGTTAATGCTCGGTTCATAGGCTCGGTCACGGTCAGCGCTAGAGTCAGCAAAGACTGCGCCGCTTACCCACGATACCGGCGCTCATAAACTGTTTACATTTGTTAACATAGGAAAAGTGCCTAGCCCACGGGCTGTTCCCTGGGGGCAGTCTACCCTGGTTCTCTAGCGATCCTGGGGTATTAGCTGTCCTGAGTTCTTTGTTGATTGGTAACTACCATTGCAGAATTCTGTATCTTCTGAGCTGCCGCGCCGCGCCCTGGTAACGGGGGCGAGTCGTGGCATCGGCAAGGCGATCGCCCAAGCCCTGGCCTTGGCTGGGTATGACGTTGCTCTGCTGGGTCGTTCCCTAGAGACCTTGCAGCCAGTGCAGGAGGAGTTGAGCGCCCACGGCGTCTTAGCCAAAGCCTATGCCGTTGACCTGGCCCAGATAGAGGGCTTGCAGCCCCGGCTAGCGGCGGTGCTGGCCGACTTTGGCCCTCTCAGCGTCGTGGTCAACAACGCTGGCATGGGCTATACCGGGCCGCTGGCCACCATGCCCCTAGCCGACTGGCAGCAGGTGATGGATTTAAACGTTACCAGCGTTTTTCAATGCATTCAGGCGGTGCTACCGGTGCTGCGGCAGGGCGGTGGCGGCACCATCGTCAACATCGCCTCCATTGCGGCCCGGTCGGCTTTTCCCGATTGGGGAGCCTACACCGTGAGCAAAGCCGCTATTGTGGCCCTGTCTCGGGTATTGGCCGCCGAAGAGCGCCCCCACGGTATTCGGGTGGTGACGGTGTCGCCGGGGGCGGTCAACACCCCGATTTGGGATACCGACACGGTGCAGGCCGATTTTGATCGGTCGTCCATGCTCACGCCAGAGATTGTGGCTCAGACCGTTTTGCACACCATTCTCTTACCCCCTGAGGCGGTGATCGAAGACCTCACCCTCATGCCCGCAGGCGGTGCCCTGTAAACCAGTTTTCTTGCCGATCGCGCCCTGGCCAACTCAGCGAGTGGCCTCATTTCTGTTGAACCTCTGGAGTGTTTAGAAACCCTATGACTATCGCATCCTCAAACAGCCTTAACGACAAAACTACCAATGGTGCTGGCCTCAAGGGCAAAGCCCCCGAAATTCGGCCCGATCGCACCCACAGCTACCGAGAGGAAGCCGATCAGTATCCCATCCCCGAGACCAGCCAAGAAGACATGAGCGACGCAGTACGTACCATGCTGCTGTCGGTGGGTGAAGACCCTGAGCGGGAGGGGCTGCTCAAAACTCCTAAGCGCGTCGCCGAGGCCATGCGCTTTCTCACCAGTGGCTACCAGCAGTCGCTAGAGGAACTAGTCAACGGTGCCATCTTTGACGAAGGCCACAACGAAATGGTGCTAGTGCGCGACATCAACCTGTTCAGCCTGTGTGAGCACCACATGCTGCCGTTTATGGGTCGTGCCCATGTAGCCTATATTCCCAACCAGCGGGTGGTGGGGCTGAGCAAGCTGGCCCGCATCGTGGAGATGTATTCTCGCCGTCTCCAAGTGCAAGAGCGGCTCAACCGCCAGATTGCCGAAGCGGTACAGGAAATTCTTGACCCCAAGGGCGTGGCCGTGGTGGTGGAAGCTAGCCACATGTGCATGGTGATGCGCGGCGTGCAAAAGCCCGGCTCTTGGACGGTGACCAGCGCCATGCTGGGGGTATTTCAGGAGGATTCTAAGACGCGCGAGGAGTTCCTCAGCCTGATTCGCCACCAGCCCTCGTTTTTCTAGGCTGAAGGCTCCTGGCCCACGGATCGAGCCGAGGCGATAGTCCCTAAAAACCGGGTTTCTGTGCAGCATCCAAGCTTTGGAGTTAGCTTACAGAAACCCGGTTTTTTTGACGCCTATGGGGTTGAGCGCCCCGCCAGGTAGCCCCAGGCGTAGGCCGCATCACCCATGCTCTGCATCACCGTGAACTCATTGAGGTTGGGCACGTAGTAGATGTCGAAGTAGGTCTCGACCGAAGGCCACTGCCGAGCCGGGGGAACGGCCACCGATTCGAGTTCATCAAAAAACCATTCAGAGCCGTAGAACTCGGTGTCGATGGGGCCGTAGAGGGTGATGCCCGGCAGCAGGTCGCCGGTAATGCGCTGATCGACTATGAGAGGATTTTGGGGCGACTTGTGGCCCAGGCCAGTGGTGTAGGTCATGTTGTCGGGGTTGGCCCCGGCGGAAAACTGGCAGGCTAGCAGAGCGGCGTTGAGATAGCGATCGCCACCGGTGAGCGCATGGGCCCGCAGCAAAATCCGCGCCTTGGGAGCCCCCAGCCCATCGCCCCAGCCGACGGGGGTTGACGGATGCACCTTAGTCCAGCCAAAGGCCGTGGTTTGACCGGTTTCTACGGCGGCGTCAGCCTCGGCCAAAAGCGTGGCTCGCAGCTCAGCTTGGAGTTCTTCGTCGACCTGGTCGGCGGGGAGACGGCTGTAGAGAAAATTGATTTCGCGCTGGGGGGCGGCAATGCGATAGTCGCTGCGGGCCTCGGCAGGAATAGCCGATCGCGCGGCCACAAAGCGATCGTGCCACAGGCGATCGCCCGTCAGATCGTAAAGCTCCAGGGCCGCCAGGGCGCGATCGGCCTCAATGCGATGGCGCGCCCATTCCTGCCCCTGAATGCCGACTTGATGCTGGGCCTCAGCCCAGGCCATGGCCGCGAGGGCGCTGTCGCGGTAGCCCCCGGCCTGCTCGGGGGCGTAGGTTGCCAACAGGCGGGCCGTGCGAGCCGCCACCCCAGCGTAGACGTAGCTGCTCCAGGGGTCGGGGGCGTAGACCATTACCGGCAGCGTCTCTTGCCAGCTGGTTTCGCCCCGTTTGGGGTGCTCTGCCGACTCAATGCCGCCACGAATGCCCCCCTCGGAGGTTTGTAGACGGCGAAAGAAGTCAACGCCCCACAGCGCCTCATCGAGCAGATCGGGGCGATCGTTAGCCGATTCTGGAATGTTGAGCGCCAGCTCGCCTAGGGGGTCAGGGAAAAGCTCGAGCAGTTCGAGCAGCCAGCGGGCCACATCTAGGTGCTGAATGCGGCGATCCCAGTCGCCCGCATCAAAGTAGCCGCCCCAGGCGTTGGGCACCAGTTCATCGGTCTTGCCCTTGACCAGATTGGCAAAGTTGCCCTCGTCAGTGCCCTGGGCATTGAGGCCGTTGCCCGTATCCATCAGCCCCGTGGTGGATTGGTAGACCTTAACCCCATCGTCAGGGTGGAAGGGACGGGGGCGCACAACGTCGGTGTAGGGCTGCTCTAGGGCAATGCCGCTGCGCTGGTGATAGAACCCACGGGCGGCTACATAAAAAGCCTGTTGCCAAGCATTCTCAGCCACCGCAAAGGAGTTGGAGCAGCCCACGGTGTCTACACAGAGGCGGTACTGACCAGGCTGATTGAGCGCGCTAAAGTCGAGCTGGTCAACGTCGGTGAGGGTGTAGGTGCGATCGCGGCCATCCTCCGCCGTTCCATCCCGATAGCGACGGCTAGCCTGTCCCTGCAACACCACCTGGTCGGTCGCATCGTCAACCACCTGAAACGATAGCCCCTCCGGATAGCTCAGTCCGCCGCCCGTGCCCATCCAGGTGGACAAAAACCCGACTTTGAGCGAGTCATCGGGGCGAAAGCCCAGGGCTGACACATGCACCGCTTCACTGATCTGGCGATCGGGCTGGTAGGTCAGAGTCAGGGGTGATAGATCTTGCCCTGAGAGCTGAACCTGGTAGGTTTGTCCTAGGGTCAGGGGCGTGGGCAACCTCAGGTAAAACCGATGCTCCATCGCCCAGCGGCGATCGTCTCGGCTTACCTGGGCCGTGTCTACAGGTTTGCTTTTGCGATACACCTCCGTTGGCGCTACGGGCCGCCGGTAGCTGGGGTCATCCTGAGACTGAATGCGATAGCCGCGTGGCTGGCTGGCGCGATCGGCATTAAACGGCTCCTCACTGTAGCTGTCGAAGCCGTAGAGCACCGATTGATCGGGGCTCACCAGGGTACCCAGCGCCCGCCCCTGCCGCAGTACCCAAGTGTCGTTGCCCGAGGTTTCTAACTTGTCCTGGGGCTGAGGGCGATAGGGCTCCTGGCGAGCGTGGGCTATGGCCCCCTGGCGCAGGGAGACTACGATGACCTCAGGGCTAACTGCGGCTACGGCTGCAGCGGGCTGGGCTGAATCGGCGTTAGACAACCGAATAGTACCGGCGGTGCAGGCCATCAAAAAGGTCAGCAGTCCAAGCAAAAACGCAGCGCGGCGGGGCCAGCGGCGTACGGTAGCAAACAACATTTTCAGCAACTCTCCTGGGCAATTGACCTAGAGGCAACGGCTCGTTACATCCTGCCCGTGCCTGGGGCCATAGTACAAACTGAGTCGGTGGCTGTGGGGCCTCGTCGCCACGCTGTGCCAAAGTTTTACCCCAGCTAAACAATTGGGCTATTGCTTCATTAAAAGTGAGCTAATATCTAAGCCGATTCAGCCTTTTCTTCTGAACGGTCGCGGCTCGCGGGCTAGGGTATACGGCTCGGCTTGCGGTTTGCGATCGCCCAGAAACCCGGCTAAATTCTGTGGTGTGTGGGGAGATCGGCCCGCTTGCGGCTAAGGCAGCTTTTTACTGGAGTAGTTGGGGTGGCTGGGGTATGCCTGTTTGGCAGCCTACCGGCCAAAGCCGGCGCACGGCTTCAAGCCTGGGAATTTGACACCGGCCAAAATCGTTTGGTGTTTTCCACTGAAAGCGGAGTAGAGCCTCAGGTCAGCTGGCTCAGCGATCCGCAGCGGTTGGTCATCGATCTACCGGGCATTTTGACGGAATCAGCCCTGGGCGATCGGTTTGTGGGCGGGGCAGTGGCAGCAGTCAGGGTCACCCAGGCCGACGCCCAAACCACCCGCATGGTGCTAGAGATCAATCCTGGCTACAGCCTCGACCCCAGACAGGTGAAGGTGTGGGGCTTGACCAGTCAGCAGTGGGTAGTGCAGCTACCGGGTTCAACCCCAACAGCCCCCGATGACGGCTTGGCCATGCCAGATTTTTCTAAAGCAGCCCGACCGCGACCACTGGCGGTGGTGGGGGCCGAGCCGCTGCCGCCGCTGATCAGCCGCAACCAGGTCAGCACCGTCGCTGTCAGGGCAACGGCCACCGTACTGCGCGGCGTTCAGACTACCGCCGAGGGCTTCTTCATTCCCACCGCTGGGGCCGCCCCTCAGGTGCATGTGTACCGCACCCGCGATGCCAGTCAGGCGCGGCAGATCGTCATTGACCTGCTAGACGCGGCCATTGCCCCTGGCCTTACCCCCGAGGCGCTGCCCCAGGGGCGCTACGGCATCCACCGCTGGAGCATCAATCAGTTTGCCACCGCCCCGCCCGCCATTCGCATGACCCTGACCCTCGACGGGTTTAGCCCCGACTGGCAAATCACGCCCCTCGCCAGCGGCGGCATTTGGGTTACCCCCATCGGCGTTGCCCCCAACCAAATTGCCGCTCCACCGACTACAGTTGTGCTGCCAGTGCTGAACCCGGTGGCCACGTCACCGCCGTCGCAATCGCGCCCGCCCGCAGCGGCGGTTCCAGCCCCAGTCGTCGCTTCAACACCTACCCCCAGTCCTGCCGCTCGAGGTCAGGTGCTGGTCATGCTCGACCCGGGCCACGGCGGCGTTGACCCTGGGGCCGTGGGCATTGGCGGGCTGCAAGAAAAAGGGGTGGTGCTGGCGGTGGCCCAGCACACGGCAGCAGCCTTACAGGCGCAGGGTATTGCGGTGCAGATGACCCGCCAGAGCGACCAAACTGTCGATTTGCAGCCCAGGGCCGATATGGCCACAGCGGCTCGGGCCACGGTGTTTGTCAGCATCCACGCCAACGCCGTGAACATGCAGCGCCCCGAGGTCAACGGGTTAGAGACCTACTACTATTCCGATGCTGGGCAGGTGCTGGCAGCCGCCCTTCAGCGCCAGGTGCTGGGCACCATGGCAATGAACGATCGCGGCGTGCGTCAGGCTCGTTTTTTGGTGCTGCGCCGCACCGCGATGCCCGCCGCCCTGATCGAAATTGGCTTTGTCACAGGTGCTATCGATGCCCCTAAGCTCCGTGATCCGCGCTGGCAGGCGCAGATGGGGCAATCCATTGCCCAGGGAATTCTCAACTATTTAGGTAGCCAACCTTAGACCTAGAGTGAGTAATGCTGGCAGTGGCACTACTGCGATCGCCCGAATACTGGTTCCACGCTAAGGTCAATTTCCAAACCGCGCGCACCCGTGCCCAGGCGTCACAGGTCTTCGAGCAGGTCTCCATCACCGAGCACAGCAAGTGAAGCCTGCCAGCAATAGCCTCAGCTACGACCAAATGCTTGCCGCCTACCTCGATCTCACCCAAATCAGCTGATTGAAGCTTCAGGTAATTTAGCCCGATTAGAATCGGCAACAGATTCCAGCAGATCGAGGAGTTCGCGCTCAAAGGCCACCTGGGCACGGTTCGTTCTGCCACCCACGTAGACCGTGCCCTCCTGCGCCAGCGCCCACACCTGTGAGTGCGACACGTAGCTCATAACCACCCCCAGCATGAGCAGGCCAAACCCTCCATAAACCAAAGGAATGCCCGGATCGGCTTTAATTTGTAGCCCTGTGCTGCCCACGACATCCACCAGCGACAGCCTAACGCCATTCACCTCCGCCGCCATGCCCTTGCGAACTGTAGAAATCAACTGTCCGGCATTGTCGTAAATCAGCACAGAACCCTGCAGGTCGCTGGCCAGCAGAGTCACGCCCTCGCTCATGTCGGGTTTCGTCGGTAGCCAGGTACCCCAAAAGCGCGGGCCGTCGTTTTCAAGCTGCTGCATCGGCAGTTGCAGTACCGGGCTGTTGTTGAGCTTCACCTGCACCGCCGCAATACCCCAGTCAGCTTGATATAGGGTCACGCCCTTATGGCGCAGGGGCTGGTTGACAAAGATGGTCTTGCGATCGATTTCAGCTCCCGATCGATCTAGCACCGATAGGTCAGAATAAAACTGGTCGATGTTGCCCTCAGGACTGTAGTCAATCCAAAAGCGGTTCACCCGCACCGACCAGTCCTTAGGAACTTGGGCCTCGGCCCAGGGGCCAGCATCAAAAATGTTGCGAATCTGAAAGGTCTCGCCGCTGGGCACAATCTCCTGGGCAAAAAAGCCGGTCATCGCCCCTAAAATAGCCCCGGCCAAAATCAGCAGCATGCTGGCGTGCACCACAATAGGGCCAATGCGGCCCACAATGCCCTTGCGCCCGTAGAGCTGATTCCCCTCCTGAAACACCCGATAGCGCTTTTGGGTCAATCCATTCACTAGGGAAGCAAGGTCGGTTTCAGCCAGCTCAGCGCTCAGCGCTAGCTTTTCAAACTGGCGGGGTTGGGTATAGTACTTCCACTTTTGGGCCGCCCCCAGCGCCGGAAACTGGCGGGTAAAGGTGCAGGCGGTCAGGCTGGCCCCAAATACAATCAACAGCGCCAAAAACCACCAGGTGCGATAGACGTGGTCTAACCCAAGGGTGAGAATCACCTTCCAACTCAAAAACCCAAATAGCGCCGGATCGGCAGGGTAGTTGCTCTGGTAAAACTCCAAAGTCTGGCCTTGCTCAATCACCGTACCGCTGACGCTAAAGGCTGCGATCGCCAGCAGCAGCACAATTGCCAGCCGCAGATCCGCCAGCAGCGGCAGCAGATCTTGTCTAAAGTAGTCGCGCACCCCGTCCCAAAGGGTCGATTGGGGAGCTTCAGACGGGGCCATAGTATCCCTCAGCAACGGGTGACATAATTTTTCAAAAACCTATACCAGGCTAGTCGGCAGCAGCCGAGACAGCAGCGAAAACACCCCAAACCCCAGCAGCAGCGCCCCGCTGGTCGGCGTCACCCAGCTCGACCACTGACGCAGATCCAGCAGTCGCTTTAAAGAAGCGGTAAAGGTACCAGCTAGCACCAGCGGCGTCACATAGCCTACGGCATAGGCTAGCAGCAGCGCACCGCCCAGCACCGGATCTTTTGTAGTCGAAATCCAGGCTAGAAGGGTAGCCAGCACTGGCGTGCTACAGGGCGACGCCACAATGCCAAAGGTGAGGCCCAACGCGTAGGCCCGCAGCCAGGGCGGTAAGTTTAAATTTTCAAAGGTGGGGCCAACACCAGCGGGCAGGGCTAAGGGAATGACTCCTAACAAGTTTAGTCCCATCACAATCGCCACCAGGCTCACCACAATCGGTAGCCCCCAGGCCACCTGACCGTAGACGTAGCCAAACAACCCGGCGACCAGGCCCAACAGCGCTAGGGTGGTGGCGAGGCCCAAGGCAAAGGAGAGCGATCGCGCGATCGCCCCACCCCGATTATCTTCTTCATATCCGCCCATATAGCCCACCATAATCGGCAGCATCGACAGCAGACAGGGAGACAAACTTGTTAAAAGCCCCGCCAACCCCACCACCGAAAGACTTACCCAAGACAGCTGCGTGAGCTGCTCACCCACTAGCTGATTAGCCCACTGGGCAATTTCGTATAGATAAATCTGCAAGCTCTCGAACATTGGCGGGGTGATGCAACGCAAAGGCAACCACCATTGTAACAATCCTGCAACCCGCTCTCAGATTCCTATTTCAAGAAAGCGCATTACCGCCGTCAAACACACGCAAAGGCAAAGGTTCCTGAGAGTCCGCCTTAGACCACCGTCGCCGCAGAGGTACCGGCGCATCCAAATTGATTTCCCGGGCGGCTCGCACCAGCAGTGCCGCCGTTGTCAGACTAGCCACCATCGAGCTGCCGCCGTAGCTCAGCAGCGGAAAGGGCAGTCCGGTCGTCGGCAAGACCCCTGTAGCCACACCCATATTCAGCAGCGCTTGCCCCACTAGCAGCACCATCGCCCCAACCGCGACTAGACGGTGCAAAGGTTGCTTCAGGCGCAGCGCTACCAGCATAGCCAAAGAAGCGTAAACCCCCAAAACCGCCAGCAACACAAGACAACCCACAAAGCCAAACTCCTCCGCAAACACTGAAAAAATAAAGTCAGTGTACTGAATGGGTAGCGAATACAGCTTTTGCTGCGACATCCCAAAACCCTGCCCCCAAAAACCGCCAGAGCCGATAGCAAGCAGGCTCTGCACTAGTTGATACCCCTGATTGCCTGGATCAGCCCAGGGATCTAAAAACGAGACAATTCGCTGACGCTGGTAGGTCTTGAGGCTAACGCTTACCGTCGCAGTCAGCAGCCCCCCTGCTGCCGTCAGCAGCAGATACAGGTAGGGCAACCCCGCCGCCAGGGCAATTAGCCAAAGCGTTAGGCCACAGATAGCCGCTGTACTCAAGTTGGGCTGCAACAAAATCAGCCCCAAAATAGCAACAAAAATGCCCAACCAGGTCAACCGGGTTGGCCAGGTGAGCTGCGGCCACCGTCCAAACAGTCGCGCCCCCTGCAACACCAGGCAGGGCTTGAGCAGTTCCGAAGGCTGAATCATAAACGGTCCCAAAGGCAGCCAGCGAGTGGCTCCATTTACCGTTACTCCCAAGGAAGGCACTAGCGTTAGGCTTACCAGGCCGACTAGAACCAACAGCACAATACCCGACCCCTGAATCAATCGATCCAACGAAGTGTGAACAATACGGTTAAAAATCACCAACCCAATCGCGACCCATAGCAGCTGCACCATCACATAATGCAACCCATAGCCATGCTCAGTTACAGACACTGCATAGGAGGCTGAAAACAGTACCAGTAGACCGCTGCCCAGCCAGACAAAGGTCAACCAGCGCAGCCAGCGAGCTTCTGCTGACCAATGACTCACCGTGGGGTCAATCCATGGAACCAATCGAGCAATGTTCACCCTGCTACCCCACGTGCCCAAGGGCCGAATCTTTCAAGGGCTCAGTATAGCTGAGGGGGCCGAAAGCCGCTCAGGATTCTGATTATATTTTCACGGCAATGGAGCATGTTTCAAAAGCGTAAAAATATCCCTAAAAACACAACGGCAGGGCTGACCCCTAGGCCGACCCTGCACGTATCGCAGCATGAAAAAAGCAGTAAAAATTTTTATCGGACGCTGTGCTGAATCAGGCGCGTTAGAGCAAACCGGTATTGGCACCCTGCCGACCAGTAGCCAGCTCAACCTTGACGATTTTGCCGCCCATTTTTTGAATACGCTGCTGCTCTTTGAACCAGTTATCGTAGGGCACCAGTTTGGTAAAAAAGGTATTTTGCAGTTCCCGCTGGGTACGAATCCTAGTTTGGCTAGGAACACAAGCGGTGATCTTAAACATGCGCATGGCCGAAAACTCTCCTGCTAATCACTGGACAGATGTAAACCAAAGCCAAGCCCAGAATGAAAATTTACCGGCAGACAAACACCGACGCTGATCTGAACTTGGGATGAACACTGAAAAGCCAGAGTCGAAAGCCAATGCTATGGACAGCAGGAAGACAGTACAGCACAACCTAGTGTCCTCAACACTCGCCCCTGACTCTGACCTAGGTTCGCTCTGGCCCGCGGCCAAAGCGCGATGGATGAGCTTAGACTAGCTCAAGCCAGAGGAGATGTAGTCAAAGTAAACGCCCATTTCCTTACCAGCATCAGCACCCACTAGGCTAGCGGTCACTTCTTTCATGGCTTGGATGGAGTTAACGGTAGCGCCGATGGGTACACCCAGGGAGTTGTAGGTTTCCTTCAGGCCGTTCAGCACCCGCTCATCGAGGATGGAAGGATCCCCGGCCAGCATGGCGTAGGTGGCATAGCGCAGGTAGTAGTCGAGGTCGCGGATGCAGGCAGCATAGCGACGGGTGGTGTACATGTTGCCACCGGGACGGGTGATATCGGAGTACAGCAGGGATTTAGCCACAGCTTCTTTCACGATTTCAGCGGCGTTGGCGCTGATGGTGCTAGCGGCACGAACGCGCAGCTCACCGGTTTGGAAGTAGGCCTTGAGCTTGTCTAGAGCAGAACCATCCAGGTACTTGCCCTGGACGTCGGAGGAATTGATAACAGAGGTAATTGCGTCTTGCATTGGTGAAGCTTCCTTAGAACTGACGTAATCTCAACAACGAATCGACGGAGTAGCGCAGCTGCGACTACTGCATAGCGCCGACAACATAGTCGAAGTAGGATGCGGCTTCAGCAGCATCTTCGCTGGACAGCAGCCCGGTTGCGACAGCCTTCATGGAGCGCACAGACTCAGCCACAGCGGGGATGGGGGTGCCCAGGGAGTTGTACATTTCACGCACGCCCACCAGACCAATTTCTTCGATGGGGGTAACGTCACCAGCAACCACACCGTAGGTGATGAGACGCAGGTAGTAGTCCATGTCGCGCAGGCAGGTGGCGGTCATTTCTTCGCCGTAGGCATTGCCACCGGGAGAAACAACGTCAGGGCGCTTCTGGAACAGCTGGTTGCCAGCTTCCTTAACGATGCGCTCGCGGGATTCGGTTAGCACCTGAGCAATCCGCAGACGACGCTCACCAGAGGTGACAAAACCCTTGATGCGATCCAGCTCACCGGGGCTAAGGTAACGAGCCTCAGCATCGGCATTCACGATTGACTTCGTGACAATACTCATTGATGGATTCCTCCGAAAAATATGACCAGATGTATGAAACTGGCATTTAAGGGTGCGGAGCCAGAGCTAACTCTATTAAAGAACCTCAGTTCTGGCGGCCTTCCCGATTAATTGTCCGGTATTGCGTAAGCCTTCTTCAAAGCCGCGAAATATTTTGTAACAGTTTTCCTCAGTTTCTCGAATCCCATACGTCAACGCCACTGTAGAGGCTTAGGGAAAAGCCTAAATCCTCAAAAAACTATAAACCGGGTGCAGCCTAGCATCCGGTTTTAATATTTCGTAACAGAGCTAGAAGGGCGACTGAAAAGGCAATGCCTTTGCCCAAAGAACCACTGGTTAGCAGGTTGTTGGGTCAACCGATGGGGATGATTTTAATCATCCCCATCGGTCAGTAATGCCTAGACGCGACGGTAGGGTACGCCTTGCTCGCCAAAGTAGCGCAGATACTCAGTGGAGCGAAGCATGGCTTCGGCAACAGCCATAGCACCCTGCTGAGCTGCAATAGCACCATACTCGGCGGCATCCTCTAAGTTCCGCCCTAGCAATTGACGACCCATGATGGCCACGAGTTTGGGTGCTGGGTAGGCGGCGACGAACCGAGTCTGATAGGCAGGAGACTGAATTAGCTGGCGAATGAACTCGCGCAGGGTAATGCGATCGCTCTTCACCAACGCCTCAGCCTCAGGCAATCGCCAGTCCGCTGGGATTTCTCCTTCGGGCAGCACCATCACCTGACGGTAGACGGCGGTGAGCACCTGGTCTACCTGCTCAAAGCTAGCCCCAGCTTGCAGACGATAGAGTCGAGCCGGAGGGGCGACGGCAACCACGTCAACATCAACGGAGGAGCGCCCTACGGTTGCAGCTAGTTCCGCAGCACTGGCTGCTTGGGAAGCCACCGCATCTGCCATCAAGGGCATATCGGCCACATTGACGGTGTTTTTAGAACTGACAAAGCTCGGCACAATCAGGTCGCGATTTTGCTTAGTGAGCCGGTTGTACAGCTTCTCCGTATTGGGGAAGTTGGCTGCCGGCAGCGTGGGATAGCGGCGATAGGGCACGGTATCTTCCCCAAAGCTTTCGGCGTACTCAGGGGTGTTGAGCATCGAGCGAATAAATCCGCGGATGCCTTCGCTAGCCAACACCTGGTTGTACTTGCGAATTTCCGCCTGATCTTGCGGAGCACGACCCAAGAAGTGTTTGGTACCAAACTCAATCACTTGGGTGTTGGGGTAGGGCGCGTAGAACTCTTTGATATAGAGAGTTGAGGTGCCTAGACCCTCAATGAATTCCTTCAGGTTGATTTCGCCGTTGCCCAGCTTGCTCTCCAGTGCGGTGAACTCACTCTTAACGATATAAGGAGCAATGTCTCGCTCAAAGATCTGCCGGTAGGCCGCAGCGGTAACCAGCTTGAGGTTGGGCTTATCGGCCAGGGAGGTGAGCTTGAAGACCTTGGTCTGCTGACGCTGTCGGTTCACGCCCTGGTTTAGACGGCGCTGCACCTCAGGTATGGCGCGATCCTCGGTGACGGTGCCCAGTTCCACAAAGCGGGGAACGCTGGTATCAGCCACCGGCACCATACCTTTCTCAGCCAGAGAACCGGCCCGCATACTGCGTAGGGCCAGACCCTTGGGAGTCAGATAGCGCTCGTAGGGTACAGTATCGTCTCCAAAAGCTTCGATATATTCCTGGCTATCGATGATCGAGTCAACCAGAGCATAGAAGCCTTTCTTGGCGCAAATGTCGAAGTAGGCGTTGGTTTCCTTGCGGCCATAGGTGGGGCGACCCAGCAGGCGACGGTGAATGTACTCCACCGCCTTCATCACGTACAGCGATGACCAATAGGTCTTGCGGAACGCCTCAGACTTGGCGATCGCCCGAATGAACTCCTTCATGGAGATTTCGCCGTTCTCCAGCTTGATCTCAGCGACCTTCGAGCGCTGACCCGAGTACACCTCACGGCCAAACACCTGACGGTAAGCAGCGCTAATGATCGTCTGAGTCGAGCTTTCGGAGTAGCGTACGCTGTTCTGGGTATTGCCGGTTCTAGGAATTTGATCCAGCTTGAACACCTTGGCCCCCAGTGAGCCTGGATTTTCAGGCCGAGCCGCGGGATTGCTCAACTGGTTGTTGATGCCCGCGCCACGGTGAATCAGAATGCGGCGGGTGTCTTTATTGAAGAACGCAGGAGTCGCGCTGACGTTGCGGGTTTCTTTAGGGAAGATGGCCCCAAATTGAATCTCTAGCGGGTCGTTGCCCGAGCCGTAGGGATGCTGGTCAGGCAGAGGCTGCTCGTAAGCCGCGAATAGGGTGATGAACTGAGGCTTTTTGCGGAAGGGAGCGCTGTAGTTAAACAGATCAAACTGAGGTCCCCAGTTGCGGCACTCCTGAGCTTCTTGGCCCAGACCGCGCAGGTAAGGTACCGTTTCTTCCCCAAAGTAGTCAGAGTACTCTTTCGAGTCCACTAAGGCGTCAATCAGAGCGGCTAGACCACCGTTAGACACGATGGAGAAGTAGTCGCGCACCTCTTCGCGAGAGCTGGGCGCACGGCCGAGAATGTGGCGGAAAGCCAGTTCTAGAGCGCGGCTGTTGATGTAGGGGTCGTAGAAATTCTTGCGGTACAGGGGCGATTTAGCCAGGCGGCGCACAAACTCCTTCATGGAGATTTCGCCGTTCTTCACCTTCGACTCCAGATCAGAGACCGATAGCGAGTAGGCACGGGTAATATCGCGCTCGAAGATCTGACGATACGCAGCCTTCACGACATCGTTCTTCTCACCCGCCGAAAGCCCTGGCTTCATGGCGTACTTGGGCCGACGCTCAGCCGCGTTGAAGTAGATCTGAGGCAGCTCTAGACCTTGCAGGTCGTTGGAGGACCGCTGGCGCACTTTGTTTGACGGGGTCGGGGCCTTAAACTCGCTCAGCAGCACATCAAAGTACTGGGTGACGATGTCTTTAGCCTCTGGATCGCTATTCACGTAGCGCAGAGACCCCGCCTTCATGGTTTGAATAGCGACGATTGTTGCCGCCGAAGAGCAGGCGTTTTCAATGATTTCGCGGAGGCCGCGGACGTTGACTGCAATGATGTTGGGGTCGCCCGCCACAATGGCGTAGGTCACGTAACGCAGAAACCAGCTCATGTCGCGCAGAGATTTCTGCATGTTGCTGGGGCCATAGCGAGACACGCTAATGGGGCGAAACCCAGCGGGCACAGGCCCAGTGGGGGTAGAACTGAACAGATTTTGGAACAGACCACCACCACCGCTGCTCTCGATAAAGGTCGAGGTGCCCAGTCGAAAAGCTTCTGTTTCGTCTAAAACGGTGCCAGCCCGAGTTTTTTCAACGGGCGATTCGCTATCAACTCGCTCCAAGTAGGCCAGAGGAGACCCTCCGGTGAAGATGCGGTTGGCCGCCTGGGAGACAATCAACTCGGAGTAACGGGTCAAGGTTTCGGCAATCTGAACCCGCTTCAGGCCAGAACTAAAAAAGCCCGATAGCTCATCTAGCTCTCCCCGGCCCATGTAGCGGTCTTGCTGCTCGGCCTGGGAAATCGTGGCCACCGGCAGAGTTTGGTAGAGCTGGGGCCGCGCCGGTGCACTTCCACCACTTGCTTTAACACTCATGCGTTTTCAAAGGCTCCCTATGCGGACAATGACGGCATCAAAAAAGAATCTATCAATCGGGTTGGAGGGCGTAGGACTCGGCAATGCTCAGGAACGCTCCCTGAACCAGCTCAAAATCACTGAACCCACTCGAAGGTAAAGCGTTGTTAACCTCACCTGCCACGCATTCAAGCAGGGCACCGAATGCGGTATCTATGGATGGCGGGCTGTTCGCTGACCTGGAATCAGATTAAACCGTTTCAGGACAGCAACACAGATTATTAAAAACTGTGTAACATCCAACCGGGCAAATGCCTTTGGTCATCATAGAGGATGGCCACGACACCCCTGAGAAGGCAGATAAGTTTTGTAACGTTTCGTGATAAAGCCAAGGCGGTTGAAGCCCCAAAACCTCTTTTGGGAAGGACTTGCTTTGCTGATCATTTGTAACGATCGCCCGTAATGCAGCCTAGCCCCTAGGACGAGTTTTCTCTAAATCACTGTTGTTAGGGCAGCGATTCTTTAACGTTTGACTGAACCACGCAAATTGAACTGACAAAGTAGCTATGGATGACTTAACAAAAACCCAGGCGGTCAGCGATGCAGTAGCCAGCCTGTACAACACCTATCCCTTTCCGCCAGAGCCAATTTTGGATGCAGCTCCGCCGGGGTACAACTGGCGCTGGTACTGGCCGACGGTGCACAGCTTTTGCACGGGGGCAGCCCCATCCTGCAACCAGGTGCGGGTGCTAGATGCGGGGTGCGGCACTGGGGTAAGTACTGAATATATTAGCCACCTAAACCCGGAGGCTGAGGTGCTGGGCATTGATCTGAGCGAGCGGGCGATCGCCACGGCGACCCAGCGCTGTCAATCCTCGGGGGCTACCAACGTCCAATTCTGTCAGCTCAGCATCTACGACATCGACCAGATCGAGGGCGAATTTGACTGGATTAACTGCGTCGGCGTCATCCACCACATGCCCGACCCGCTCAAAGGGCTCCAGGCTCTCGCCACCAAGCTGGCTCCCGGCGGCTTCATTCATCTATTTGTATATGCCGCTATTGGTCGCTGGGAAATCTCGCTAATGCAGCGGGCGATCGCCCTCGTCCAGGGTAGCCAGCGCGGCGACTACCGCGACGGCGTACAGGTGGGGCGGCAGATCTTCGCCAGCCTGCCCGAGGGAAATCGTCTAAAGCAGCGAGAGCGCGATCGCTGGGCCATGGAAAACCACCGCGACGAATGCTTCGCCGACATGTACGTCCACCCCCAGGAAGTGGATTACACCTTAGATAGCCTGTTTGAGCTCATCGACGCATCGGGTCTGGAGTTTATTGGCTTCTCCAACCCCCAGGTATGGCAGCTCGATCGCCTGCTAGCCTCAGACCCAGCGCTGCTCGATCGCGCCAAGCAGCTACCGGAGAAAGACCAGTACCGACTAGTAGAACTGCTAGATCCAGAGATTACCCACTTCGAGTGGTTCCTGGCCCGTCCCCCCTATCCCCAATTCAGTTGGAATCAAGACGAGACTCTGCTGTCCGCCATTCCCACCCGCAACCCCTGCATGGAAGGTTGGCCCAGCCAAAGCATCTTTGACCACAACTATCAGATTCTTTCTCTAGATCAGACAGAGTTTGAGTTTTTACTGGCCTGCGATCGCCACAACGGCCCCACTGCCGATCAGTCCCAAGCCAGCGTCGCCGATCTGCTATCCCAAAGCGGAGGAAGCCTTGAGGCGGTGCGGCAGATGCAGCAGCGGCAGCTCATTTTACTAAAACCATCCCAGCAGCCTTGATCAAGATTGGCTGAGGAAAGTGGATTTACTTTTGAGAAGCGTCTATTAAGTATTATTGCCGTGATATGATCTTCCATGGCCTGTTCAGACAGGTGAAACCCTTTAACGGCTAAGGATTAGGCGCTTTCGTGGCCCCATTGCCCTCCGAACACACTGCCCCTGTCGAGCAGGTCGAGGCAGAGTTAGACCCCGGTCAAACCGAAGGTCAAAGTCTTCCTCCGGCTTCAACGACCGCTATGGAAGAGTACTACCAGCTACAGCAAAATTTGCTGCTGACCACGCTGGCATTCACCGGCGTAATCTTTTTTAGCGTCTGGTTAGCCTACTCTCTTCCAATTGCTCTGAATTATTTAATAGGAGCGTGCGGCGGTGTGGTTTACTTGAGGATGTTGGCAAAAAGCGTGGCCAACATTGGGCGCGGAAGCTCAAGGCTAGGCAGCGGCCGACTGGCCCTAGTGGTTGGCCTGGTTTTAGTGGCTACTGAGTGGCAGCAGCTTCATGTCATACCCGTTTTTCTTGGGTTTTTGACCTACAAGGGGGCGTTAATTGCTTACACCCTCTGGACTGCGGTGCTGCCAAAATCACCATCGGGATCTTCCCAGGCGTCTGGTTGACCTAGATCGGTGGTTCCCAAGCATAGCATGCTTTTTCCTGGCAGGTCTTAAGGAGAAGTCGATTTAAGAGATGGCGCTCAATATGCTAATGATTCATCCCTTAGTCCTGGCAAAGCTAGAGGTTGGCCAGCATTTGTACTGGCAGCTCGGCGGCCTTAAACTCCACGGCCAGGTCTTTTTGACCTCCTGGTTTGTGATTGGCGCTCTGCTGTTAGTTTCATTTTTGGCCACCCGCAACATTCAGCGGGTACCTTCCGGCCTCCAGAACTTCATGGAGTACGCTCTAGAGTTTATCCGCGACCTAGCCAAAAACCAGATTGGCGAAAAAGAGTATCGGCCTTGGGTGCCTTTCGTGGGCACGCTGTTCCTGTTTATCTTTGTCTCCAATTGGTCAGGGGCGCTGATTCCTTGGAAGTTAATTCATCTGCCGTCGGGTGAGTTAGCTGCTCCAACTAACGACATCAATACCACCGTAGCCCTGGCGCTGTTGACGTCCTTAGCTTACTTTTATGCCGGGTTTAGCAATCGCGGGCTGGGGTACTTTGCCAAGTACATCGAACCCACTCCTATTCTGCTGCCCATCAACATTTTGGAAGATTTCACCAAGCCCCTCTCCCTAAGTTTCCGTCTGTTTGGAAACATACTGGCCGATGAGCTGGTGGTCGCTGTGCTGGTCTTGCTGGTGCCTCTCTTCGTGCCGCTACCAGTCATGGTCTTGGGTTTGTTTACCAGTGCCATTCAGGCGCTGATCTTTGCAACCCTAGCAGCGGCCTACATCGGCGAGGCGATCGAGGGGCATGGTGGTGAAGAGCATGGATGACCCCCACTGGGGACATTCAGTTTGATATTGGCTGGTAGGGCAGGTGCTGCCAGCCGACGTGGTCTTAGGGCCGCAGTATAAGAAACGCATATCGAGCGTTGTCTACGACCTGTTTAACGAGTTGTTGATTCTCCAAATCGAGGTAAAGACATGGATCCTATTATCGCTGCCGCTTCCGTAATTGCAGCTGCTCTAGCCGTTGGTCTGGCAGCTATCGGCCCTGGTATTGGTCAAGGTAATGCAGCTGGTCAAGCGGTAGAAGGTATTGCTCGCCAGCCCGAAGCTGAAGGCAAGATTCGCGGCACCCTGCTACTGAGCTTGGCATTCATGGAAGCACTGACCATCTACGGTCTAGTGGTAGCTCTGGTGCTGCTGTTTGCCAACCCCTTCTCGTAGATTCGAAACGCTGGGCAGGGATAAGGTTCAATACTTTTCCCTGCCTGTCGAAGTTCAAATTCGCGATGTCACCTTGTAGTGCTGGCCCTGGGCCGAGTGAAAGGGCATATCCACAATGATGAATTTTGTTTGGTTACTGGCGGTTGAAACCGCCGAGGCAGTTGAGGAGGGCGGTGGTCTTTTTGACCTGGATGCTACTCTGCCGCTGATGGCTGTACAGTTTGTGCTGCTGGCGGTGGCGCTCAACGTATTGTTTTATAAGCCCCTGGGCAAAGTCTTAGACGAGCGCGACGGCTACATTAGTTCCAACCAGGTTGATGCAGCAGAGCGTTTGGCCAAAGCTGAGCAAATTGCCAAGCAGTATCAGCAAGAGCTAGCCGAAACCCGCCGTCAGGCCCAAACGGTGATTGCCGAGGCCCAGGAGGAAGCGCAAAAGGTTGCGGCTCAAACCGTTGCTGCGGCTCAGCAAGAGGCTCAAGCCCAGCGAGAGCAGGTGCAGCGAGAGCTAGACGAGCAAAAGAATCAGGCTCTGGCTACCCTGGAGCAGCAGGTAGATGGACTAAGCCAACAAATTTTGAACAAGCTGCTGGGTTCTTTAGCGGCCTAGGCTATCGGTGATGACGGGGTGATTTAGCCCCTGGAGTTGCCCGCGTCGTTGACGGAAAGTAGGGATATGACTATTGGTTGGTTACTAGCGGCGGAAGAAGGCGGGTTTGGTGTGGATTTCAACATCCTAGAAACCAACCTGATTAATCTGGTCATTATCATTGGTGTGCTGTATTACTTTGGCGGCAAGTTTTTAGGGAAGACTCTATCAACTCGCCAATCGGCTATTCAAACGGCGATCGCAGAGGCCGAGCAGCGCAAGAAAGAAGCCGCCGCCGCTTTGGCAGAGCAGCAGCAAAAGCTGGCTCAGGCTCAGGCAGAAGCCAAGAAAATTTTGGCTGAGGCTCAAACCTCGGCAGAGCGCACTCGCGAGGCCATTTTGGCCCAGTCTCAGACCGACGTAGAACGGATGCGGGCTACCGCTGCCCAGGATCTAACCTCTCAAGAGGCGCGGGTGATGCGAGAGCTACAGCAGCGAATTGCAGCCCTGGCTATTGAGCGCAGTGAAGCCGCTCTACCGGGTCAGCTCAATGACGACTTGCAGCGGCGTCTGGTTGATTCCAGCATTGCCCTGCTCCAAGGAGAATAGCCATGAACGACACAACGCTAAATTCTGAAATTGCGGCTCCCTACGCCAAGGCACTGATGTCGGTTGCCGCCGACAACAACGCGGTTGACCAGGTGGGTGCCGAGGTGGCTGACCTGCTGGAGGTGCTGGACAGCTCTAAGGAGCTAACCGGCTTTTTGATGAGCCCGTTGATGTCTGCCGACGCAAAAAAGGGCGTGCTGCGCCAAATTTCGGAAGGCAAAGTGAGCGGCTTTCTGCTGAGTTTCTTGCTGCTGCTGGTTGATCGCAGCCGCGTGGCGTTCTTAAAGCCCATTCTTCAGCAGTACCAAGCCCTGCTTCGGGAGCGGAACAACACGGTTTTGGCCGATGTTACGGCGGCAGTTGAGCTGTCTGACGATCAGCAAAATGCCATCCGCGATCGCGTCAAAGCCATGACCGGTGCCAACAGCGTCGAGCTTTCCGTCACCGTTGATCCTTCCCTGATTGGCGGCTTGATCATCAAGGTTGGCTCTCAGGTAATTGACGCTAGCCTGCGGGGCCAGCTGCGCCGCATTGGCATGCAGCTAGCCACAACCGCCTAGCACCTAAGCTTGCCCCCTGGTTGGGCAGTTTCTCTGACGTCTCGTGTTTATGTAGGTTTATCCAGAGCAAGTCCTATGGTTAGTATCAGACCTGACGAAATTAGCAGCATTATTAAGCAGCAGATCGAGCAGTACAACCAGGAGGTCAAGGTCTCCAATGTGGGTACCGTGCTGCAGGTGGGCGACGGTATCGCCCGCATCTACGGCCTCGAGAACGCCATGTCTGGCGAGCTGCTGGAGTTTGAAGACGGCACCGTAGGTATCGCCCTCAACCTGGAAGAAGACAACGTGGGCGCGGTGCTGATGGGCGACGGTATCAATATCCGCGAGGGTAGTGCCGTTACCGCCACCGGCAAAATTGCGTCGGTTCCCGTCGGTGAGGCCATGCTGGGCCGCGTAGTAGACGCTCTAGGTCGCCCCATCGACGGCAAGGGCGATGTGGCGACCACCGAAACCCGCCTGATTGAGTCTCCGGCCCCCGGCATCATTGCCCGGAAATCGGTGTACGAGCCGATGCAGACCGGCATTACCGCCATTGACGCCATGATTCCCATTGGCCGGGGCCAGCGCGAGCTGATCATTGGCGACCGTCAGACCGGCAAGACCGCGATCGCCATCGACACCATCCTCAACCAAAAGTCTGAGGACGTGGTTTGCGTCTACGTGGCGATCGGTCAGAAGGCCTCTTCTGTGGCTCAGATTGTGGACGTGCTGCGCGATCGCGGTGCCCTCGACTACACCATCGTGGTCACGGCCAGCGCTAACGATCCGGCTCCGCTTCAGTACCTGGCTCCCTACACCGGCGCTAGCTTAGCCGAGTACTTCATGTACAAAGGCAAAGCTACCCTGATCATCTACGATGACTTGACCAAGCAGGCCCAAGCCTACCGCCAAATGTCGCTGCTGCTGCGCCGTCCGCCCGGTCGTGAAGCCTACCCTGGCGACGTGTTTTACCTGCACTCTCGCCTGCTAGAGCGGGCCGCTAAGCTCAGCCCCGAGCTGGGTGAGGGCAGCATGACCGCTCTACCCGTGATCGAAACCCAGGCGGGTGACGTATCGGCCTACATTCCCACCAACGTGATTTCGATCACCGACGGTCAGATCTTCCTATCCTCCGACCTGTTCAACTCGGGTCTGCGCCCCGCTATCAACGCCGGTATTTCGGTGTCGCGGGTAGGGTCGGCGGCTCAGATCAAGGCGATGAAGCAGGTCGCCGGTAAGGTGAAGCTGGAGCTAGCCCAGTTCGATGAACTCCAGGCTTTCTCCCAGTTCGCCTCTGACCTGGACGCCGCCACCCAGAAGCAGCTGGCCCGTGGTACTCGCCTGCGTGAACTGCTGAAGCAGCCCCAGTACTCGCCCCTGCCGGTTGAAGAACAGGTGGCCATTATCTATGCCGGTATTAACGGCTTCATGGATGAGGTGCCCGTGGATCAGATCGTAGCTTTTTCGAAGGCTTTGCGCGACTACATCCGCAACAACAAGCCCAGGTTTGCGGAGCTGGTTCGCAGCGAGAAAAAGTTGGGCGACGAGAGCGAGACACTGCTCAAAGAAGCGATCGCCGAAACCAAGCAAGCCTTTTTGGCAGCAGTCTAACCTCCTATTCAGCCGGGGTGTTGCATGAGCCAACGCCCCGGTTCTTGACGACCCCTTAGGGATCCACTATGCCTAACTTAAAAGCGATTCGAGACCGCATTAAGTCTGTAAAAAACACCCGTAAGATTACCGAGGCCATGCGGCTCGTGGCTGCTGCTAAGGTACGGCGCGCCCAGGAGCAGGTGATTGCCACCCGCCCCTTTGCCGATCGCCTGGCCCAGGTGCTCTACGGCCTACAAAGCCGCCTCAAGTTTGAAGAAACCGACCTGCCGCTGCTGAAGCAGCGTGATGTCAAGACAGTAGCGCTGTTGGTCATCTCTGGCGATCGCGGCCTCTGCGGTGGCTACAACACCAACGTCATTCGCAAGGCTGAGATTCGCGCCCAGGAGCTGGCTGCTGAAGGCTTGAACTACCGCTTTATTTTGGTGGGACGCAAGGCCAGCCAATACTTCAAGCGCCGCGATCAGCCCATTGAAGCCAGCTTCACTGGGCTAGAGCAAATTCCCATTGCGTCCGAAGCCGCAACCATTGCCGACGAGCTGCTGGCACTGTTCCTCTCCGATGAAGTCGATCGGGTTGAGCTGGTCTACACCCGCTTTGTGTCGCTGGTCAGCTCTCGTCCGGTGATTCAAACCCTGTTGCCCCTCGACCCCCAAGGGTTAGAGGTACCCGACGACGAAATTTTCCGTCTCACTACCAAAGGCGGTGTCTTTAAGGTAGAGCGGGAGAGGATGGCGGGGCCAGCTCCAGCAGAGTTTCCCCAGGACATGATCTTTGAGCAAGATCCGGTACAAATTCTGGATGCACTGCTGCCGCTGTACTTGAATAACCAAATTTTGCGGGCGCTGCAAGAGTCTGCTGCTAGCGAACTGGCGGCTCGGATGACCGCCATGAACAACGCCAGCGACAACGCCAAGGAGTTGGCTAAGACTCTAAACCTGACCTACAACAAGGCCCGTCAGGCCGCCATTACCCAGGAGATTCTGGAAGTAGTTGCTGGGGCTAACTCCCTCAACTAAGTCAGTAAAACCTACATTCACGATTCTAGGCCCCTCACAATTGTGAGGGGCTTTTTTGTGCGTCCGGTAGCATAGCCGCAGGGGCAGAGATCTCCTAGCCGTGGCGCTTTTGGTGCCAGGCCCAGGCGTGGGTCAAAATGGTGTCAATATCAACATACTGGGGGTTCCAGCCGAGGATGGTGCGGGCGCGATCGCTGCTGCCCACCAGCGCCGGTGGATCGCCAGGGCGACGTTCTACCTCGACTACTGGAATAGATTTGCCGGTGATTCGCACCGCCGCATCAATCACCTCTCGCACTGAGAAACCGCTGCCGTTACCTAGGTTAAACACCGCGCTCTCGCCGCCCTTCAACAGGTACTCCAATCCCAAAATGTGGGCATCGGCCAGGTCGCAGACATGAATGTAATCGCGAACGCAGGTGCCATCGGGGGTGGGGTAGTCGGTGCCAAAGACGCTAATCGACTCTCGCTTGCCCAAGGCCGTTTGCAGCACCAGGGGAATCAGGTGGGTTTCAGGATTGTGGTCTTCGCCCAGCAGCCCATTGGGGTGCGCCCCAGCGGCATTGAAGTAGCGAAACCGCACCGACCTGAAATCGTAGGCTTTGTCGTAGTCGGCGAGGATGCGCTCCACCATCAGCTTGGTTGCGCCGTAGGGATTGATCGGGTTCTGGGGATGGGTCTCGGTGATCGGCATCTCCTGGGGTACCCCGTAGGTAGCGCAGGTGGATGAAAAGACAAACGTTTTGACATCCGCTTCTACCATGGCATCGAGCAGCGATAGGGTGCCCACCACGTTGTTTTCGTAGTATTTGCTGGGGTCGCTCACCGATTCGCCAACGTAGGCGTAGGCCGAGAAATGCATGACCGCACTGATGTCGTAGCGGCTAAAGACATCTTTAAGCAGCGCCTTGTCCAAAGTGCTGCCGACAATTAGCTCAGCCTTTAAAGCCGTTTCCACGAGGTCGCGATGGCCATAGACCAGATTGTCTAAAATCAGCACTCTGTAGCCCGCCTGCTGAAGCGCCATGACGGCATGGCTGCCAATATAGCCAGCGCCCCCTGTAACCAAAATTGTTTTTAGGTCAGTTGTCATAGGAAATTTCTCTAGAGTATTGGGTGCCGCTAGGGCATTAGCGTCGTCTGGGTATTCCCCAGTGAGGCCATTCTAAAGCGTGGCCCGCTGCTAGTCCTTAACCCTCGGCCTTGGGTCATTAACTTTTCATCACTCAGATGGTCTCCTCGGGGAAATGCTGTTGAGAACACCTAAAGACCACCTGTTAAGCAAGTTTTAATCAAAGCTTACCGGCCATTTAGCCCTGCCATGAAGTGCCGTCGTGAGTAATGGCCGAAGATAACCCCGTAGCAATAGCTACATGATGTAACCCCCAAGTGTTATCCATGGCTGACTTCACGCTCCAACTCTTCCATGCCGCTGATCAGGAGGGTGGCATTCCTGCCCTTGACGATGCCCCTCGGTTCTCAGCCGTATTAAATGCGCTTAAAGCCCAAGACTTAGATGGCGACGGTGTAGCCGGGTTTGCCAACACCTTGGTTCTATCGTCTGGGGATGCGTATATCCCTGGATTATTCTTGGAGGCCAGTGCCGATGTCTTTGGCGCTGCCGGGCGGGGCGACATCTTAATTCAGAATGCCTTGGGGTTTCAGGCGATCGCCTTTGGCAACCATGAGTTTGACAATGGCACAGACTTTGTCGCCAGTCTGATCAGCCCTGGGGCAGACGATCCCGCAACCACTCTTGACGAGTCCTTTCTGGGTACAGCCTTTCCTTACCTGAGCAGCAACCTTGACTTCAGCACCGACGCTAGCCTGGCTGACCTGGTGGTGGCCGATGCCCAGACTCCCTTGCCCAACAGCATTGCGGCATCTACAGTGATTGAGGTCAACGGCGAGAGAATTGGCGTTGTAGGCGCTACCACCCCTACCATCGACCGCATCTCTAGCCCAGGCGATGTGACTGTGCTGCCCCAGCCCTTTGAGGGATCCCCCACCCCAGAGCAGCTAGATGCCTTGGCCACAGAGATTCAGGCTGATGTGGATGCCCTACTAGCGGCTAACCCCGACATCAACAAAGTGGTGCTGCTGGCCCACATGCAGCAAATTGCGATCGAGCAAGAGCTGGCCCAGCGGCTCTCTAACGTAGACATCATCGTAGCCGGGGGCTCTAACACCCGCCTGCTGGATGAGACCGATCGCCCCCGTGCAGGTGACGCCCCCCAGGGCATTTATCCCATCATCCAGACTGGTGCTGACGGCAACCCCGTGGCTGTCGTGAACACCGACGGCAACTACAAGTATGTCGGTCGCCTAGTAATCGACTTTGATGCAAACGGCGTGCTGCTGCCTGAGAGCTACGACCCCACTGTCAGCGGGGCCTACGCTACCGACGACGAGGGGGTGGCAGCGGTGGGTGGCGAAGGGCTGGCTGACCCAGAAATCGTCGCCATTACCGAGGCGCTGCGCGAGGTCATCATCACGTCTGAGAGCAATGTATTTGGTGTCAGCGAGGTTTTCTTAGAGGGGCGGCGGAGTGCCGTACGAAATGAGGAAAGCAATCTCGGCAACCTTACCGCTGATGCCAACCTGGCAGTGGCCAAAACAGTTGACCCAACCGTCGTGATTTCGCTTAAAAATGGCGGCGGCATTCGCGATGACATTGGCCGCATTCTGGTGCCAACCGGGGGCACGGGCGATGCCGAACTGCTCCCCACCGAAGCAATTCCTGGGGTTAAGCCTGAGGGTGGTATTTCGCAAAACGATATTGCTGGAGCCCTATCGTTCAACAACGAACTGACCCTGATTACCGTCACTGCCGAAGAATTGCTAGCGCTAGTCGAGCATGGGGTAGCCGCTAGCAGCCTAGACGACAGCAACACCCAGGGCCGGTTTCCGCAGATCGGTGGCTTTTCGTTCAGCTTTGATCTCACGGCTGAACCCGGCAATCGAGTGCAGTCTCTCGCGATTGAGGCAGAAGATGGCACTGATATCGATGTTGTTGTGCAGAATGGGGAGATTGTGGGTGACCCCAGCCGCACCTTCCGCATGGTGACCTTGAGTTTTCTAGCCGATGGCGGCGATGCATACCCTTTCCCTACTGGAGAGGCCACTAATCGCCTTGACCTGGTCAATGAAACAGCTACAGCCAGTGGCAATGCCACCTTTGCCGCCGACTTCTCTGAGCAAGACGCTCTGGCGGAGTACCTCGCTGCCAACTTTGGCGAAGACAATCCCTTCGCTGCCGCAGACACCGATCGCACCCTCGACACCCGCATTCAAAACCTGGCCTTCCGCGAGGATGCCGTGATTGACGCGCCTGCGATCGCCCCCTCGCTGCTGGTGCCCATCGGTACCTACGAGACTAATGTTTTCGATGCCAGCGCGGCTGAAATCGTAGTTCACGATCCGGTGACCCAGCGGCTGTTTGTGGTCAATGCCAATGCCCCCACGGTGGAAGTGCTAGATATTAGCAACCCCAGCAGCCCCACCAAGCTGTTTGATATTGATCCTTCGGCCTACGGGGCGGCGGCTAACAGCGTGGCAATTGCCAATGGCATTGTCGCCATCGCAATTGAGGCTGAAGAAAAAACCGACCCCGGCAGCGTGGCGTTCTTTGACGTTGACGGCAACTTTCTCAGTACCGTTACCGTGGGTGCTCTGCCCGACATGCTCACCTTTACCCCCGACGGCACCAAGGTGCTGGTGGCCAACGAAGGGGAACCCAACGCCGACTACAGCATCGACCCCGAGGGTTCGATCAGCATTATTGACCTCTCCGGGGGTGTGGCGAACCTCACCCAGGCCAACGTCACCACCGCTGGCTTCACCGCCTTTAACGACCAGCGCAATGCCCTGATTGCTGACGGGGTGCGCATCTTTTGCCCCAACGCCAACGTTGCCCAGGATGTGGAGCCAGAATACATTGCGGTAACGGGCGACTCTCGCACTGCCTACGTGGCCCTGCAAGAGAACAACGCCCTGGCCGTAGTGGATATTGCCTCGGGGGCGGTCACCGATATTTTGCCGCTGGGGTATAAGGATCACTCGGTGGTGCCGCTGGATGCCAGCGATCGCGACGACGCCATCAACATCACCACCTACCCCAACCTGTTTGGCCTGTACATGCCCGACGCGATTTCGCTCTACGAGGCTGGCGGCACGACCTACATCGTCACCGCTAACGAAGGAGATGCCCGCGAGTACGACACCTTTGCCGAAGAAGCACGGGTGAAAGATCTAGCCCTAGATCCGGTGGCCTTCCCCAACGCCGCCGAGCTGCAAGCGGACGAAGCCCTGGGCCGCCTTACCGTGACCACTACCCTAGGTGACGCCAACGGTGACGGGCTCTACGAGGAGCTCTACGCCTTTGGAGGACGCTCCTTCTCAATTTGGGATACCCAGGGCAACTTGGTCTACGACAGCGGCGCAGAGTTTGAGCAGACTATTGCTGAGCTGTTCCCCACCGAATTTAATGCCGACAACAGCGAGAATGGCTCCTTTGACAGCCGCAGTGACGCCAAGGGGCCTGAACCCGAAGGCGTAACCATCGGTGAAATCGATGGGCGCACCTATGCCTTCATTGGGCTGGAGCGGTTTGGCGGCGTGATGACCTACGACATCACCAACCCCACCGAAGCATTCTTTGTGGATTTCGTGAACAATCGCGATTTCACAGGCGATGCTGAAACCGGCACCGCTGGCGATTTGGGGGCTGAGGGGTTGGTGTTTATTGCAGCAGCCGATAGTCCTAGCGGCAATCCTTTGGTAGTGGTGGCCAACGAAGTCAGCGGCAGCACTACGGTGTTCGAGGCCAGCGCCCTTGAGGCTCTCGCGCCCGACGATGACGACCTCTCTGAGCTGTTCCTCGACCTGCGCGACCTGACCGGCGCAGTAGCCACCACCTTCACCGTCAATCGGGAGGCAGCCTTTGATAACTTTGTGGGCTTCTACCGCATTGCCGATCGCAACGGCGGCATTGACATTGACGACGACGGTGTTGCTGACGTGACTCCAGGGCAAGCGGGATATACCGAAGCGGCCTTGGACAACCGAGCCGAGACGGTGGCCTTGACCACCGCCAACCTAACGACGTCGGTCTTTAAGTCAACGGTGGCCGGAGGTAGCCTCTACGCTCCCTTCCTCATCGCTAACGGTAGCCCGGACAGCTTTAACGCTAACGAGGTGTACTTTGCCTTTGGCAGCGCCAACGCCGATGGGGTTGAGCACATCCGCATTACCGATGGCGCGATCGGGTTTGAGGATCTGTTTGGCGGCGGCGACAATGACTTCAACGACATTGTTGTGGAGGTTGCCGTCGCGGTTTAACAGCAGCAGCTACCAGGGTCAGCCAGTAGTTAACCGCTCATTGTCGTTTGGCTAAATCAACCTTGTATGAAAGCAGGCTCAGTTTTTGAGTCTGCTTTTTTGTTGCCAGCACAACAAAATTTTCAGCGCCTCGTCTCCGCTAGATTAGGAGGGTTTGGCTCAAGGATGGGGCAGCCCCAAAACTGAGCGATCGCATCAAAACGCTGTCGGGGCTGACGTGGGCGCCCTCCTGGCCAAAGAAGATGGCGCTCGAGATGGCGCTCGCTTTGGCACGTTTTGCGCCATCGCCCCGCGGCCTCAGCCCTACGTCATTCCGCAGAAGCTGCCCCTACCGGAGCTTTTGCCCAGTTGCTCAGCCGCATTCTCCATACCGACACACTGCCGATCGCGCTAGATACAGTCGCAAGCATGCTAGCCCACAAAAAAACCGTTAACCACGTGATTAAAAGTGACCACAGGCAGTTATAGTAATATTCAGTCGGCCACCACCGTTGGCAGACTAACAAAAACCAGTTTGACAAGGATGCACCTGTTATCTATACTAGGGATTGTTGAAAAATAGGCCCCCATCGTCTAGAGGCCTAGGACACCTCCCTTTCACGGAGGCGACGGGGATTCGAATTCCCCTGGGGGTATAGCTTTAATAGCATTAAGACCTCGTAACAGAAGTTACGAGGTCTTGTTTTTTACTCGACAGATTTAACTTAGGTCAGGTGACAAGCTCAGTTACTTCCAGTACTGTAAGGATCACCCAACGGGTTCAACCTTTTGCAGAGGGGAATCTATGACCTTCATTACGCTATTAGCAACCGCAGTCGGTATTGTCTCGGCGATCGCACTAGTGGTCGTCGGTTTAGTAGAGGCTCCTTGGCAACTGCTGCTGTTTGGTCTCTTAGCCGCCCTCTATGGATTGCAGCGGCAGATTTGGGTCAGTGAGTCAGTCACTGAGGTCGGCAGTGCCATAGTGCCTACCGATGTCAATGCACCAAAAACTTCTGCTTTGGCCCAGCCTCAGCGGGCGGATTTCAGCACCGCAGACAGTTCCTCAAACCCAGAGGCTGAGGGCGAAGAACTGATTTATCGAGGCATTCGCTATCGCGCTAGCCAGTCTGAGAACCCGCCACCGCTGCCCGAAAAGAAAATTGAGGGCATTTATCGAGGCCAACCCTGGGAGCGTTAGAGCCTGGCGGCCACTAGTCGCGATAGTTCCCTTTTACGATACCTCTGCGGGGGCAAAAATGCTTTCGTCTTGGGCAAAGGCCTTAAATTCGAGGGCATTACCGCTGGGGTCAGTAATAAATAGCGTAAACTGCTCCCCGACCTCGCCAACAAACCGCTGGTAGGGCTCAATTAAAAACTCTACCTGGGCTTGGCGCAGGCGATCGGCCAAGGCATGCCATTCAGCCGGGGTGAGAATCACGCCCCAATGGCTAACCGGTACATTGTGACCATCCACAGCATTAGTCGGCACAATGGATTGAGGCTCAGCCTGATGGGCGGTAATCTGGTGACCAAACAGATTAAAGTCAATCCAGGTTGACGACGTGCGCCCCACCGAGCAGCCCAGCACGGTTTCATAGAAGTGACGCGTGCTGTTCAGGTCGTACACTGGAAACGCCACATGAAAAGGGCGAAGCATTGCCATGTCCTCTAGGTTTACGACTGAGCCTAGCACCGATAGATTTAGGCACACCACGGGAGCCATCTACCCTCGCTATGCTCTCAACCACTGTACCTTCTACACCGGCCGCAGAGTGCTGCAAAACCACGCGCTGGTCATAGACGGCAGCCGTATTGTAGACCTTGTCCCCGAAGCCCAACTACCATCGGACTTACCCTGCCTCGACGGCCAGGGTTGGGCGGTGGCCCCCGGCTTTATTGATCTACAGCTCAATGGGTGCGGCGGCGTGATGTTCAATGACGCCATCACCGCCGATACCTTGGCAATCATGCATCGCACTAACCTCCGGAGCGGCACTACGAGTTTTTTGCCGACATTAATTACCACCTCTGACCAGGCGATGGATGAGGCCATGGCAGTGGTGGCGAAGTACCGTCAGCAGAAACCCTGTCAGGTACTCGGGCTCCATCTAGAAGGCCCCTACCTCAACACTAAGCGGGGAGGAATTCACAGCCAAGCCCATATTCGCCCTGCCGACGGGGCCATGATCGATCGCATCGCCCAGGCGGGGTCCGAGGTGGTCAAGCTGGTCACGTTGGCCCCCGAAGTTGTCTCTCCAGAGTACATTCGGCAGCTAGCGGCAGCTGGCATTTTGGTATCTGCTGGGCATTCTGAGGCTAGCTTTGAAGAGGCATTGGTCGGCTTTGAGGCCGGAGTTGGCATGGTCACGCACCTGTTTAACGCCATGTCGGGGTGGCAAGGGCGCAGTCCTGGGCTGGTTGGGGCGGCGCTGAGCCAGGCCGATGTCTATGCCGGCATTATTGCCGATGGCCACCATGTTCACTACAGTTCCATTGACCTAGCGCATCGGGCGAAGCAAGACCATCTGGTGCTTGTTACGGACGCCACACCCCCAGTAGGCACCACTTTAGAATCCTTTGTCATCGGCGGCCAGGAAGTGTTTTATCGAGACGGGAAATGCGTCTCTGCCGACGGCACCCTGGGGGGAGCAGCGATAACCTTGATCGTGGCGATCGAGAACTGTGTGCGCCAGGTGGGCCTTCCCTTGACAGAATCCCTCAGGATGGCGACCCTGTACCCAGCCCGCGCCATTGGCGTTGACCACTATCTTGGGCTGTTGTCGGCGGGTTACCAGGCGAACATAGTCCTGTTTGATGCTGATACGTTCGCGGTCCAAGGGGTGATTGATCAAGGACTGCTAGCTTGGGCTACGGCAGACCTGGGGTAGGGCACCCAGCCCCTTTAGAGGTGGGGACGCGGCAAACCCGCCACTTGCTGCTGAAGCAGTTGCGCAGCCATCCTCTGGCTGCGCAAGCTAATCCACAGGCTGCACTGATCCTCGGCGACGGACACTAGTGCCCCAGCTCGCTGCTCTGAAAACTTGCAGGCTAGATGATACAGCCTCGTACGTTTGTCGGCTTCGACAGTTAAGGCCCGGTAGTACAGTTCGTTATTGTGATGGGTGCCGTCCTGCAGGGCGCCATTAAACCAAAACTTAAATACCTGAACTCGACTTTCGGGCAAAACCTTGGGCAGCATTGGGCTCTCTCTTGACCTAATTCCAGCATACCCAGTTGGTCTAAGGAATGCTGTGCCAAGCAGATGTAGCAGTGCGGACTCAGCCATAGCAAGTAGCTTTACTGGCAAGGTTTACTGGCAAATTGTGCGGGCAAAGGCAGACTCGACCAGCGATCGCAAAATATCCATACTGAGCGGCTGCACCAGCAGCCCATCAAGGCCTGGAGTCTCTTCACTGTAGTTCCACTGCGGGCTGGTCGAGTCTGTTAGAGCCACAATAGTCAGATCGCGAACCTGCCCATGCTGGCGCAGGTGATTCACCAATGGCGGTGACCAGTCTTGAAAATTATTGCCTACCAAAATAACGAGGCAAGGTGCCCCCTGGTCGACGCGGGTAACCGCTTGCTCGGTAGAACTGGCCACAAATACAGGATATTGCAGGTTAGCCTCCAGAGGATGAGCGTCGTCATGGTGATCACACTCTGGGTCGAGCACAAGGATATAGTCACGAATTAAGGTCATGGCTGAAAACGACGCAATTGCCTTCCATATTACCTAGAGCAAAAATAGCGTTCACCCACATTTAGACGCCTTTTTGCACCATAAACTAGGGTTTTCATGCCATTTTAGAAACTTGAACTTATTTCAATCTTCCATTTTTTTTAGACTGTCTAAAGGCATACCAAAGCCGCCGCCTTGCGAAAGTGAAACTATAATTAAGTTATGCAAATAATTGATCTAAAAATTGCCAGTCGCCCAGCTATTGATAACGTTTTGTATGATTAGCTCTCGATCCTGCCCCAACCCCTGGGTCAGAGTTGGGTAACCCTAGCTACAAAAACCCCTAAAGGCCTTTGCTATGTTTAGCAAATAAAATTTGCCGTTTATAACGAAACCCAGTGGGCGCTGTATCGGTACAGATTATTGAGGGCAACCCCCATTTGCGATCGCTCCTGGGCTGGCATCTTCAGCAAGCTGGCTACAGGGTTTTTCAGTCGGCAGATATTGTTCGCACTCGCGACCTTTTTCAGAGCCGTCAGCCAGACCTAGTAATTCTAGACTCGCAGCTTCCCGATGGAGACGGCTTGGAGTTGTGTAAGTGGTTGCACACCCAGGGTCAGCCTCTGATTATGATTCTCTCGGCCTGCAACACAGAAACCGACATTGTGACCGGGCTACGGGCTGGAGCCGACGACTACATGACTAAACCCTTCGGCATGCAGGAATTCTTAGCCCGAGTCGAGGCGCTAACCCGGCGAGTACGGCTGATGAGTGCGCCAGCGTCGCTTACCTATGGCGACTTAAACATTGATCTAGTGCAGCGGCGCGTCAACTTTCGCGGCGACTATATCGATCTAACACCCCAGGAATTTAGCCTGCTGTACGTGCTCACCCAGGCAGCCGGGTCTCCCCTCAGCCGTACCGATCTGCTGCGGCGGGCCTGGCCCGATGCGATCGACAATCCTAGAACCGTTGACACCCACATTCTCTCCCTGCGCAAGAAAATTGAGGTAGACCCAAGGCAGCCCAACATCATTCAAACCGTGCGGAATGTCGGCTATCGCTTCAATGTTGAGCGTGTTGCCGCTGAGTCTAACGGTCACAGCCCTCGAATTAGCGCACCCCTAGCCTCATCCTCCCTGATTTAAGACAGTCTAGATCGGCTTCAATTAGCTAAGGTGACTTCTGGAAAACTTTCTCCCTACTGGTGGGCAGTGCCCACCCTACAGTGGCTACAGTTGCCCGATAAAGCGGGGATTTTCTTTTCTAGAAATCTCCTAGGCAGAGCTAGAGCAATGCCCAAGAAGAGCAGCGACTTGAAATATAGGGCTTTGTTCAACCGCCGCCGCGCCGAGATTGGGAACCATTGCAGACAAGCCAAGTGCCATAACATTTCGTGGTCTGATTCAGGAAAAGGCAGCCGGGTGCGGCTTTGGCCAAACTAGGCTGAAAGCTTGATGGCGATCGCCCAAGGGATTAATCAAATAAAAACAACCAGGGGCCCAGCGAAACTGGTTTCTGTACAGTCCTGGGCTCAACCGCCACACCGCAGCTTAAGTGGATAGCCCCAAAACCGGCCGTGGCTAGTTTTGGTGAATTAGACTATAATTCAGAAATCCTTTTAAGCTGCTTTGCCAACCCTGTGTTTACAACCCTCTCGCCCGCTGCCACATCCCCAACCCACGATTTGGTCGACGCCATTAACACTCTCAAACAAGAGCTTAACGCTGTTGTTTTGGCGCACTATTACCAAGAGTCCGACATTCAAGATGTAGCCGACTACATTGGCGATTCTTTAGGATTGTCTCGCCAAGCAGCCGACACCCATGCCGATGTGATTGTGTTTGCAGGGGTGCATTTCATGGCCGAGACGGCCAAAATTCTCAACCCCGACAAGCAAGTCCTGCTGCCCGACCTCAACGCAGGCTGCTCTTTGGCTGACAGCTGCCCTCCCGAAGCCTTTGCGGCTTTTAAAGCTACGCACCCTGATCACCTGGTGATTTCTTACATCAACTGCACAGCCGCCATCAAGGCCATGAGCGACATTATTTGCACCAGCTCCAATGCGGTCAGCATTGTGCAGCAGCTGCCGCCTGAGCAAAAGATTATTTTTGCCCCCGACCAAAATTTGGGCCGCTACGTGATGCAGCAGACCGGTCGTGACATGGTGCTATGGCAAGGCAGCTGCATGGTGCACGAAACATTTTCCGAAAAAAAGCTAGTACAGCTTCAGATGACTCACCCCCAGGCTGAGGTAATTGCCCACCCCGAGTGCGAAGCAGCGGTGCTGCGCCATGCGCATTTTGTTGGGTCAACAACGGCCTTGCTGAAGTACGCCCAGCAGAGTTCTAAGACCGAGTTCATCGTAGTGACAGAACCAGGCATCATTCACCAGATGCAGAAACAGGCACCGGGCAAGGTTTTTATCCCAGCACCGCCTACGGCCTCCTGCGCCTGCAACGAATGCCCCCACATGCGCCTTAACACTTTAGAAAAGCTGTACCTCGCAATGAAGCACCGTCAGCCCGAAATTATTTTAGACCCAGAGCTACAGCGCCAGGCACTCAAACCTATCCAGCGGATGTTAGAGCTCAGCGTGCCTTAATGTCGCTAGCCCTAAGCTCCCTGCACAAAGCTCTTTAACTCGGCAGCCAGATGATCGATTAGGCTGTCGTGATCGGTATCCAAGGAGCTGCTGTCTTGCTCAATGCGCTGGACGACCTCATCGGGCAGGTTAAGCAACGACACTAGACGATTGTAGGCATCTGCTTCCTCTTGGTTGATCAGCTCTTCGCCGGGGGTACGGGCGCTAGCGCTAATCACTTGGCGGCCCAATTTCAGCACTAGCTCGCGCTCAGCGGAGCGGGTCAGCTTGGGCACCAGTTCTTCGAGGGGCAGGTTTTGCATTAAATAGTCGCGCAACTCATCCCGCAGGGCAGCCTGCTGCTTGGCATCGCTGGCAAACAGACGGCTGAACTGATCGAGCATGACACCGACTTCTTCGTCGGCTAGGTGGCCGTCGCTCCAAGCCATGGTCGATGCAATGCGCAGCAGAGTCATCTGGCTAGGGGTGATGGATGGAGGCAGGGGAGGTTGAATAGGCATAGCAATCTCCGGGGTAGTGAACTACGTCGGGCAGCTGATGATGACAACCTACCACGGAGATTTAGAGAGGCTGGCTAACTTTAGCAATCTCTACAAATTCAGGTGAATGGGGGCCGCTGACTATAGCCGTCCGGCTAAGTGGGCTAGTTGGCGAGTATTCTTGAGGCGCAGTACCGAGCGATCGCTGTCTTCAACAATCCAGCCTTTTTCGACTAGCTTGGCCATAATTTTGTCGGCTTCGTCAGCGGTAATGTCGGCTAAGTCGGCGAGGTCTCTGCGGGGAATGTTGAACAGGTCAACACCGTCATCTACCGGCTCACCGTAGGCCTCTTGGATCGTCGTTAGGGTGGCGGCCAGTTTGACCGCAGGGGGCTGATGACGCAGCTGAAAACGCAAGTTGGTCTGGCGCAGCCGCTGCACCATGATTTGCAGTAGCCGGTGGTGAAGCTGGGGGTCTTTGAACAGGGTTTGAAGAAACCGCTGCGCTGAAATGCTCATCAGCTTGACAGCGGTCATAGCGACGACATCGGTGGAGCGGGGTGACTCGTCTAGGATGGCCATCTCGCCGAAGAAGTCGCCGCGGCCCAGCACCGCCAGCGTAATCGAACTGTCTTCCGAATGGCGGCGAACCTTGACCCAGCCGGCTTCGATAAAGTAAACGGCATTGCCCCAGGCGTCTTCCATGACCACAGCTCGGTCGGCTGGGTAGTCGTGGTGGGTGGCCACAGACAACAACCACTCCACGGTTTCGGGGCTCGCCGCTTGAAACAGAGGATATTGTTCGCTCAGCGTATCGGCTTGCATAAAAGGCATGGTTAAGGGGTGACGGCTCAGGAATAGCTAGGCAAGGCCGCAATCGGCCCATACCTGTTCATGGTACCCAGAATTTTAAACCGACCGAAATAGCGATATTACCTGAGCAGCCCGATCGCACTGACAAGCTCACTCAGGGGCGATCGCAGCGCCTCTACATAGCTGGGCCATCCCACAACAATGGGCTGGTAGTGGGCCAGGGTCTGGGGAGCCACATCGGGCTCCGTAAAGCGAATCGGCTGCCCCGCCAGGTCGCAGCAAACCAAGCCCGCCGCCTCGGCCAGGGCCAGGGGGCCGGTAGTATCCCACAGCTTGACGCGACCGTTGAGGTAGATGTATAAGCCTGCCTGGCCGGTAGTGACCGCCAGCACCTTAAGACCAAAGCTGCCCAGGGAGAGAAACTGGACTGCGGGAAAACGATGGGCGATCGCAGCGCCAAACCGGCGCTCATCTTTATCGCCGATTACCAGTGACCAGGCCTGAGTCGGGTCAAAAACCGGCTCTTTTGGCTTTAGGCATTGGGGTGCGCCACCGTCCCTCTGCTCAAACAGACCCCAGCCTGGACCACCCCACACCAGATGCCTCGCCACCGGAGCATAGATCCAGCCTGCTTGGGGAATGCCGGCCACGACTTGCCCTACCATCACCGCGTAGTGGTCTCCGCCCTGAATAAAGTCGTCAGTGCCGTCAATCGGGTCTACGAACCACAGGGTGCGTTGGCCTGTAGAAGCCACTCCCTGGCCATCGCCCTGCCGAAACTGCTGCACTGTAGCCCGATTCTCTTCAGTAATAATGCCGTCTTCTGGAAAGATGGCCTGCATCCCCGCCAGCAGCTTTTGATCCAGCAGCTGATCGACCGTAGTGACATAGTCGTCCACGCCCTTTTCAAACACCTGAAACGAATGTTGAGGCTGCTGACTGGCATAGTCACCACAGGCAATCAATAGCTGATGCAGGGCCGACAGGTCGGAAGGGCAAATGGGCGACATACCGGGCTAGACCACAGAACCCCGATGCTGGGGAGGTAGGGATAGATCAGGGGCGATCCCCAGTCGGAGAATCTCATCACTCCGTTAGTGTAGTCTGGCCCAGCAGCAGAACACTACTGGCCCTAGATACAAAAAATGGGCTGGTCAGCTTATGCTGACCAGCCCACTTCGGGAACGCGAAGCAGACTTATTGAAGCACCAGCTTAACGTTGGCGTTTTGCAGGCCAGGACGCTTAACCTCAGCCAGGGTCTTGTTGACCGCGTACTTTTGGTTAATGGAGTTAATCAGCTCAGTCTGGTTGTGCTTCTTGGCCACACCCCAGAGATCAGCGATCAGATCGAAGGAGCCATCGGCATTACGAGACCAACCCAGATCGTACTCACCATCCAGAACGGCGACAAGGTCGGCGCGCACACGCTGGCCGTTGTAACCGCGAACATCAGCTTCGGTCTTAGTGGCAATACCCAAGTCAGAGAGAGACTGCTTGAGAATCTCAGCATCGGTCACTTTCGTGCGAAGGGTGCTGAAGTGAGACATGGTGTTTCCTCCTGTAGGGAAATTGAGAGAGACAACGAGGTTTGAGAGAGACAAAACCAGTTAGCCACGGGCTATCTGGATACCAACTGCTAGCAAACGCTAGCCCTTCCCCCGGATACCGCCGGGAGGAAAGCCTTTAGAACTCCATCCGCTGATACTCAGCGACGGAGGCTGCCGCCGGACGCGCCCGCTGGCGGGCCCAATCCCGCAGGGCGGTGACCTGCTCACTCATCGTCTTCGACAGCGGCATCGTGGCGCGAATCGCCGCAATAATGTCGAGCTGAGTGAACTCACGCCCTTGGGCAAACGCTTCGTACATGGCCGAAATCAGCCCCTGCTCGATTTCAGCCCCAGAAAACCCATCGCAGACCTTAGTCAACTGGTCAAGGTCAAAGCGCTCAATGTCGCGACGGCGCTTTTGCAGATGGATTTGAAAAATATCTTTGCGCTCTTCGGCATTGGGCAAGTCAACAAAGAAGATCTCGTCAAACCGGCCCTTGCGCAGAAATTCGCTGGGCAGCTTCTCCACCCGGTTGGCTGTAGCCATTACAAACACTGGCGAAGTCTTCTCCTGCATCCAGGTGAGGAAGGTGCCGAAGATGCGGCTAGAGGTACCACCGTCAGAGTCCGACGACCCAACGCCACCCGCAAAAGCCTTATCGATCTCGTCAATAAACAAAATGCAGGGAGAAATCGACTCAGCGGTGCGCAGCGCATTCCGCAGATTTGCCTCAGACCGCCCCACGGTAGAACCGTCATACACACGACCGAGGTCAAGCCGCAGCAGGGGCAAGCCCCAAAGCCGAGAGGTGGTCTTGGCAATCAGCGATTTACCACAGCCGGGCACCCCCAAAATCAACATACCCTTAGGCTGGGGCAGGCCGTACTCCCGAGCCCGCTCTGTAAAAGCGTCGGAGCGCTGCTGCAACCAGTGCTTAAGCTCTTCTAAACCGCCCACGGAATTCAAGGTTTCATCAACCTCCATGAACTCAAGAATGCCGTTGCGGCGAATCAGCTGCTTTTTCTCAGAGAGAACGATGTCAACTTCTTCGGCGGTGAGGCGCTTAGCCATCACCCGCGCCTTGCGGTAAACTTTCTCAGCTTCGTCGCGGGTAAGCCCCAAGGCAGCCTTCAGCAACTTCTCGCGCTCTTCGGTAGAGATGCTGTTGCCGCGGGCGCGGTTCATCTCTGTGGAGAGCACTTCGTCAAGTTCTGCCATATCGGGCAGGGGGAAGTCGAGCAGGACGACTTCTTTCTCAAGCTCAATGGGGATTTCTTGAACTGGCGACATCAGCACGATTGTCTTGCGGGTGCCCTTGAGCGCCACGATGGAATCACGCAGGCAGCGAGTTACCGCTGGAGAATCTTTGAAAGGGTGCAGGTCTTTGAAGATGAAAATACCGGGCTCTCGCTGCCGGATCACCCACTCCACCGCTGCCTCAGGGGAAACCGTGTTGTTATTTTGGGTACCCGTTCCCTGGGCACCAACTTCGACCATGCCTCGGGTCATCGTCCAGGTGAAGACTCGCATAGGAGCCTTAATCTCAGGATCCTTAGCCAGATGACGCGCCACGGCGGCGATCGTTTGCTCAGCCCGCTCTTCCTCGAAGGTGACCAGATAGATCAGAGGATATTGGGCTTGTACCAGTACATTCAAATCCTCTCGCATAACCAAATCCCTTCTCAGGCGTGTGGGGCAGTGAACCTGCTGTCTAGCTAACTACAGCCAGAGCAGCCAAATCTGTACCTAGCAAACAACCAGCTCTCCTTCCTCACGGGAACCAGGATTAGCAGCAACCTCAGGAACAATGGCATCGCCTAGAGAACCGTTACCCTGAGCCGCGCCAATACTAGCAATCTCAACCAGCTCACCCTCACGCAGCACTACAGGGGATGCACAGTTTGGACAATTGTGGATACGGTGGGTCTGACCAAAGGAAGACTCTAGACTCTCAGCAACTACATCACCGTGGGCCAGGTAAAAATCAATAGCGCGCTTAGCAAGGGAAGACATCGCCTCGCCCTCGACAGCAGAGCGAATCTTTAACTGACGGTGCAGGTCGGGAGGTAAATACAGCGTGACCTTAGTAGCTTTCTGCTCTTCCATAGCGCTTTTCTAAATAGGGGTGACCCGGGTATGTAGTCACCTTAAGCGGGCTGCCCTGGGCTGTCAAGCCAGCATGCTGTCATGACGTCATTCTTGTAATATTGCTTTACATGCAGCAATGTTCCTTAACCTCTGTGACCTAAGCAACTGGGCTTGTCCGTGATTCTGAACCAAGATGGAGATAGGGTTTGGCCAGGGCGATTACAGTTACCCTAGCGGGAGAATCGCCCTTTGAGCAGGGACGTAAACTTATAGTAATTAGTCACAGCGATAAGGGAGGCTTAATGAGAAAGCCTCCAGAGCTCCAGG
>QBLT01000099.1 GCA_003249105.1 Leptolyngbya sp. | reverse complement strand
ACGGCGATGGCAGACTTGGAAAAACAGTTCCATCGCTTACCAGGCTTAGAAAAGTGGTTCGTCGAAATTACCCCACAGGCTGCCTAGTAAATGGATGCTTTATTTCTTGGAGCACTCTAAGCTTTAAACTAGGGCAACGATGGCCTGGTTTACGGTGCTGAACACCTGTTCACAGTGGTTGTTGCGGTGAAGGGGCAGTTCTTCATTGCTGACTACCAGGTTTACCGAGGCCGCATTGGCCGCTACGGTGGGTGGGCTGATCAGCACCTCAATGGTGGTTAGCTGCGCCAGAGATACCTGCCCCGGCTGTTCTTTGGCCATCAAATAGTCGCTGGTTTCGTAGACCATGTTGAGCCCACAGGCTTGCAGTGAGCTAACAATGGCATCGCGCAGCCGAACAGAGGCCGCCGAGACAGCAAGTGTGTTGGTATACCGGGCCATAGGCGTCCTCGCTGAGACCGTTGTAACGACAAAACTAATGCATGGTGATAGCAGGCATGGTCTAATCAGCCCACTGCACCCTTGACCTTAGTATGCACTAGTCCGGTTTGTATCTTAATGTATACCATAGCTCGCTGGGGGGGCTGGGCTGTCCCTAGGGACAGTGGCCTGCTTGTCTGTAAGCTTGAGCGATATTGGGATGATCTATGTCGGGTAAGCTGCTGGTATTTGAAGGGGTGGAGGGCTGCGGCAAATCGACGCAGCTGAAGCGGCTACATGGGGCTTTGGAGCAGAGCGATCGCCTTCAGCGACTCCAGCGGCAGGGTCTAATTTCTCAAATTCTCGCCACTCGCGAGCCGGGGGGCACGGAGCTGGGGTTGGGTCTGCGGCAGCTTTTGCTGGGCTACCACGGTGGGGCGGCGATGGCTAGCCGAGCGGAGCTGCTGCTCTATGCCGCCGATCGCGCCCAGCATGTCGAAGAGTTGATCAGGCCTGCCTTAGTGAGGGGCTGCTGGGTGTTGTGCGATCGCTACACTGACTCCACCATGGCTTACCAGGGCTACGGGCGCGGCCTTGACCTAGGGCTGATCGACCAGCTCAACCAGGTGGCCACGGGCGGCTTGGTGCCCGACCTCACCCTATGGCTCAAGCTCGATGTCGCGACGGGGCTGGCCCGCACCCATCAGCGCGGGGCCGCCGATCGCATGGAGCAGGCCGATTTGGCCTTTCACCAGCGGGTGCAGGAGGGCTTTGAGGCATTGGCGGCCCAGCACCCAGAGCGCATTGTGGCCATTGATGCGACGGGGGCTGTCGATGTTGTCGCCGCCGAGATTTTTGCCGTTGTGGAAGGATATTTGCAGCAGTGGTACGCCCCCAGTTTGATGGCCTAGTAGGCCAAGACACCGCCGTTGCCCTGCTCTACCGTGCGGTGGAACAGCGGCGGGTGGCCCCTGCCTACCTCTTTGCTGGTCCCCACGGCACTGGTCGTCGGCTAGCAGCAGAACGCTTCACGGAGATTCTCTTTGCGCCTGATGCTGGGGCTCCCTCCTTGGCCCTGGGGCGACGCATTGCCCAGCGCAACCACCCCGATCTGCTTTGGGTCGAGCCCACCTACTTGCACCAGAGCAGGCTGATCGCGGCTTCTCAGGCAGCTGAGGCAGGGATTGCTCGCAAGAGTCCACCCCAGACTAGGCTGGAGCAGGTGCGGCAGATTGCCCAGTTCCTCAGCCGCCCGCCCCTAGAATCGCCCCGCGCCGTAGTGGTGATCGAGGCAGCGGAAACCATGGCCGAGGGAGCCGCTAACGGCCTGCTTAAAACCCTAGAAGAACCGGGGCAGGCGACGATTATTTTGCTGGCTCCTGGGCCACAATCGCTGCTGCCGACCCTGGTGTCGCGCTGCCAGACAATTGCCTTTCAGCGGCTGAACTCAGCGGATATGGCAACGGTGCTCAAACGGGTGGGGCAGCCCGAGGTGCTAGAGCAGCCGCAGATTTTGGCCATGGCTCAGGGCAGCCCAGGAGGGGCGATCGCCGCCTACCAGCAGCTTCAAACCATCCCCACTGACCTGCTTGCCGCCCTGCACCAGCCCCCCGGCAGCCTGCGCCAAGCGCTAGAACAGGGCCGCCAGGTGGCCAAAACCCTCGACACCGAATCGCAGCTCTGGCTGCTCGACTACCTGCTCAACTGGTACTGGCAGAGCTACCCAGCAGAAAGCCCCCAATGGCTACCCAAACTCGAAGCCGCCAAGGGCTACCTGCGCCGCTTCGTACAGCCCCGCCTGGTGTGGGAGGTGATGTTTATGGAATTGTGGGAATTCAAAGGGTAGTTAACTCATAGCCCATAGTTCCGATACCTTATGACAGATAAAGTCGCCATTTTTCTGGATGTTGAAAATTTGTCAGGCTGGCTGAAATCGGATGGGGGAGAAGCTTTACTAGAACGCGCTAATGAGCTTGGGCGTGTTGTAGTTCGCCGAGCTTACGGAGACTTTAGCATTCCAGCAGTAATTGCTCGGCAAACAGAGCTGAATCTTCTGGGTTTTGAGTTTGTCCATGTCTACCATCCAGCTAAGGGGAAAAACTCCGCTGATATTCAAATTGTTGTTGATGTGATGGAATACCTAGCCCGTATCCCTGATTTAGAATGGATTGTTCTTGCAACAGGAGATTCGGATTTTTCACCTCTATTCAGGCGATTAAGGGAAATGGGAAAGTCTGTGGTAGGTGTTGGGCCTAGATCTGTGCTCAGTGAAGCAGTAAAGAAGTCATGCAATCGTTTCATATATATTAATGAGAAACAGGAAAGCAATAGCTCACCTCTCACATCAAAAGTGAATCAGCTTCGTGAAGAAGCCTTAGAGCTTCTAGAGCGCATCCTTGAGAAAAGTTCGGATAGCATTAGCCTCAGCGCATTAAAGAACTCAATGCTTGAGGTCGACTCAGCATTTGACGAGAAGAATCTCGGATTTAGTGGTTTTATGAAATTTCTTCAAAGCGCTCCGGAAATAGTTTCATTATATCAAATCGGAAACATATGGCATGCTAGAGCGAAGGAGTCTTATGCCGAGGTCGTTCAATCCAAGAACACTCAAAAAGTCCCTGCCACAACATTGAGTTTTGAAAAACCTACTATTGATCTTTATAAACGTCTACTCCGGAAGACTAGCTGGAAAGTTTGCGAGCCAGCTTTTTTGTGTAAAGCCTTGAGAGGATTAAGCGAAAGATTTCCTCAAGGCTTTACAAGAAGTCAGGAGTTTGAATTTTTGATTGAGATATTCGGACATAATCGAACAAGGGGTGAGTTGCGTTCAGTAATTTATCTTCTCTATAAAACTGGATGCGTTAAGCAGATGGAAAACAGCCAAAGTGATGAAGTTGTATTGACTATTTCTTCGCTTGAGACAGAAGATACGATGGCAGAGAAGGTTGATATTGTCCTAATTCACCGTCTCGTTCACCTTTGTCAGGCTAATGAAGTTCCTGTCTCGCCGAATGTTGTGGCTGCTTTACTCCATAAATCTTATATTGGGAGGCTTGAGAATATGATTGCTGAGGCCAAAAGCATTGCTGAAGCCAAGAGTAATGAACAATTGGCCGTTTAATTTCCTAAACAACGCCTAGATTTAGTCTTCCTCAACCATCAGTCGCCAGCGAATGGTTTGGGCGGTGACGCTGTCGATTTCGCCCAGCCGCACCTGCACGGTTTCGCTGGTGACGGGGCCGAGGGCGGTGAGCAGGGCGCGCAGGTTGGGGGTGCTCTCGCCGCTGTCGACAAACACCCGTTCTGCCAGTTGATTCAGGCGCTTCCAGGCGGTGAAAAGTTTGACGGCGGTTTGCTCGATTTGAGCGGCCTGGGCCACCATGTCGGCGGCAGAGTTGAGGCAGCCCACCCGCAATGCTTCTTCAAGGGCGAGTTCCAGGTCAATGCCGCTGGCTTCGAGTAGCTGCACTTGGTTGGCCGAGGCCAGATATTTCGACAGGTAGCGGGCCTCGGCGGTCACCTGCTTGAGGGTGTCTAAATCGGGGTTCAGCTCGACCTCGGTTTTGAGGGTGCTCTGGTGGACGGCGGGCAGCTTTTCCATCTCCTTCACCAGGGGCGCAATGTAGCGGGTGGGGATGGTGTTGTTGGCGGCTTTTTCCCGCAGGGTTTCGGGAATTAAATCCGAGGTCATGGCGGCCCACTCGTTGGCCACCTGGCGCACTTCGCGGCGGGTGATGTGGTCGCCTTTGCGGGCGGAGTCGCTGACCAGCTGCTGCACTTCGGGGGCCGACTTGGCGGTTTCGACAAAGGCGCGCTTGCTGAACTGGTTGACTTCTTTGGGGGTGAGCATGCCCGCGTCGAGCAGCTGGTCGGCGCTCTCGGCGAGTTCGATCAGGTTGTAGGCGTGGCTTTTGGTGATTTCGCGATCCTTCAGCCAGTTGAGAAAGCCGGTGCCGCGCCCGTCGCCGCCGCGCTTTTCACGATCGCGCACCGTCCTGAGAATTCTCCCTCGCCAGATGTCGGTTTGCAGATCGAAGCGATCGCACACCTGCCAGGCCGCCTCCATCTGCTGATTAAACTCGTAGTCAGAGATTTTGTCGTCGGTGGGGTCGGGCAGGGCAAAGGTCAGCTCCCCGGCCTGCATCGCTGACTCAATTACCTCAGAAGAATAGGGCATTGCCGCCGTCATACCGTTGTTACTCTTTGCGCACAGGCTGTCCATTCTCCCACGTCTGCTGGCGTTACCGCGCCCTGATTAACGACGGGTCTGGGGCATCGGTGCGATCGCGGTGGGCCTCGCCCGTACCGCCAACTGATGGCTTGTCCGTCGGTTAAACCTGACCAAAATTGACCCAATCCAGGGACTACAAAGCGTCTGTAACCCCTTCGATAAGCTTCGTGAAAGCCGTCGCGAGGATCAATTTTGCGGGTGGTAGGATGGCCGGGTGAACCCTGGAATTCGACTTTCAAAGAGCCATACGTAAAGGGATCAGGACTGTCTATGCCATCACACGTGTTGCGGAAATGTGCTTTTGGGGCGATTCGCAAAGCGTTCGGGAACCGACTCGGAACGAGTATCCCTGCGGGAATCGCGCTGCTCTCGGCGGGGTCGCTGTCCGTAGCCCCAGCCCTCGCCCAGGAGACCCGAGCCCTAACTGAAAACCCGGCCCTGATTCGCGGCTGTCGTCAGCTCAACCGGGCCACTGAAGTGTTTGACAACTCGACCCTGGGGCCGATCGCCAACCGCATCGGCACCCTCCAGGCGGGCACTCAGGTGAGCCTCACCGGGGCCACATCCCCAGGGCGAGCCCAGGTTTTTCTCCGAAGCGGCACCCTGTCTTCAGCACAGCCCGTGGGCTGGATTAACGCCAGCGTTTTGACCACCTGCGGCGGCACCTCGCCCGTGACCAGAGCCTGCTTTAGGGCCGATCGCGAACTGGTAGTGAGGTCTGGCCCCACAGCGGGCTCTAGCGCCGTCGCTGGCTACAACATCGGCGACACCGTGATCGCCAGCGCCAACCCACCGACCCAGCAAACGGCCACAGACGGTCGCCTCTGGATGCAAGTCACTATCTACAACGGCAGCACTGGCTGGATTGCCCGCACTGGCACCAACGGCCTAGGCAATAACATCACGCCCATCACCTGCCCTTAAAACAGCGCTTGCGCTGGGTGGTTCAACGCATCAAAGCCTCCTTCAATTCTCGTTGAAGGAGGCTTTGATTTAAATCTAGGCTCTCAGCCTCTAGAAGCTCAGGCTTAGATCAATGGCGGCTCTGGGTTACACGACAGACTATTCAGCCAGCCGCTCAACGATTACCTGTTGCAGAGCGGGGTCGGCCTGGGCCTGGGCCATAATCTGCTCAAACTCTTCAACGGTCAGCGATGTGGCCTCGATAGCAGCCTGCATCTCGCTGCGAGCGCCCTCGCGCAGGGTGGCAACCTGCTCAGACGCCGCCGCAAACTGCTCAGCCTGCTCAGGGGGAACTTCGGCGGCAGCTTCGGGAGACTGCTGCGATGCGGCGATCGCATTATAGTCATCCACCGTTAGCCCCTGGGCCTCTACGGCAGCAACCAGGTCGGCCTGCACCGACTGCTGAATGGTTTGAATCGCCTCGTAGGCATCAACAAACTGATCGATTTGGGTTTCAGATACCTCTACGGGGGCAGTCTGAGCCGGGGCTGGCGCTGGAGCCTCTTGCTCCTGGGCTACGGCGGCAGCCGGAACCCCCAACAACAGGGTAGCGGCCAGCAGGCCTTTGAACAGTGTGGAAGGTTTCATGAGCGATGATCCTCGCATATCGTCAGTCGCAAACCTCACCGGGGAGATTCACACTAGGCACCGTGTTGGGTGCCCATGGGTTGACACCCTAGGGGGCGATCGTGACAGCAAGATGACGACACTGTGACGATGATGTGAACTACCCCGGCCTTAGCTTGATCCGCCGTGAGCCTGCTAGGGAGTAATTTCAAAGTAATTAGGGTAGCGAGTGGGGCCATCGTTTCGCCTTGGCCAGTGTCATACTAAATAGGCAAAACCCCTCGGCTACTGATGACTGACTTTCTCGCCCTTCTCAACCCCGCCCAACGCCAGGCCGTCGAGCACTACTGCGGCCCGCTGCTAGTGGTGGCGGGGGCGGGGTCGGGCAAAACACGGGCGCTCACCTACCGCATCGCCAACCTGGTGCTTACCCATAAAACCGACCCCGACAACATTCTGGCGGTGACCTTTACCAATAAGGCCGCCAAGGAAATGAAGGAGCGCATTGAGGTGCTGTTTGCCGAGCAAGATGCCGAGGCCCGCCACGGTAAATCGCTCTCCGGTCTGCCGCAGTATGAGCAGACCAAGCTCAGATCTCAGGTCTACAAAACCGTCACCAAGCACCTGTGGATTGGCACGTTCCACGCCCTGTGCGCTCGCATTTTGCGCTTTGATATCGAAAAGTACCAGCACCCCGCCGGGTACCGCTGGACGAAGAATTTCTCGATTTTTGATGAATCAGACGCCCAGGGCTTAGTCAAAACCATCGTCACCCAAACCCTGAACCTGGACGATAAAAAGTTCAACCCCCGCTCCGTGCGCTTTGCCATCAGCAACGCCAAAAACCAAAAGCTCACCCCTGATGACCTCGAAAAAGAGCAGCCCAACTACCGGGGCCGGGTAATCGCCGACGTCTACCGCCACTACCAAAAGGCGCTGGCGGAGAACAACGCCCTCGATTTTGACGATCTGATTCTGATGCCGGTTTTCCTGTTTCAGCAGAATGAGCAGGTGCTGGCCTACTGGCACAAGCGCTTTCGCCACATTCTGGTGGATGAATACCAGGACACCAACCGCACCCAGTACGAGCTAATCCGACTGCTGGCCACCAACGGCACATCCATCGCTGACTACAAAGACTGGAACCACCGTTCGGTGTTTGTGGTGGGCGACGCCGACCAGTCCATCTATTCGTTCCGTGCCGCCGACTTCACCATTCTGATGAACTTTCAGGATGACTTTGGCGATGGCCTGCCCGACGACGACACCCGCAGCATGGTCAAGCTGGAGGAAAACTACCGCTCCACCTCCAACATTCTCGAAGTCGCCAACCACCTGATCGAAAACAATACTGAGCGCATCGATAAGGTGCTGCGGGCCACCCGAGGTGAGGGCGAGACTATCTACGTCTACCGCGCCGAGGATGAAACCGCCGAGGCCGATTTTGTGATCAGCCAGATTCGCCACCTCGAAACCCAGCACCCGGAGCTAAATTGGGGTGCCTTTGCCATCCTCTACCGCACCAACGCCCAATCCCGCGCCTTTGAGGAGGTGCTGACCCGCTACAGCATTCCCTACCAGGTGGTGGGAGGCTTACGGTTCTATGATCGCCGTGAGATCAAAGACGTGCTGGCCTATTTGCGGGCGATCGCCAACCCCTTTGACACCGTCAGCCTCAAGCGGGTGATCAACGTACCCCGGCGCGGCGTCGGCAAGGGCACCATCGACAAGCTAGAGCAGGCCACCCAAACCCTGGGCGGCATTCCCCTGTGGGAGATTCTGGCCGATGACACCTCGGTGAAGACGCTGGCGGGGCGATCGGCCAAGGGCGTGCTGGAGTTTGCCGACATCATCAAAAAGTATCGCCAGAATATTGACGAACAAAAGGGTTCTGAAATTATCCAGGGGGTGCTCGAAGACAGCGGCTACCTAGCGGCCCTCAAGGCTGAAGGCACCGACGACGCCGACGATCGCTTTGGCAACGTGCAGGAGCTTTACAACGCTGTGCTGCAATTTGAAGAAGAAAACGTCGACGATCCATCGCTGTTGGCCTTTTTGTCGAATGCCTCCCTAGCCTCCGACATGGATGACAACAAAGAAGGTAAAAACGCCGTCTCGCTGATGACCCTGCATTCCTCCAAGGGACTAGAGTTTCCCGTGGTGTTTCTGGTTGGCCTAGAGCAGGGCCTGTTTCCCAACCATCGCTCCCTCGAAGACCCCGCCGCCACTGAAGAAGAGCGCCGCCTCTGCTATGTGGGCATCACCCGCGCCAAGGAGCGCCTGTTTATCTCCCACGCCCGCGCCCGTCGCCTCTACGGCAGTCGCGAACCGGCCAGCCCCTCGCTATTTTTGAGTGAGCTACCCCTCGATCTGGTCACCGGCAACAGCACCACGGGCCTGCCCCAAAAGTGGAGCACCCCCATCCGCGAAGCCCGCAATCGCAGCGAGGCCGCTGCCAAACCGGGTAGCGGCGCCCACGAGTCAGACTGGACCGTGGGAGATGTGGTGGTGCACAAAGCCTACGGAGCAGGAGAAGTCACCCACATATTTGGGGCAGGCAACAAGATTTGCCTGGCGATCAACTTTCCTGGCCAGGGCCGCAAGATTGTGGATCCCAAGATCTCGGCGCTGCAGCGCGCTGAGTAGACAGCGTTCTCACGGCTGCTGAATGCCCGATAAATACGCAGGTGGTTACGAAGTCATCACCTAAGCACAAGAAACTACATGGAGAGTTTCCGTATATTCCCCTAGGTTGAGCCGCTAAACGGGGGTTAAGTCGCCAAAAGGCGGGTTTAACCTCCGTTTTTTTCCGGTTTAGACCCCAGGGGGGAGATGCGACCATAGCGACATCAGGCAGGATTACAGAGTCAACGCCAACGGAGATCTCGTTTGAATTATCAATGGACCTGCGTAGCTAGACCTAGCCAGATCGACAACTGCCACAGGTTCGTCAAGACCCTATCAGCCAAGATGGGACTCTATAAATAGTTCCTGCTTTGACGGTACGAGCTTAGGGGTTGTTTGCCCCTGGCTCTCCCGCTGAATTGGTTTCACGGTTTATGAGCACACGACAGGACTAAAACCATGCACATCTACCGACCACAGCAGCCTCTGGTTTGCATGCTTCCCCAACCCCAGGGCCTACCCCCAGTTGACTCGGCGGCGCTGCCCACGGCCCACGACTCGGTAACCGGGTCTTACACCACTGATGACGATACGCTCAGCCGACTGGCGGCGGCAGCGGTCAAGCGGCAGCAATATTCTCAAGCGCTGCACTTACTAGATCAGCTGGTTGAGCGCCATCCCCAGCGGGCCATGTACTACAGCAACCGGGGTCTGGTGCAACTGTGGCTGGGTCAACCCTGCGCCGCTCTGGCCGACTGCGATCGCGCCATCCGTCTCAACCCCGACCTCGACCAGGCCTACAACAATCGGGCCATGTGCCACGCGGCCCTAGGCGACCTACCCGCCGCCCTCGACGACTACGAACAGGCCATTGACCTGAACCCGTTTAACGGTCGCGCCCGCATCAACATGGGCGCTACCCTGCGGCAGATGGGCGCCCTCGATCGCGCCCTCGACTGCTTTGACGAAGCGCTGATGTTTCACCAGCTGCCCGAGTTTATCTATGCCGAGCGGGGCCGCACCTACCACCTGCGCGGCGACTGGAACTGTGCGATCGCCGACTACCGTCGCACCTTGACCGCAGCGGCAGCCCGTCAGGCAAGCGATCAGCACTTGACCCTGGTGCAGCGGGTCAAGTGCTGGGCGGAGGAACTGTTGCCCCAGCAAAACTGGGCGTAATCACAGCGCATTGCACCCAGTCCCACCGACGAGACGAGCCCAGCGCTAGTTCAGGGTGCATTTAATTAATTCCAATTAATCAATGGAAATGCTTTGGGGACCGCCGTTGCGATCGCTGCCGCCCCATCTGCTATCTCCGACTGGGGGCGTAACCCCTTGGTTCTGTAACCAGCTTTTGACAGGGTCATCCGATAGACTAAGCCGCAGCAGCCCTGAGGCCAGCCCACCCAAAAACGCCACCGGATGAGCGGTCAACTCTTGCACAAAGGGAGTAAGCTCGTCTAAAAACATTGAGTCAGTCCGTAACGACGGCTTGATCCTAACCTGAAAGCCTGCGGAAAAGGTATCGGTTAAAAGCTAGAGCCTAGACTTTGGTTAACTAAAACACGTTGATCCTAAAAGTTTCAGCGGTTCAGGATTAGCTACCAACCCTGAACCCTCACCGTTTACGCCCCTCGCTATCGCCCGATCGCCTTCACCAAACCAATGCCGCCAAAATAGAGAAACAGCACTGCCCCCGCCAGCAGGCTTTGGGTGACTGGATCGGTTGAGGGAGTCAGCACCGCCCCCAGTATCGCCGCCCCCAGCAGCACGTAGCGCCAGCCCTTCAGCATTTGGTTAGAATTGACAATGCCCAGTAGCCCCAGCAGCATTTGCAGAATGGGGATCTGAAAGGCCAGCCCGGTGCTAAACAGCAGCAGCAGCACAAACTCAAAGTAGCGATCGATCGACCACAGTTGCTCGACCACATCGGCCCCGTAGCTGATGAAGAAGTTCAGCGCCGCCGGAATCAGCGCCACGTAGGCAAACAGCAGCCCGGCAAAGAACAGCACACTCGACCCTAGCACCAGCGGCCCCACCAGCCGTCGCTCCCTCCGGGTGAGCCCCGGCAGTACAAACAGCACTACCTGATAGAGAATAAACGGGCTGGCGGCTACCAAACCGCTGTAGCCCGCCACCTTGAAGGAGACAAAAAAGTACTCCCCAGGCGACAGCTGCAAGAACTTTACTCCCTGGGCTGGCACCTCTAGCAGGCTGACAATGGGTTTCACCTGCCAAAAGCAGGCCACAATGGCCAGCACCACGACAATCAGGCTATAAAAAATGCGCTGTCGCAGCTCTTCCAGATGGTCAAACAGCGACATCTCGACATCGTAGGGCACTTCGTCGAGGTCAGCGGTGTCACCATTGAGGATTGCCGTCTCGGTGGTGGCGCTCTCAAGCTCGGTGGGCGGTGTCATAGGTTGGGCAAATGAGCAGTAGGACGATCGCTTCTATTGTAAGCCCATGATTTCGCTAGCTTGGGATCATGGCCCAGCCTAGGGAGACTCAACGCTCTCTACCCCCGAGGCAGGGGTCACGGTGACGGTTCTAACCACGCCAGAGGCTCCCATCACAACGGCGCGATCGCCATTGACAGACAGCTCCACCCCCCCCGCGTTCCCCGTCCTCAACGTCAGGCTGGTTTCAGCCGTCCAGGTCTCTTCAAAGCCGCTCTCGGCTACGCCTTCGTAGACGTTCTCGCCGTCGGCTACGACGCTCAGCCAGGCGCGATCGCTCAGGTTGGCGCTGACTACTACAGGTGCTTCTAGGGGTGCACTAGACTCCTCTTCGGCCTCTGGAGGTTCCTCAGGCGGTGCCGCAGTTTCTGTTGGTGACGGGGCTGCGGCATTGGTGCTGGCAGTCTCAGGGGGTGACTCCGTCCCTGAATTGCCGTTGTTGGCTTGGGATGGCCCGTTGCTGCGGCCAAACAGACCCCAGGCCCCCAACCCCAAAATTACCGCCAGAGCGGCTAGGCTCAGCACCAGTGGCAGCGGTGACCGGCCCGCTGGGCCAGAGGCAGCCTTGGGGGGGCGATCGCTCATCTGCGGGCGAGGGCGAGGCGGTTCCGGTGCCACAGCGCCATTCGTGTCGGCCCGTTCTAGCAGCTCTGGGGTTGGTAGCACGTTGACCGGCGTGACCCGAAACTCTTGGGCAATGGTCTGACCATCAAGCCCTAGGGCTTCGGCATAGCGACGAATAAACCCCTGAATAAACACCGGCTCAGGCAGCTCAGCCTCATGTCCCGACTCCAGCGCCTTCAGCAGCGCTGGGCGGATAAAAATTTGGTTGGCCAGCATGTCGATAGCCAGCCCTTGCTCTTGACGCACCTGGCGTAGGTACGCCCCGATACTTTGGAGCTGCTCGATTTGGGTAGGAGCTAACTTAGCCACGGCACCTCACTGAACAACATTACTGGGAACTCTGCCCTGGTCGATGAACCCGAACGAGGTCATTTTAATGGGAAATGACCGTCAATGTAGTCGAGGCTTGGTGAAAACTCCCCGCTCGCTTAAAACACCTGGTTCCAAGCATAGACCTGGTACTCCGTCCAAATACCGTTTTGCCAGTAGGGGTCGCCCTCCACTAGCTGCCGCACAGCCGCCTCGCTGTTGGCCTCGTAAATGCCAAATACCCTTGTATTATCGGTGGTCGGGCCTAGGGCCACCAGCAGGCCGTCGTCTTTTTGCTGCTGCAATCCCTGGAGATGTGCCGCTCGAAAGGGAGCGCGCTTTTCAAGCACATCCTCACAATAGCTGCCCCACATTACATATTTAGCCACGGCTCAGTGCCTCCAAAGTTCACCGCCGATGGTATCAGATTGGGTAGTGTTCTATACAGAAAAATTAGCTACTTCTCTTTAAACAGCCATTGGTATACCCAATTGCAAAAGTGTCATGGCATTCACGCAAAAATTACCTGAATCAGAAACAATTAAATACAGGCCACTTCAGTAAAAGTACCCGATGTTATTCCGCCATTTGTGCTCCCAAAGCAACCTATGTCTCATATATCTCAAGCCTTTCCGGAATCGCCATTGCCCCTGCTGAAGTAGCTCTTTACTGGAGCTTTAGTAGAAATCCGATGAGCTTTGTTGATGCTTTACCCGATCGCTAAGGGAATTCTTTAGCTTAAGCAAAAGGCTCACCAACACCTAAGTGAGTTTTATGTTCGCTCCAGTCAGTATTGAGTTTCCATACCAAGTCCAGGCTCAGTGCTCGACCTTTTCTCAGACAGTCTCAATTGTTGGACTTGCGAGAGGTTTAACCTATGAATCGCCTTCTATCTTCCCTCCGTCACGGGCTGCAAGCTGTGGGTCAAGCCCTGCCCCTCGATCTATTTCGTCCGCTGCGCCAGTGGGTGAGCCACCTGCGGGTCGAGACTCCCCGCCGCGCCCGCAAGGTGGCAGAGTTGATCCCCGCCCAGTGCCCCTTTGAGCGCGACATCGTGGTGTTGGGTCGTTCGGTAGCCCACATTCCGCCCCTGTGTAAGCTCAACCCCCTCTACAACGAACTGGTGGAGCTGCGGTTTCGGGCGCTTTGCTATCTAGCCGACGAGTGCGGCGAGGATATTTCGGCCTACATCTAAAATTTGGCTTCGCTGGGTGGCATCGACTGGCCATCTCGCCTCAGCTCAACGCCACAGAAGCTACAGACAGTATTGCGTCTAAACATCTCACCCCCTGCGCTGTCCCTGGGTTGGCGGAGGGGGTTTACTTTGGCAGGGCCATGCCTGGAGAATGCTCTGATCTAATATGGATAGGCTAAATCTTGATGTGGTTGCCTGAGTGACCTCCTATGCCCGACGACCTGTCCTCCCATGACCTGCCTTCCCAGGAGTTGGCCGATGAGACCGCTCTGCACCACCAGCGCTGGATGAGACGGGCGCTAGAGCTGGCGGAGGCTGCCGGAGCGGCGGGGGATGTGCCGGTGGGGGCTGTTGTAGTTGGCCCTGGGGATAGGGCGATCGCGGAGGTGGGCAATCGGCGGGAGCAAGATCAAGACCCCACCGCCCACGCCGAGGTGCTGGCGTTGCGGGAGGCCGCGCGCCAGTTGGGCAACTGGCATCTCAACGACTGCACCCTCTACGTCACCCTTGAGCCCTGTCCGATGTGTGCTGGGGCAATTGTTCTCAGTCGCCTGGGGCTGTTGGTGTACGGTACCCACGACCCCAAATCGGGAGCGGTGCGATCGGTGCTAAACCTGCCCGATGGCCCTGCTTCCAACCATCGGCTCAGGGTGGTAACCGGCATTTTAGCCGAACCCTGTCGTCAGCAGCTACAGCAGTGGTTTCAGCAGCGTCGCCAAGCGCAGCGCCGCTCTCCGCGCACCATGACACCGACTGAACTGTCCTGAACCAGGGTTGCGTCCTTCGGCAAGGGCTGTAGGGTAAAGCATGTAGACCAGGGTCAGACCCATTTTGTTTCCGATCGCAGGCTCTGTGGTAGCTAGCGACGGGCATACTGGGAAGGCCTAACATCGGCACTATTAGGATTTAGCTGATTATGGCTCCTGTATTACGCCTTCCTATGAAATCCTCTGAGTTTCCTGAATCGTCGGCTGGGTTGGTTAAGGGCGGGGCGATCGCCCCTGCCCAATCGCGCTGTTCGCCAGTACTGACCCCCCTGGCCTATTTTCTGGGCCGCCACCTGGTGGTGCCCGCCTACTTCGGCCCCATTACCATTACGGGGCAGCATCACGTGCCCACCGCTGGGCCAGTGATTTTGGCCCCTACCCACCGGGCCCGCTGGGACTCGATTTTGCTGCCCTATGCTACCGGTCGAGCCATTACAGGCCGTGACCTGCGCTTCATGGTCACCGCCGACGAGGTCAAGGGCCTCCAGGGATGGTTCATCCGGCGCTTGGGAGGGTTTGCGGTCAATGTGCGACGGCCCACGGTGGCCAGCCTGCGCCATGGCATTGAGCTACTGCTGGAGGGCGCAATGCTGGTGATTTATCCCGAAGGGGGCATTCGGCGAGAGGACAAGATCCACGGCCTCAAGCCCGGCCTAGCTCGGCTGGCGGTGCAGGCCGAAGCCGCTCGCACCGGCCTGGGGGTGCAGGTGCTGCCGGTAGACATCTACTATGGTGCGGCCTATCCAGGCTGGCGTAGCCCGGCTCAAATTCACATTGGCGCACCGCTATCGGTACATGATTACCTCCAGGGTGAGGATTCTCCTGAGGCGCTCAAGGCCGGGGCTGCACAGCTCACCAAAGATCTCAAGACTCGTTTAGAGAGCATGGTCACTACCCGGCAAGCCGCTGCTGCCTCGCAATCCTCCGTACCGTCTTAACTACCTGGCCGTGGCCAAGGGCGATCGACGGGGCGGGCTGAGGCCAGGACAATCCGGCTAGGCCGTGGTTTATTAAAGGCATTGGCCCTTAACCAGGATGTCCTATGTTTGATAGCCTTTTTACCCCCAATCCGCTGACCAACCTGCACCCTGACCCGCTACGGCCCCTCAAGGGAGTGATTGTGGGAGCTGGTCAGGTGGGGTTGGCCTGCGCCTACGCCATGATGATCCAAAATGTGCTGGACGAAATGGTGCTGGTTGATATCAACCAGGACAAGCTAATTGGCGAGGTGATGGATCTAGAGCAGGGGATGTCCTTCGTAGAGCCTATGGTGATTAAGGCGGGCACCATGGCCGATGCTGCCGGAGCCGATGTGGTGGTCGTCACCGCTGGAGCCGCCCAAAAAGAGGGCGAAACTCGCCTGGATCTGGTGCAAAAAAACGTCGAAATTCTCAAAAAGCTGATCCCCGATATTGTGGCCCACTGCCCTGAGGCCATTTTGCTGGTGGTGTCTAACCCCGTAGACGTACTCACCTATGCCGCCTGGAAGCTGTCGGGACTGCCTAAAGCTCGTGTATTTGGCTCCGGCACGGTGCTAGACACGGGGCGGTTTCGATATCTACTATCGCGTCGTCTAGGCCTTGACCCGCGCAGCCTACATGCCTACATCATTGGCGAACACGGTGACAGCGAAGTGCCGTTTTGGAGCCACGCCAATGTTTGCGGCACTCCCCTTTACTACGAGGGCATGGCGGAGGGCGATCGCCAAGCCATGGATGAAATTTTTCAGCAGACCAAAAACGCCGCCTACGAAATTATTCGCCGCAAAGGCTACACCAACTACGCCGTCGGTCTGGCGGTGACGCAGATTGTGCAGTCGATCATCCGCGACCAAAACCGGGTGCTGACCGTGAGCTGCGTAGTTGACGAAATCTTTGGCGTCCAAAACCTGTGTCTGAGCATGCCTGCGGTAGTGGGACGCAGTGGGGTGAGTCGGCGGTTGAATATATTGCTCAGTCCCCACGAGGAGCAGCTGCTTCAGCAGTCGGCTCAGACCCTGCGGGGCGTGATTGACCAGATTGAGTTTTAGCGCCCCTAGTCGGTACTGGCTGCAGGCCACAGCAGCTTGACGGCCAGCAGCGCAAACCCAACGGCGGCAACGGCTTTGACCAATCGTTCTGGCAAGATCTGGGCGGTGCCTTCTCCCAAAATGACCCCCAGCAAGCTGGCCAGCAGCAGGGCGGCGGCGGTGCCCAGGAACACGGCGCGGGGAGACTTGGAGCTGCCGCCGAGGGCGATCGCCGCCAGCTGACTTTTATCCCCTAGCTCTGAGATGAACACGGCGGTGAAGCTGAGGGCAAGGAGGTTCCAGTCCATGGGGAGGGGGAGTAGGGGAGTGATG
>QBLT01000098.1:7224-16535 GCA_003249105.1 Leptolyngbya sp. | reverse complement strand
TTCTCGGTTCCTGCCACAGAACCCCTGACGCTTGAACTATTCATGCAACAAAGCCCTCCATTACTCCCTTACCCCTCACCCATCCCCCGCTATGGTGAAGGATGATTTAATCAACAAGCGGTTACCCAGAACACAAGCCCTGGCCATGACGACATTTTTTGCCCCCGACCCTGACCTGCAAACGACCCTAGAACAGGTATTAGAGCAGGTGCGGGAGGAATTTGCGCTGACGCCGACTCAAATTGCGGTGACCTGGGTGGTCTATGACCCACCCTATATCGTCAATACGGGCGGGGCTCTGAGTGCCGACGATTTTTGGCGGCATCGCCCTCGGGGGGCCAGCTACCGGGGGGTCGAGCTGATCTACCCGGCCAGCGTGGTGAAACTGTTTTACCTGGTAGCGACCCAGGAGTGGGTGGAGCAGGGCATGATCCCGCCGTCGGCGGAGCTCGATCGAGCGCTCAAGGACATGATTGTGGACTCTAGCAATGACGCCACTTCTCTAGTCGTCGATATGCTCAGCGGCACCACCAGCGGCCCAGATCTGCCCCCCGGTCCCTTTGAAACCTGGTGCCACCAGCGCAACATCGTTAACCGCTTCTTTCAGTCGTTGCAGTGGCCTGAACTGGTGGGGGTGAATATGAACCAAAAGCCCTGGGGCGATGGCCCCTACGGTCGGGAGCGTGCCTTTGTGGGCGAGCACTACGAAAATCGCAATCGCCTCACTACCAACGCGGTGGCTCGGTTGATTCACAGTATTGCGGGCGGGGTGGCGGTGTCGGCGGCGCGATCGCAGACCATGCTCTCTTTGATGGCGCGCCACCAGCCCGCTGCCCGGCCCGAACCCGGCGAAGAAGACCAGTTCACCGGTTTTTTAGGGGAGGGCTTACCCCCTGGCACTCGGCTCTATTCAAAGGCGGGGTATACCAGCAAGGTGCGCCATGACGCCGCCTACTTTGAGCTACCCAGCGGCGCACCCGGTCTTTTAGTAGCTTTTACTGAAGGCCCTGAGCACAGCAAAAATCGACAAATTTTACCTCAGTTGGCCAATCTCATAGTTCAGCACATGGTCAGCCCGTAGAGTTAGGGCTAATGTTTCAAAATACTGATCGCCCTTCGATATTGATCTGCCCTAATGTAGAGTCGCGTCTATCCAAAATAGGTGCAGAATGTTGTCAACCTAGCCTCGTTCTAAGGCTGGAGATGGTACAATTCAGCCAATTTCAGAGGCACATGTGGTGTGTGAATCTGTAGCGACGGGATAGTTTTACTTTTCCTGAATCTCACTACGGCATTGCGATTTCAAGAGCGATTAATCATTGGCATTTAGCCAATGAAATTTGTCTGTTAAAAATCTGAGGAGTGAACGAATCATGGCGTATCTCAAGCAAGTTTCCCTAGCGCTGAGTCTGGCAGCGGTAGCTGGCATGGCTGCCCCGGCCCTAGCCCACAACCACCTGGCCGAGCTAGAGCTAGCTCACAACCATCTGGCAGAAGACGTAGAAGTCGCCCCCCAAGCCACCGCTGAGCCCGCTGTAGCTGACGAATCTGCCGCCGCTGAAGTGTCTGCTGCCGCTGAGATGCCTGTCGTTGAGGCGATCGCCCCGGTGGAGCCGATGGAGTCTGATGCCAGCCTGCTCGCCCTGCCCGAGGCTGAGTCGCTCACCGCTGATCAAGGTTCGTTCGACACCACCGATATTGAGTCGGCTCTGACGGCAGCCACCATTGAGACCGCTCCCGCCGCCAGCGACTCTATCGACCTGGCCCAAAGCACCCGCGCGGCCTACGAAATCACCCCCGCCTACCTGGGTGTGGGCGGCAACATCGGCATCGGCAACCGCGATAACAGCGCGCTGTCTAGCTTTGGTTTTAATGTCATCAGCAAAATTTCCCTTGGCCCCCGCTTCTCAGTACGGCCTGGAGCTACTATTACCAACAGCCGGTCGAGCTTCACCATTCCGGTGACCTACAACTTCAATACCTTGAGCTACAGCGGTTTCCGTGCCCAGCCCTATGTTGGAGCCGGGGTCGAAATTCCGACCAGTGGCGATGTGGGTCTGCTGATCAACGCCGGGGCCGATGTACCCATCTCCCGCGACTTTACCTTCAACGCTGTGGGTAACTTCCGGGTCACCAGCGGCTTTGCCCTAGGCATCTCCCTAGGCGTTGGCTATAACTTCCCCTTCATCTTTGAATAAAGCTGGGTGTAAGCCGCAGCCTGCCAATGCTTCTTTAGAGCAGACGTAGACCTGCAATAACTAAGGGGGATCGGGTCTAAGTCCGATCCCCTTTTTGCTTTTGGGGTACCCGTATCCATCCATCGCACAGCTGACCGGGGCATTCTGAGAGCACGATTCAGGGTGGGACGATGGCAGAACAGTCGGTGGCCTGGGCCGAGGTGCTCCAGACATTTCAGCAGATTTGGGGCTATAGCGACTTTCGCTCACCCCAGGATGCGATCGTTAGGGCTTTGCTCAAACGTCAAGATATTCTGGTCGTTTTGCCTACCGGGGGCGGCAAATCGGTGTGTTTTCAGCTACCGGCACTGCTTCAGTCGGGCCTAACGCTGGTGGTGTCGCCCCTGGTAGCCCTAATGGAAAACCAGGTGCAAGATCTGCGCGATAAAGCTCTGCCCGCCGCCACTCTCCACAGTCAGCTGCCGCCGCCCCTGCGCCACCGCACCCTCAAGGCGCTAGAACGTGGAGAATTGCGGCTGCTCTATGTCTCCCCCGAACCCTTGCTCAGCCCGCCGGTATGGGAACGGCTGTGTCAGCCCCGGCTCCAGCTCAACGGGTTGATTTTGGATGAGGCTCACTGCCTCGTGCAGTGGGGAGAGACCTTTCGCCCCGCCTACCGCCGCCTGGGAACGGTGCGAAAAGCGCTGCTAGACTGCCGTCCGCCCGGTAGCACCCTACCCATTGCGGCCTTTACCGCCACCGCCGACCCCGCCGCCCAGAGCGTTCTGCGCGAGGTGCTACAGCTTCAGTCGCCCCAGGTGGTGCGGCTCAACCCCCACCGCCCTAACCTAAATCTGCGGGTGAAGGCGGTGGTCAGCGAGGGCCAGCGTAAGGGCGCGCTGAAGCGCTACCTAGAGCAGCACCCCAACCAAGCGGGGTTAGTCTACGTCCGCACTCGCAGAGACAGCGAGGCACTGGCCCAGCAGTTGAGCGATCGCTATCGAGTAGCGCCCTACCACGCCGGGTTGAGCAGCCGCGATCGCCGCCAAATCGAGGCCGACTGGATGGCCGACAAACTCCAGTTTGTGGTCTGCACCTCGGCCTTTGGCATGGGGATCAGCAAATCCAACACCCGCTGGGTGGTCCACTACCAAGCTCCCTGCACCATTACCGAGTACGTGCAGGAAGTGGGGCGCGCCGGGCGGGACGGCAACCATGCCGAGGCCCTGACTCTGGTGAGCGAGCCCACGGGCTGGCTGGAACCGGGCGATCGCCAGCGAGCTAAATTCTTTGAGGCCCAGACCCAGGCCCTCCAGCAAAAGGCCCAGCGCCTGGTGACCCAAATCCCCCCCGAGGGAGACGTGCGCGACATTAACCAGCGGTTTGAGCACGGGGCCATTTCCCTGTCGTGGCTGCACAGCGTCGGCCAGCTAGAGTGGGTGAACCCATTTCAGTACCAGCTCACCAACCGACCGGGGCGACCGGTGCGATCGCAGGCGTCGGCCAGCCAGCAGATGCACCAGTTTCTCCACAGCCGTCAGTGTCGCTGGCAGGCGCTGCTGGTGGCGTTTGGCTTTCGCAGCGAGGCGCAGCGATTGGGCGGTTGTGGACACTGCGATAACTGCCAGTCTCCGACCAAAGCTCGGCGGACAGCGGCGAACTAATTGCGGGTTTCCCTCGTCTTTAGGTCATGGGTATACCAAGACCCGCCTGCGATCGCCGTTAGCCAGATTGGCGTCAGAGCCTAGCCCCCAAATTTTTCTATAGTTTTTGTTACCGTTAGGTATCAGATTCTCAAGTTTTACGTTTGATTATTTCAGATAACTCCCGTAGCATGGCGGGGATACCCATACGGTCTCTATGAACATTCTTTTGGTTTATCCGCGCTTTCCCCAAAGCTTTTGGTCGTTTGATAAAACTCTGGAGTTGGTTGGGCTGAAGGCGCAGCTGCCCCCCCTAGGGCTAGTGACCGTAGCGGCAATTCTTCCCCAAACTTGGGACTACAAGCTGGTAGACCGCAACGTGCGCGAGGTGCGCGACGACGAATGGCGCTGGGCCGACATTGTCATCATCTCGGCGATGATCGTCCACCGCGTAGACTTTTTAGACGCCGTGCAAACCGCCAAGCGCTACGGCAAACTGGTGGCGGTCGGTGGCCCCTACCCCACCGCCATTCCCCAAGAATCTGAGGCCGCTGGGGCCGACTTTTTGATTTTGGACGAAGGGGAAATCACCCTACCCATGTTTGTGGAGGCAGTAGAACGGGGCGACCAGCGCGGCACCTTCCGCTCCGGTGGCGAAAAGCCCGATGTCACCACTACCCCCGTGCCCCGCTACGACCTGCTGGAGATGGACGCCTACGCCGAGATGTCGGTGCAGTTCTCCCGGGGCTGCCCCTTCCAGTGTGAATTTTGCGACATCATCGTGCTCTACGGGCGCAAACCCCGCACCAAAGATCCCGAGCAGCTGCTGGCCGAGCTGCAATGCCTCTACGACCTGGGCTGGCGGCGCAGCATCTTTATGGTCGATGACAACTTCATCGGCAACAAGCGCAACGTCAAACTGCTGCTCAAGGCGATGAAACCCTGGATGGAAGAGCACGGCTACCCCTTCTCCTTTGCCACCGAAGCGTCGGTAGATCTGGCCCAAGATCCAGAACTGATGCAGATGATGGTCGACTGCAACTTTGGCACCGTCTTTTTGGGCATCGAAACCCCCGACGACGACAGCCTGAATATGACCAAAAAGTTTCAGAACATGCGCGACCCCCTCTCGGAGTCGGTGATTTCCATCGCCCAGGCGGGGCTGCGGGTGATGGCCGGGCTAATCGTTGGTTTCGACGGCGAGAAATCTGGGGCCGGTCGGCGCATCTACGAATTTGTTGAGCAGACCGCCATCCCCACCGCCCTGGTGAGCATGCTGCAAGCCCTGCCCGACACCGCTCTGTCTCACCGTTTAGAGAAAGAAGGCCGCCTGCTGAGCAAGAGCGCCGACATCAACCAGACCACCCTGATGAACTTTGTGCCCACCCGGCCCATCGAAGAAATCACCGAAGAATACATTCAGGTGTTTTGGGATCTCTACGATCCACTGACGGTGCTCAACCGCACTTTCCGCCACTTTTTGATGCTGGGTGAAGCCCAAAAGCGTAACTACAAAAATCGCACCGCCTCCGCTGGTACTCCTGATATCAACTGGGTCACCATTCGCGCCTTTTTGATTGTCGTGTGGCGGCAGGGCGTGATGCGCAAGACCCGCCTGCGGTTTTGGATCAACCTGGCCATTATGCTGTGGCGCTATCCGGCGGTGGTCGCCAACTACGTGTCGGTGTGCGCCCAGGCCGAGCACTTTATCGATTTTCGCCAGATCGTGCGGCAGAACATTGAGGAGCAGCTAGCGGCTTACTTGGAAGCCAAGCGCCTCACGGATCAGACAGCAGCAGCCGAAACCGAAGCGGTGGCAGTGCCCGTCAGCTAGATTCAGCCCTGCTCAACTCACCAGGGAATCCCTAACACAATGGCCGAGAGACTGAGGTTTCTCGGCCATCTGCCATAGAAGCTATCACTGATTAGACCACAAGCAAACTTCTCAACCGCTTTAAGAAGCGCAAAACAGAGTACAAATTGTTGCCCCGGTTGAGCAGGGAAAATAGGTCGGACGCGGCGTACCGGGGTGCATCCCCCGGCACAAGCTTGAGGAATAGAAACTCGCTACCATTTAAGACAACACCAAAGGCTGGCCTGGCTGAATCTGGTGCCGCCAGCATGTAAGCCAAGGCCTGAGGAATAGCTTTCGTAATCGAAAATTCAGAGTTTTTTGCCTCGATTACTGTGACCCACAGTTGTCCTTGAATCACTACGACATCAATCGAGCCTTGGATGATATCTCCCTCATCCTCTGCCGCTACTTGAATAGAGGCTTCACCATCTACCCGAAATGGCGGCTCATAGAATCCGGCTAAATCTAGCAGGGGAGAAAGCACCACCATTTTGACGATGCTTTCCATGACCGGGTATTCCAGCAGATAGAGATAGTTCTGCTTGATGCGATCTAACGATCGCCGCTCGGCATCCGTTAGTTCAGGTAAGTCGTCCTGCCATTCTGTAAAAAAGGCATCGTCGTATACCTGTTGCAGGCCGAATTTTGTCTTAAGGTCGTGGAGCTTGACTTTTCGGGCTGCAATCGTCTGAGCCATGGCAACGCCCTAGGATGACCAATGTCTCCATCGTAAAGGAAGAAGACGTTAGCGATGGCTTGGCCCTAAGTCTGCCGTATCCGTCAGACACGATCGCCGCCACTGTTGATAGGCCCGCTGGTAGTCGGCCCAGGCTTTAAGCTGGCCATCGGGGCCTTCGTAGCGGTGCTTAAACTGCTCCCAGCAAACTTTTTCCATGGGGCCGCTCCTAATTCAGAAAGGGCTGATTTAGAAAGTTTTGGATCCTAAATTGATGATGACAGAAACCTTAGAGCTGGGGTTAACCTTGCAACACAACTTGAACTTCTGAGCAATACAACTTGGAGACCCTAAATTGAGGAGCTGCCCCCATGAAGTAGGAAGTTTCTAGATTTAGCGCTATGTCTACAGAATGTTGATTGCTAGACACTACATCTGAAGATAATCAGTTATGATGAACGACCATTGGGGCAATCTACTCGGCCCAGGCGAGAATCTGCCAATGCATGCGGGTTTCTACCTCTGGGTTTGGGCAACGCGCCGATCTACGTACTCTCTTGCTAGCAAAAGGCTGATCCCATGGTTCAAGAACTTCCCCGTACCCGGCAGCAGGGGCCATTCCCTGAGGCAGCTCCAGCGGCATTTCCTGTGTTTTATCGCACCTACAGCCGCCGGGGCGAGGTGGTAGAGGGGCAGCGCGAAACCTGGGATCAGGTGTGCGATCGCACCCTGGCGGGCCTCATCGAACTCGGCAACCTCACCGACGACGAGACCGCCCTACTCAACCGCATGCAGCGCCAGGTCAAAGCCCTGCCCTCGGGCCGCTGGCTGTGGGTGGGCGGTACCGACTGGAGCAAGCAGCCCGAGAACTTTTCTGGAGCCTATAACTGCACCAGCACCGACGTAGTTGACTGGCGCGCCTTCGGCCTGATGATGGATCTAGCCATGATGGGCTGCGGCACCGGGGCGATTCTTGAGCCCAAGTACATCAACCAAATTCCCGCCATTCGCAACCGCCTGGTCGTCACCATGGCGGGCGACATCGGCGAAACTCCCGTGGCCGATCGCCGTGAAGTTACTGACGTTGCGATCGAGGGCAACCAGGTCACCATTCGCGTGGGCGACAGCCGCCAGGGCTGGGTGAAATCCTACGAAACGCTGCTGGAGCTATCTACCGACGATCGCTTCACAGATGATGTCAACGTCACCATCGACCTGCGCGACGTGCGCCCCGCAGGCGAAAAGCTCAAGGGCTTTGGCGGCGTGGCCAACCCCGTGCGCCTATCGCTGCTCTACGATCGCTGCGCCAGCATTCTCAACAAGGCTCTAGGTCGCCAGCTCAACTCGGTCGAGTGCTGCCTGCTAATCGACGAAGCCGCCGCCTGTGTAGTGGCCGGAAACATACGCAGGTCAGCGGGCATGAGGCAGTTCGACAGCAACGATGAACTAGCCGCCAGCGCCAAAGACAACCTCTGGCAGCAGGATGCCGAGGGCAACTGGCGCATCGACCCCGAGCGCGACGTGCTGCGCATGGCCAACCACACCCGCGTCTTCCACACCAAGCCCAGTCTGCAAGACTGCGTCGATTCTGTTCGCAAGCAGTTTTACTCGGGCGAAGGGGCGATCCAGTGGGCTGGGGAAGCCAAGCGCCGAGCCGGGGGCGACGATCGCTACGGTCTCAACCCCTGCGGCGAGATCCTGGGAGCCAACTTCCACTGCAACCTCGCGGAAGTCCACCTCAACCAGCTCGACCCCAAGAATCTGAAGGATCAAGAGGACGCCTTCACCGCCGCCGCCCTGTCTGTAGCCGTCCTGCTAAATCACCAATTCCAGGAGCCCCGCTACCAGAAGTCGCGCCTGGAGGATCCGATCGTCGGTGTCTCCTTCACCGGGCTGTTCGACTTCTTCGTGATCGCCTTTGGGGTCGAGTGGCTGCGCTGGTGGGAAGCCGGTCGCCCTGACACCATGCAGGGGCTTGACTTCAAAGCCAGGGAAGAAGAATTCCTCACCCGCTGGAAGGATATTGTGCATCGGGTGGTGGGGGAATATTGCGATCGCCACGGCCTGGTGCGCCCCAACCGCTGCACCACCGTGCAGCCCGCAGGCACCAAGTCGCTGCTCACGGGCGCTAGCCCCGGCTGGCACCCCCCCAAGGCTCAGCGCTTCATTCGCCGCATCACCTTCCGCAAAAATGACCCCGTAGCCATGGCCTGTATCGACTACGGCTACTCCATCGTGCCCTCCCAGTCCGACAAGGACGAGAACGGCGGTTTGCTCAACGATCCCTTTGACCCCCGCTGCACCGAGTGGCTGGTGGAAATTCCGGTCGAGGTGCTCTGGGCCAACCTGCCCGGTGCCGACGAAATCGCCATCGAGAAATTCTCGGCGGCGGCCCAGTTCGACTTCTACATGCAGGTGCAGAAGCACTACACCACCCACAACACCTCGGCCACCATCGAGTTTCGCGAGCCGGAACTGGAGGATCTAGCTGAGCGCATCTACCAAACTATCCAAAACGACGAAGGCTACATTTCCGCCGCCCTGCTGGCCCGGTTTGACGACCTGCAAACCTTTCCCCGTCTGCCCTTTGAGCCCATCGACAAAGCCACGTTCGAAGCCCTCAAGCAGCAGGTAGAAGCGCGGCGCGGCACCGAAAACTTCCACGCCGCCCTATCGCGCTACGATGCCGGCGAGCTGATCGAAGCTGGCCCCGCTGGCTGCGACTCCGACAAGTGCATGATGCCCGAGAAAAAGCCCGACTAGATTGGCCAGTTGAGACTAGAGAGATAGCGAAAGGGGTTCCTGCACAAGTCAGGAACCCCTTTTTTCTTAATTTTGGATAAAAGCGCCAGTCGGTAAAGCCTAGGTCAGAACAGCCCAGAAGGCCAGAATTTAAACCCGACCGGCACTTGTTTCATTCTTCTATTTTTGTTCTTTTGCTACAGCTTTACCCCCTACCC
>QBLT01000098.1:0-7214 GCA_003249105.1 Leptolyngbya sp. | reverse complement strand
CCCTACTCCCTACCCCCCGTGGTGGGGATCCACATGGGGAATCAGCGAGTGGGGCTTCTCCAGCCCGTGGGCTTCCATCAGCGCCCGATCGCCCATGATCTGGCGGGGGCAGCCGTCGGCAATAATGCGGCCTTCGTCGATCAGAATGACGCGATCGCACACCTCCAGCACAAACTCCAGATCGTGGGAGGAGATCAGCACAGTCTCGGTGGAGTTTTGCAAAAAGCGAATCAGGCGGCGGCGGGTGCGTAGATCGAGGCTGGCGGTGGGCTCGTCGTAAAGAATAATTTGGGGAGTCATGGCCAGCAGACCGGCGATCGCCACCATTTGCTTCTCGCCCCCCGACAGGTGGTGGGGCAGGCGATCGAGCAGGTGGGTGATGCCCGCCATATCGGCGGCCTGGGCGACCCGCACCTCCACCTCGGTCGGGTCGAGGCCCATGTTTTCGGGGCCAAAGGCAACGTCATCGCGCACCGAGGCCGAGAATAACTGGTCGTCAGGATCCTGGAACAGCAGAGCGACTTCGGGGCGAAACTGGCCGGGTTTGAGGGGTTCACCAAACAGGTGAATGGTTCCGGCGGCGGGGGCCAGCACGCCGCACAGCAGCATAAACAGCGTGGTCTTGCCGCAGCCGTTGTGGCCGATAATGCCGACGCGATCGCCCTCACCAATCGTCAGCGAAATATTCCCCAGCACCTCCGGCTGGTCGGGGTAGCCAAAGCAGAGATCGCGGGCGGCGATCGCCTCCTGCCGAGGCTTCTGAGCCATAGCCAAGGGGTCAAACCCAGTCGAAATCGAATTCATCATCGGCGTATCCATCACAGGCGCAAAAGTCCTTCAGCGATTACTAGGCTCACCGCCGCCGTCAGCACCGCCGCCGCCAGCCCCCAGCTCAGGGTGCCGGGCTGCGCCGCCGCGCGCTCCCCTACGGCGACCTTGCCCCCGTAGCCGTAGCCCCGCAGCCGCATGGCCCGGTAAACCCGGTCAGACTGCTCATAGCTGCGAATCAGCAGATTGCCCGCCAGCATGGCCAGCTGCTGCATAATCTGACCGTTCACCCGCAGCCAGCGCTGCCGCCGCTGACCAAAGCCCCGCAGCCGCATCGCCTGCTGCATGGTGGCCAGCATGGCGGCAATTTCAAACAGGTAGCGGTACGAGAGCAGCGTCATATCCGCCAAGATGGTGGGCAGACCGAGCGATCGCATCGCGTTGAGCAGGGTCAAAAACGGCGTTGTCCCCAGCAAAATAAACCCCAGGGTCAAAATCGACAAAAACCGGCCCACAATCAGCAGCGTCGCCTGCAACCCCTCCTGGCGCAGGGTCAGCCACCCCCACTGCCCTAGCACCGTATCGCCCACCGTCAGCGGCAGCACCACCACCAGCCCCAAAATAAACAGCCCCGGATAGCTCAACCGCTGCCGCAAAAACGACACCGGCAGCCCCGAAAGACCATACAGCGTGGCCGCCAGAGCCAGCATCCAGGGCACCAGGGTGAGCTGGTGCACCACGGCGAAGGCAAACATCAGCGCCACCAGGCTGACCAGCTTCAGCCGGGGCGACCAGCGGTGAATCACCGACTCGCGATGCACGTAGGTATCGAAATTAGCAGCTCCCATGGTGGCCTAACCCTCCAGCAGCTCGGGCTTCACCCGACGCAAAAACAGCACCAGCATGGTCGTAAAAATGCCTTCAATAATCGCCAGGGGCACGTGACCCACCGACAGCGTCAGCACCGCCGCCCGTTCCGCCCCCGCATTGAGCTCAGCGGGAATGTTGAAAACGATCAGCGCTAGAAAGATCAGGGCCGCTATCCCCAGGCCCAGGGCACCACCTAAAAACGCAAATATCCCCGTGCGCGTCGGCTCGGCCAGGGGCTTGCCCAACGAATTGCGCAGCTGAAAGATGTGGTAAGCCACCAGCGCCGGAATGCCCATCATCGCTGCATTCACCCCCAGGGTGGTGATGCCGCCGTGGCCAATCACCAGCGCCTGAAAAAATAAACCAATGAGAATAGCCGGGAAAGCGAAATAACCCAGCACCACCCCCAGCAGCCCGTTCAAAATCAGGTGGACACTGGCGGGCGGCACCGGAATGTAAATAGACGAGGCCACAAAAAACGCCGCCGTCAACAGCGACGCCTTCGGAATTTCGGCAGCGGGATCGGGCTTCCGGTTAATCTGCCGCAGGGAATACCAGGTGGCTAACCCAGTAATCGCATACCCCGCCGCGCAGACCTGGGCTGGTAAGATTCCGTCGGGAATGTGCACTAGCGCTTGCCTCTGGCAAAAAATAGAGCGGTGCCGATAAAGCCCCAGATTACAGAGCCAATAGTAATACCCTGCTGCACCGGGGATAGGCCAGTACTAGGAGAGATTAAAGAATTGGGCTCTGATTCCGCCTCTGTCCCAGGGTCAGAAGCGGAGCTCGCAGAATCGGGATCCGCCACTGGCACGGTCGTCACCACGCCATGCCCCGCCTGGCGCACCACGACCTCCCAACGGCCGGGCTGGGTCGCATCTGGGGTAAAGCTAAATTGTCCCTGGTCGTCGGTGGTGCCCTGTTGCCAGGGTTCAGCAGGGTTATCTGGGGTGTAGACCACCACCTGGGCGTTGGCCAGGGGCTCACCGGTTTCAAATTGAGCGCTGATTTCAACGGAACTGACCTGGCGATGCTCCACCGTCACGCCATGGGCGATCGCCGGCAACACCCAGCTAGCCAGTCCTAAGGTCAATGCCAATGTCAGGTTTAGTCTCATAGGGTAGTCAGCTTAGTTTCTGCACAGTGGCCTTCGCCCACGTGGCCCAGGCTGGGCAAGATCGAGAGAAATGTGGTGTAGTCAGCCTCCGATAGCTCCGCCTGGAGGGCAGTACTATCGACATCGACCACGCCATTTTCCGCCAGGGCCGCTAGGGGCTCAAAGCCCAGGGCACCGGTATTGATGCCGTCGTCAGCGGGGACACTGCCATCGCCAAACAGGTGATCAAAGTGGAAGGTCGCCTCCAGGTCAGCCGCTTCGCCAGCGGTGAGAATGCCCTTGCGATCGTCGCCCACAAAATCGCCGCAGGTAAAGGCCAGCTCTTCATTCACCTTGACGGTGAAGGGGATTTCTTCGCCCTCTTTGGTGGCGGTGCCCTGCATCCAGATGGAGTAGCTCTCTGAGGGGCCGCTCTCGGCGGGCACCATACGCCAGGCCAGGGCATTAAAGCGCCCCGCCGGAGCCTCGACCTCACCCACCGCCACGGGGTCAGCCGCTTCATCGCCCTCGGCCAGATCGACCACCTGGGTACCGTCTACCTTGACTTCGGCCTTGGCCTCCAGGGTATCGCCCGACTCAGGGTCAAAGGGAGGATCAGTCTGGGCGGCGGAGATATCGGCCAGCGACACGTAGAGGTTGTCAAACTCGATCTCCCAGCCATCTTTTGTGGTAAACCCCTGGCGCACAAAATCTTCGCCATTGGCGCGAATTACTAGGGTGCCGGTTTCGCCCTCAGCGCTGGCGGTTTCGGTGGGTTCTGCCTCAGAGGTTGTGGCGGTGGGGCTTTCGCTGCCGCAGCTAGCCAGCCCGCCTAGGACTAAACAGCCCAACGTGCTCACCGCAAAAGCCTTCAGAGAGTTGCATTGCATAGTACCTGTGGAAATAAATTAACTATGTCTAAGTCCTGCTGTGACGCGTTGATGGTTAGAAACCCCAAGCTTGGCGCTGGGCTGGGCTAGCTCCAGCGTTGCCCCTGCACCAGCACTAAACGCCCTGTTGAAACTGTAAGACACGGGCTTCAGCCTGTTTACTTAACCCCGAAAACCAAGAAACTTCAATGCCCAGGGGGGGCACCAAACCCAAATTGGCCAAATTCTCTGGGTTCTCTGAAGCGGTAGGATGGGGGCACAACCACGCTGTAACCCATCTACCCAGTCAAGAACCCCATGTACGACGTCATTGTGGTGGGGGCTGGCCCCGCCGGAGCATCAACCGCCTACCACCTGGCCAAGCAGGGGCACTCGGTGCTGATTGTAGAAAAAGATGCCCTGCCTCGCTACAAGCCTTGCAGCGGTGCGGTATCGCCCAGCGTGGCAGAATTCTTTGATTTTGACTTTACCCCGGCGATCGATCGCCCCATGCGCCGGGTGCGCTACACCTACAAGCTGGGCGACCCCGTTGAGGCCGAACTCGCCACCACCGACCCAATCTGGATGGTGAAACGCGAGGTATTTGACCACTTCTTGGTGCAGCAGGCGCAAAAGCTAGGGGCACAGCTCAAGGATGGTACGGCGGTCACTGGCATTGAGAATAAGGGCGACTACTGGCAGGTAACCACTACGGCTGGCACACTGGAAGCGGCCTACCTGGTGGCCGCCGATGGCGCTACCGGCCCCATAGCCAAATGGCTGGGCTTTCCCAATTTGACTCTGCGCACCGCCAGCGTGTTAGAAGTGGGTGCCCCCCTAGGGGATGACTGCGCCATCAACTTTGAGTTTGGCCTCGTCAAGCAGGGCTGCGCGTGGAACTTCCCCAAAGCAGAGGGCTACTCAATTGGGGTAGCAACCTTTTTGGGCCAGGCCCCAGCAGACTACAGAAAAGCGTTAGAAAAATACAGCCAGTCCTTTGGGGTCAGCCTCGACCAGGGTACGGTCTACAGCCACCCGCTGAAGTTGTGGGATGGCAACCATCCTCTGCACACCCACCGGGCGGTGCTAGTGGGCGAAGCCGCCGCCATTGTCGATCCGCTCAGTGCCGAAGGCATTCGCCCCGGCATGATTAGCGGGGTGCGGGCCGCCGAGGCGATCCATGCAGCGCTGGGCGGTGACCCCCAAGCCCTGGCCAACTACACCGCCACCATGCACGCTACCTGGGGCGAAGACATGCCCTGGGCCAAGCGCATTGCGGGGCTGTTCTTTCGCGTGCCGGGGATCGGCTACCGGGTGGGCATTAAGCGACCCACAGCCACCCAGCGTTTGGGTCAAATTTTGGCGGGCGAGGTGCGCTACGCCGATATCGCTGGCCGGGTGATGAAGCGGCTGAGCGGGGGGTTGTTGTCAGGGTAGATGATCAGATTATCTCGGTGCGAAAGGCGACACGAACGGAGCGTGAATACTATGAAAGCTGATGTCTTGAAGAATCAGCTGGATCGAAATCGGCCTACGACAACAATCACCATTCGTATGCCTGAAGATGTGATCGAAGACCTTAAGCGGATTGCCCCTCTGCTTGGTTTTTCTGGGTATCAGCCTTTAGCTCGGGCCTATATTGGTCAAGGGCTGCGGGTCGATTTAGAGCGACTTGAAGGGGATCATGTATCTGAGCTAATTGCAAGCTTGAGGCGGCATGGTGTCAGTGACGACGTGCTGCAAGCGGCTCTTCGAGAAGTGATTGAACCTTTGATCAACGGGCTGAGCGATCCCAAGCCTTAACTTGTGTTGTTCAGAGCTTGGGTTTTCCCAAGTGGCGGTACCAGCGGGCGAGCTTGTGGGGATCAATGCCAAGCAGGTAGCCGGCAATCATGGCCTGATTCGCCAGGGTGGTACGGAGAATGCCGAGGGTGCGCCAGCGGCGATCGCTCGTTACCACGGCAGCAGGCGCGATCGCCACCCTTCCCACCTGCCGCAACCGCCGCACCAGCTCAAAGTCTTCCATCATCGGCAGGTCGGGGAAGCCGCCCAGTTTGTCAAAGACCTCGGCCTTGAGAAATATCGCCTGGTCACCGTAGGGCATTTGCAGCAGGCGCGATCGCAGATTCACCCCCCATTCTACCCAGCGCAGGCCACGGCCAGGGCCATCGATGGCGAGGCGAAAGGCTCCGGCTACCACCCCCGGCTGGGCGAGGGTTTGCCGAATGGTGCGATCGAACCCCTCCGGCAGGCAAGTATCGGCGTGGAGAAACAGCAGCAGGGGGCCGGTGACGACGGCGGCTCCACAGTTGAGTTGGTGCGATCGCCCTGGGGTGGCTCTTACCACCCTGGCCCCCTGAGCCTCAGCCACCTCAGCAGTACCGTCCACGCTGCCGCCATCCACCACGATCACCTCTATAGAGTTGGCAAAGTTGGCGGCACGGAGCCTGTCTAGCACCGCTGGCAACTGTCTCGCCTCATTCAAAGCCGGGATCACGACGGAAATTGCGGGCAGCGGCAAGTTTTCGTTGGTGCTTAGGGCCACGGTGGTTTGGGTAGAGTGCTCAGCCAGGCTCCACGATTTGGTCAAGGAGTTAACCGCTGGGCGAGACCTAGGCAACCGCACCTGACGCTTGGCCACAGCCCATAGACCTTCGATCGAGAGAGACATTCCACAATACCAGTGAGCGTTTTGATACCTTACCCAACCTGCCTTCAACGGGGATGAGGCGCAAGTGAATGTTGACTGAGAGCACTGCCAAAACTGGGCTAAAACAGGTCAAAAATGTAGTTGTCGGCGTACTGAATGGCGCGATCGCACTCAGCCTGGCTGCGCACTGTCCAGGCTAGCAGCGGCAGGTTAAAGTGGCGGCGGGCCAGGGTAGTCGGCAGCGTCGGCAAGGCTTTAACGTTGTAGGAAATAAATTGGGGGGCACTGGCCCAGGTGAGCAGCAGGTTGCTGCGCAAAAACTGCTGCGGCTTGCTGGCCAACTGCCCGCGCATCATCTCAGGGGTATGGCGTTTAAGCCACTGGAGCGATCGCGGGTTAAACGACTGCACCGCAAACTCTCCCCGGTAGCCATCCAGGGTTTTGACCAGGGCTTGCTCCGGCGGGCCAACTTTCTTTTTGTTTTTGATTTCGATCAGCAGCGGCACTCGCCCGTCAACACAGGCTAAAACCTCAGCCAGCGAGGGAATCGTTTGGTCGGTATCGTAGAGGCGATAGCGCTGGAGCGTGTCTAGGGTTTGGTGGGCAATGCGAACTTTTTTGCCCGTCAGCCGCTTCAGGTCACGATCGTGAAACACAGCCAGGTGGCCATCAGCAAGCAACTGCACGTCTAGCTCAATGGGGTGGTGAGCCGCGATCGCCGCCTCAAATGCCGCCAACGAGTTCTCTGGCACCGCCGTCCCCTGGTGCAGACCCCGGTGGGCAATGGGTCGGGTCGTAATCCACTCCATCGCTGGCCTCTCCTAGGCTGATAAGCTGAGCAATGTCCTAAACTGGTCGGTCGAGCTATATCAAGACTCAACAGTACGATCCAGCCGATACCCCCGCCAACCCTGTTTGCCCCATCTCGCTCACTCCCCTACAGCCCCACATCTCTTCCATC
>QBLT01000097.1 GCA_003249105.1 Leptolyngbya sp. | reverse complement strand
CGTTATACTCAGACCAGTTGCGGACTCGGTACTGCATCGGCGTCAGGTTTTGGGTAGTACTTAAACCTTATGCCACTACCCCGTCCGTAACACCCTATTTATGCAACAACGCCATCCCCTCATTGAAACCCACCCCTGATTTAGGGCAACTTAGTTCCCTTGTATCATCTGGCTAGTTGCGCCGCGAGGCAACTACTCAACCCACTCTGAATGCCGTTTGACGCCCGGTGTCGTCAAACGGCATCCAGAGTGGCAGCAACAGAGAGCTCTGGCGTGAGAAGGCGACAAATGGCTGCACAGTCGCCAAAAAAAATACCCTCGGGGCAGCGCCACCGATGGAAGCTTGGTATTGATGCGCCTACGCTCTCACTGCTTTTAGGGCAATGCTGCCCTGCATGGAAGGTGCGATCGCAGTCGCTATACTGACTCGGAGTGGACGATACTTTTAATCTCAACCATGATTGCCACGACGCATTTAAGGAAACATTGCGCCGATTCAATCTCAAAGAAGGTGAGGGTGGGGATGTGTGGGTGCTCCTTGCTATATGACTAAGTCATCGCTGCGCTACCCAACAATTATGGGGCTAACTCTGGGGCTAGGTATTGGGCTATCGGTCGGGGCTGCCTGGTTTGTGGGCCAGGGGGAGGCAGTCCGGCGGCAGACCCAGTTTCAGCAGCAGATTGAGAACCTGTCCACCGCTCTGCAGCGCAGCCTCAACCGCTACACCGACCTGCTGACCTTTTTGCACGACTATTATCAAGTTGCAGAAGAACCCGTGTCCCGTCAGGCATTTGCCGAGTTTGTGGCGCGATCGCTCTTGACCTACCCCGGCATTCAGGCACTGGAGTGGGCACCGCTGGTGCGGGCAGGCGATCGCGCCGCCTTCGAAGCCAGAATCCAGGCCGAGGGCTACCCCGCCTTTGAAATCACCGAGCTATCCCCCTCTGGCCAGCTCCAGCGAGCTGGGGAGCGGGCTGAGTATGTGCCCGTTACCTACATTGCCCCCTTTCTCAACAACGAGGCGGCCCTGGGCTACGACCTGGCATCCAACGCCACCCGCGCCGCCGCCATTACCCCCGCCCGCGCCAGTGGTCGAATTATGGCCACTGAGCGCATTCGTCTCGTGCAAGAGCAGCGCGATCAGTTTAGCTTTTTGATGGTGCTGCCACTGTATCCCGGCGACGACATTCCGCCGGATCAGCCATCGCGGGAGAACGAGTTTAAGGGCATTTTGCTGGGGGTGTTTCGGGTGGCCGATGTGGTCGAAGAGGCGCTGCAGGACCTCAGTGTCGACATCGACTTTGCCCTGTACGACCAGGATGCTGCGGTAGAACAGCGGTTTTTGGGGAAGTATCAGGCGGCGAGCAAAACGGTAGTGGTGATAGAAGAGTCTATTCGCCCCCCAGCGGCGGTGTGCCCTCGCCCGGAGGACTGCACTCGCCTGCTCACCCTGGGGCAGCGCCAATGGCAGGTGGCCTTTGCCCCAGCGGCCACCTACGGCGTGGGCCGGAGCTACGGCGCACCGCTGACCCTGTTCACGGGGCTGCTGCTGACCGGCACCCTGGCCCTGTTCCTGCACAATTTGCAGGCGGAACTGGCCCGCGCTCGCGCCCTGGGGGAGATGAAACTGCGGTTTTTCTCGATGGCCTCCCACGAGCTACGCACGCCCCTGAGCACCATTTTGCTGTCAGCGGCATCGCTGCGGGGGGATATGAATCCGTTGGTGGCACAGCTCAAGGTGGAGCGAATTTTGGTCACCGCCCAGCACATGGGCCAGCAGATCGCTGACCTGCTCACCCTCACCCGCGCCGAGGCGGGCAAGCTGGAGTTTAACCCAACGCTGCTGGATGCCGCGAAATTTTGTCAGCAGGTAATCGGCGACGTGCAGCCGGAGATGAGCCAGGTGGTCACCTTCCTTGGCCCTAATCAGCCAGTGATGGCATTTTGGGATCAGCGGCTGGGGCGATCGCTGCTGACCAACCTGCTCACCAATGCCGCGAAATATTCCCCAGCTGACAGCCCTATTCAGGTTGCCCTCAGCAGCGATGGGCAAACAGCTACGCTCACGGTAAGCGATCGCGGGCGAGGTATTCCTACCGCAGACCTAGCCTCGATTCGCGAAGCCTTTCAGCGCGGTAGCAATGTGAGTGATCGCCCCGGCAGCGGCCTGGGGCTGGCGATCGTCCACACCGTTGTCACTCAGCACCGGGGCAGTTGGCACATCGACAGCACCGAGGGCCAGGGCACCACCGCAACAGTTCAGCTACCGCTGGAATAACCTCTAAAAAAGGGCCAGGTTGCCCTCGCCCTAGATCTTAGGAACATCTTAATCATGCCAACTCTAGTATTCTCAGATGGGCCTGCTGACAGACGCCGGGGCGATCGCCAGCGGTTCGGCCATCCGGCTACCTGCCGCTCCAGTGAATCACGCGCTTTTCGCCCAGCAAAAACAGCACGTTTAGCGCGTAGCCCAGCAGCCCGGTAATCAAAATCGACGCGTACATGTCCTGTACATTCAGGACCTGCTGAGCGTCAATAATTCGCTTACCCAAGCCCTGCTCGGTGCCGATGAACATTTCTGCCACAATCACAATCACCAGGGCAATGCTGATGCCGCTGCGCAGTCCAATAAAGGTTTGCGGTAGACTCTCCATCACTAGCACGTCTTTAAATACCTGCCAGCGATTGGCCCCCATCACCTTGGCGGCCAAAATGCGCGACTGGCGAGCATTTAGCACCCCGTAGGCGCTGTTAAACACAATCAGCAGCAGGGCGCTAAAGGCGGCAATAATCACCTTTGAAAAATCGCTCACCCCAAAGAACAAAATGAACATGGGAATCAGCGCGCTGGCCGGAGTCGAGCGAAAGAAGTCGATCAAGAATTCCACGCTGCGGTAGAGCTTTTCGGAACTGCCCAGCAGCACCCCCAGGGGCACGCCCACCACCGCCGCCAACGCGAAGGCGCTAAAGGTGCGCACCACGCTGGCGAAAAAGTCGGCGAACATATCCCCCGTGGACATGGCCGTGACGAGGGTGCCCAGAGTGGCCCAGGGGGTGGGCAGCAGTACCGGGTTCACCAATCCCGAGATGGCGATCAGCCACCACACCCCAAACATCACCCCTACGCCCACCAGGGGCAACAGGCGGTCTAAATTTAACGGACGAGCCGCAGCACGGCGCTGGGGCTTAGATAAGGTAATAGTCATTTGCGCATCTCCTGGCGAAAGATATCTAGGCAATGCCGGCTGGTCTCAATGAACCCTGGCGACGATAAGGTGTCGAGGGTGCGGGGGCGCGGCGCATCAAACGACACCATTTCCACCAGGCGGGTGGGGCGCTTGCTGAGCAGCAGCACGGTATCAGCTAAAAACACGGCCTCTTCCAGGTTGTGCACCACCATAAACATGGGAATTTTGGTGGTCTCAAAAATTTCCTGAAGCTTGTCGCGCACAAACAGCGTGGTTTCAAAATCCAGGGCCGAGAAGGGTTCATCTAGAAAGAGAACTTCAGGATCAGCCACCAGCGCCCGCATAATCGAAATCAGCTGCTGCTGCCCGCCGGAAAAGCTATAGGGGTAGCGCTTTAAATCGAGCTGAATATTGAAGGTTTGAATTAGGGTTTCGACGCGATCGCGGCACTCCGCCTCGGGCACTCCCTTCACCCGCAGTGGGTAGGCAATGTTGTCGAAGGCGCTGAGCCAGGGCAGCATCGCCTCCCGGTAGTTTTGAAACACGTAGCCAATGCGGGCGCGGCGAATGGGCTTGTCGTGGATCAGAATTTCGCCGGAATCGAAGGGGGTGAGGCCGCTGATCATGTTGATCAGCGTCGATTTGCCGCAGCCGTTGGGGCCAAAGACCGACACCAGCTGGTTGCTGGGCAGATCGAGATTAAAGTTATCGTACAAAACGGCGTTGCCGAAGGATTTGCACAGCCCCTTGACTGAGACAAAGTGCTCAGGGGGTGCGATCGTTTGAGTAGTCGGTGTATCGAGCATCATGGGTGGTTTTCCCGATTGCTGAGGGCTTGGAGATGGTTCGTGAAATATCTCAAACGGGTGGGACTTGCTGTGTATGAGACCAGATCCCCCCGGATTTTGCGACCTAAATTTTGCTCCTCACCACCCTTAAAAAGGGGAGCAGGGGAATCTCTTAGGCGGGTTTATACATCAGTGCTGCGACATCAATGGGGCGCGAGAAAATCCCTTTCTCGGTCATAAAGTCGAAGTATTTTTGGAAGTAGCCGATGTCTTCAGGGCTAAATTCGTCGTACATGGTGTAGCCCACCATCGGCACCTTTTCCACCAGCTCTCCCTCAATGGCGGTGTAGCCGGTGAGGTACTGACGCACCTCGGTGGGGTTGTCGCGAATGTCTTGCACCGCGCGGCGGTAGGCTTCAGCGTAGGTCGCTGTAGTCTCGGGATATGCCTCTACGAACTTGCTGCTGAGGGCGGCGGAACCCCCAAACCACGGGGCTTTAGCATCGCCCAGGATGTACTTCGACACCACGCCGTTTTCGAGTACGCGGGTAATGCCCTTGACGGCTCCGACGGTGCCAGTGGGCTCTAGGGTATAGGCGGCAGCAATTTGCCCCGATTCAATGGCCGCCACGTGCTGGCTAATTTCGAGCTGCTGCACCTTGGGGTCGCTTACCCCGGCAGCCCTGAGGATAGCCTCTGCGATCGCCAAGTTTTGCGCCCCTGGTCCGGTGGCAAAAGCTTTGCCGTTGAGATCTTGAATGGATTTGATGTCGCTATCTTGCTTCACAATCACCTGATCGAGAACGTAGTCCACGTTGCTGGGGTTAGAGGTAAGAATCTTAAAGAGCCCCGGCGAAGTGATTTCAGCCAGGCCCAAGGCTCCGCTGGCGACACCGTTGCCTGTGCCCTGCAACCGTCCGGCAATTAGCGCCTCGGCCACCTGGTTTGGGTTGGCAAACTTGACGGCTTCTACCTCTAAACCTACCTCTTGAAAATAGCCTTTCTCAACGGCTACAAACAGCGGCAACCCCGAGGCCACTGGCCAAAACCCAACGGCAATTTTGCCTGGAGACTCACCCCCACTACCCCCCGCTACATTGGCTTTGGGTTGACTACAGGCATGGGCGGCCACAGCCAACCCTGCCCCTACGCTGAGCTGAAGAAAATGTCGCCTACGAATATTCACCATGGTCTTCACAAATTCCAAAAATTGCGATACGATTGCATCAACGGATACAGAAAATTGATAAAACTTTCCGATTCAAGAAATAAATTGATGCCTAAATCGTTAGAACTTGGGAGCTAAATTTACAGACCCAATGTGGAAGTTGTAAGGATTAACAGGTGAAGGAATCGGGGAGATTATGGGCAATTCCTCACAAGAATAATTTCTGTTAAAGAATCCAGGGTTTTTGCAAAATCCTGGATTCTAGTTATGGTGAATTCCTAGGTCGAGGTCAATTTTCTCTACAAATGCTGTAGACATTGCTTTAGACGAACGGCGATCGCCTCTACGGGAGGTGCTTCGCAGGAGTGAATGGCGCAGCCAAGTAGAAGACTCTATGGGGTGCACTCTCTAATCGATCGCCCCCAGTCGATACCCCAAGCCATGTACCGTTTCAATCACGTCCCTAGGTGCTCCGGCAGCTCTGAGTTTGGCCCGCAAATTTTTGATGTAAGTCTTGATCGTGTCTTCACTAGGGGCCTCTTGCCAGGTCCAAATGTGCTCGACGATCGCGGTTCGACTCAGCACCCGTCGCCCGTAGCGTAGCAGCGCCTCCATCAGAGCAAATTCCTTCGGCGTGAGGTGAATGGGGGTGCGGCTGTAGCTAACCTCGTAACTGCTGGGATCGAGGGTGAGCAGTCCCCAGCTCAGCACTGGGGTAAAGCTGGTTTGACCACGTCGTAGCAGAGCCCGCACCTGGGCCAGCAGTTCTTCGAGGTGAAAGGGTTTGACCATATAGGCGTCGGCCCCGGCATCGAGGCCCATGACCTTGTCGGAGCTGGTGTCGCGGGCGGTGAGCATGAGCACTGGGGTGGCAATGCCGCGATCGCGCATTCGTCCGCACAGCCTAATGCCGTCAAGCTTGGGCAGGGTGACATCCATCAAGATCAAGTCGTAGGCGATCGCGCTAATCTGGTGCCACCCGGCTTCGCCGTCGAGGGCCAAATCAACAGTGTGACGCTGGGCCACCAAAATTTCGGTCAGCGAGTCGGCTAGGCGGCTGTCGTCTTCTACGAGTAAAACATGCACGAGATTAACCCAGAGGCATCAGGATCTTAGCCGCCTCTAGAGGTATGCTGCCCCAGGATTTTCCCCAAAATTGTTATTATCGACACAAAATCTCTCGGTCAGCGGCGGAGAAGTAGGGCAATCGCGCAACCACGCACAATGTTGCCCTGTTCGTGAGAGGGGACATCACGTCGATCAACTCAACCCCTGAATGACCCTGTTCAGTATAGTCTGCGGCCATTGCCTCGCACTTTCGCCTGGCCTGCTGCTGTCCATCGGCCAGGATAGGCTCATCCCAATCTTCGGGGACATCCTCAGAGCCTAACAAGTAGGTCATTGGCTAATAGGCCCTGAAGTAGCGAAGCTGCAATTTGGACCTATTTAGTTTCTTTGTGCTGTTTGGATAAGTAGGTGAGCCTAATTAAACGTAGTCCTGAATCGCTGTAAGCCTTGCTGTACCGTGGTCAGCATGCCGATTAGTTAGGTCTACCTACTTAGCTGTGCGCGCAGGCAACTATTCAACCCACCCTCCCCTTAACCCAAGGCTATGGAGCTAGCGCGATCGCATTCCCGCTAAAGAGAACCCAATCGCGCCTTCAGGTCAGCGAAACGCTGACTATAACCTGTCAATGATTTGCAAGGGCGGTGCGCTATTGTGAGCCCATGCTGATTCCAGATCGCTCCGGGCAGGCTTGGGCATCAGCCACTTGCCAAACTTGGCGTAGATCGCCGGAATCACCAACAGTGTCAGCGCCGTGGAGGTGAAGAGACCACCCAGTACCACGATCGCCAGCGGTTGCAGAATCTCATTTCCGGCCCCGCTGGCGATCGCCAAGGGCAGCATCCCCAACGCCGAGGTGAGCGCCGTCATTAAGATGGCGTTAACCCGGTCGAGGGAACCACCGATGATCACCTCTTTAAGGGGCAGGCCCTGGACGAACTTGTTGTTATAGTTGTCCACCAACAGCAGGCCATTACGCACGGCGACACCGAACAGGGTGATGAAGCCAATCAGCGAGGCGATCGACATCACGCCCCCAGTCAGCAGGATGGAGATAATGCCCCCTACCAAGGCCAGGGGTAAGTTGATCATGATGGCAACGGTAGCGGGCAGTGACTTCACCGAGAAGAACATCAGCACTGTGATCACAATCGCCGCCAAGATGCTGTAGACCAGTAGGTTGCTCGTCGCCCGCTGCTCTGATTCAAACTGGCCGCCGTACTGGATGAAGTAGCCGTTGGGCAACTGCACATTGTCTCGAATCTGGGCCTGAATATCGCCCACCACGCTACCCAGGTCACGCTCAGCCACGTTAGCCGAGACCACAATCAGCCGCGACACATCTTCCCGGTTCACCACGTTGGCCCCCATGCCGTAATCGACTTGAGCTACATCCCCCAGGGAAATAATTTCCCCGGTGGGGGTGCCAATGGGGATAGCGCGAATAGCATCCAGGTTACTGCGGGCCGCTTCAGGCAGAGACACCGCGATGTTGATTAGCTGCTGATTTTCAGGCACCTGCGACACGATCCGACCGTTCAGTGCCGTCTCGACCACCTCTGAAATCTGCTCCATGCGCAGGCCATAGGTAGCCGCCGCAGGGCGATCGTACTGAATTTGCACCTGGCGAATGGGCAGCTGTGGCTCTAGCTGGAGGTCAACGACCCCTTCAATGGGTTCAACTAGGTCACGCACCTGCTCTCCAATGCGGCGCAGTTCTGCCAGGTCGGGGCCAAAGATTTTGATGGCGATCGCACTTCTCACCCCCGACAGCACCTCATCCATGCGGTGAGAGATAAACCCACCAATATTCGGAGCCACACCGGGCAGCGCCAGAAACGCCTCTCGCAGTTGTTGCACACTGGCCTCCCGATCTTCTAGGGCCAGATCACTGAGTTCCACATCCACGTGGGCCATATTCACCCCGGCTCCATCGGCGTCGCCGGGAGCACGCCCTGCCCGCACCTGCACCCACTCGTAAAGAGGATTGTCTTGCAGCATTGTGGCCAGCGCTATCCCAGCCCGATGGGTGATATCTAGCGACACACCGGGGAATAGCACCATGGAGTTGACCAGAGATTTTTCCTGAAATTCTGGCAAAAACACCCGCCCTAGCGACGGCACAATCGCCAGGGTCGCCACCAGTGCCGCCAGCGCCAGCGCCAGAATCAGCTGGGGTGCCCGCATCGACAGGTTCAGCAGCGGGCGGTAGAGCCGCTCCGCCCAGCGCGACACAAACGTCCCCTCCTGGGGCAGAGTTTGGTTGGCCAGCAAAATGGCACAGAGGGCAGGCGACAGGGTCATCGCCACCAGGGTAGAGGCCGCGATCGAGAGCAAATAGGCCAAGCCCATCGGCGCAAAAATCCGCCCTTCCACCCCGGTCAAACTAAAGATCGGTGCAAACACCACCACGATAATCACCGTGGAAAAGATCACCGCCAGTCGTACCTCTACCGAGGTGTCATAGACCACCTGAAAGGGGTGCTTGGGGTTGCCCTGAGCCTGGTTGGTGCGCAGACCACGATAGCAGTTCTCCATATCCACAATCGAGTCATCCACCACCGAGCCAATGGCCACCACCAGCCCACCCAAAGTCATGGTGTTGATGCCCAGGCCAAAGGCTTTCATGAACATCAGGCCGATCAGCAGCGACAGGGGAATAGCGCTGAGGGTGATGATCGCCGTGCGCCAGTTCATCAAAAACAGCAGCATGATCACCGAGACGATGATGATGCCCTCGATCAGCGAGGTGCTGACGTTGCCAATGGCCGAGTCGATGAAGTTTGACTGGCGGAAGGTGCGGGCCATCTGCACGTCGGGCGGGAAGGTGCGCTGCAAATCGGCGATCACCGATTCTACCGCCCGAGTCACCGTGGGCGTATCCACATCGGGCTGCTTGTTGATCATCAGCACGATGGCGGACTGTCCATTAAAGCTGGCATCGCCTCGTTTCAGGGCAGCTCCAGTCTGCACCTCAGCTACGTCTTGCAGCAAAATCGGTTCACCGTTCTCGACCTTGACCACCGACTGCTGAAGGTCGTCAATCGACTTCACCTGGCCCAGGCCGCGCACCAGCAGCTCCTGGCCACCGCCGATCAAAAAGCCTCCAGGGGCATTGGAGTTCGCGCCTCGGGCGGCGTCGGTGACCTCGTTGAGGGCGACATTGCGGGCTCGAAGTTGCTCTGAATCCACCAAAATCTGCTCTTGCCGTTCGTCGCCGCCGTAGACGGTCACCTGCGTCACCCCCGGCACCGACAAAATTTGCTGGCTGAGGGCACCGTCTACTAGGCGGCGCAGATCCATCATCGAGGTCTGGCCCTCGCCATCAAGCGTAAAGGCGTACATCAAAATCGTGCCCAGGGGCGACGCCAGGGGCGATAGCTCGGGGGTGTGAGCACCGGCTGGCAGCTGACTACTGACCTGTTGCAGACGTTCGGTGACCGACTGCCGCGCCTGGGTGATATCGGCCTCCTGGTCAAACACCACCTGCACCATCGACAGCCCCACCTTCGAGGAGGAGCGCACCGTAGTCACACCAGGCAGGCCATTCACCGCGCTTTCGATGGGCACGGTGATTTGGGTTTCGACTTCCTCAGGAGCTAAGCCGGGGGCTTCGGTGTGAATATCCACCTGAGGCGGCGCAAATTCGGGAAACACATCCAGCGGCATCTGGGAAACGCTGAACACCCCCCAGATCGTCACGGCAATGGCGGCGGCCACAATGAACCACCGCTGGGCAATGGAATTTTTGAGGGTCTGATTGAGCAGGGAGTTAAACATCTGGATGAGGTCTGTGAAAAGATACCAACTGACGCACAAAACTCTTACTGGCAGCGCAGATTTCTCAGCAGCCAGTGAAGCGCTAAGTCAAAGCAACAATCTGGGTTAGTAGTCCCCCCACTTGTTGGAACGGCTAACCTCCAGAGCATTAGCTCTTCTTTTTACGGTTACTCAAGACCGCCATCGTTCCGGTGCCTGCGGCGGCCACGATCCCTAACCCAACCAACAGCACCACGGGAAACCCGCTCGAAGGCTGAGCCTCGGCATCGGTCTGCTGAACAAATTCATTGGACGCAACGGTTTCGCTAGGCTCCAACTCGCTAGACTCCACCAGATTGCCGTCGGCATCGTGGCTGTGGGGAGTGCCCTGGGCATCGGCCTGAGCGTGAGCCTCATCAACGGCGGCTGGGGTGGCCTCGGCGGTCTGGGTTTTGCGCGACTCGGCATAGAGCGACAGGCTGCCCTGGGTGACCAATTGTTCGCCGACGGATAGGCCCTCCGTCACTTCGACCAGATCCCCTTGGGTAGCGCCAGTGGTGACTGGCACCGGCTCATAAAAATTCTCGTATTGCACAAATACCAGCTGCCGACCGGCATCGTCCACCAGGGCGGTCACGGGGATGAGGACGGCGGCGCTGCCATCGGCGGCAGCTTCGATGGGGTTGACTTCGATGCCCAGTAGAGAGTCAGTCTCAGCCTTGACCTCGACCCGGTTGATGCCGCCTTCGGCCTGAAACTCATCGCCGTGACCGACGTGGGCTAGAGATGGGGCGATCGCACTCAGCGAGAGGCTGAGGGTCAGCAGAACAGAGCTGAGCAATGGAGTCGGTTTCATCATGTCTCCTCACGACAACTGGGATGGGGGCAGGCAAAATCTTCCACAGGTTGCCACAGGGGGGATGAAATCCAGATGAAACGACGGCGGATTCTGTAGAATCAACCTCGTGATCGATGGCTTTGCCCCCATGCGCGTGCTGCTAGCGGAAGATGAAGAGGATTTGGGCTTGGCCATCAAGCAGGTCTTGATGGGCGAAAAGTACGTCGTGGACTGGGTCACCGACGGTGCTCAAGCCTGGTACTGCTTGGAAAACCAGTGGGCTGACTACACCGTGGCCATTCTCGACTGGCTACTGCCAGAACTATCAGGACTGGAGCTATGCCAGCGGCTCAGAACTCACCAAAACCCGCTGCCGGTGCTGATGCTAACGGCCCTGGGCCAGCCCGAAAACCGGATTGCAGGGCTCGATGCCGGAGCCGATGACTATTTGGTCAAACCGTTTGTGATGGACGAGTTGCTGGCCCGGTTGAGGGCTCTGCAGCGGCGATCGCCCCAACTGCGCCCCCAAACCCTCACTGTTGGTCCCTTCACCCTAGACGATGCCAATATCACCCTCCAGGTCGAGCACCCCGACCAGCCTCCCCAATCGATTCCCCTGACGCTGAAAGAGTTTCAGGTGTTGGCGTATCTCATGCAAAACTGCGATCGCGTCATCCCTGGCAGCAAGCTCCGCTCTCAACTGTGGGACATTGATGAAGAACCCGTCAGCAATGTGGTCGCCGCCCAGATTCGCCTACTCCGGCGCAAGTTTGCTCGCCATGACTGTGATTGCCCCATTGAGACGGTGCCCGGACAGGGGTATCGCTTTCGATCAACGCCATGAATAGTCAGCAGCTCTTTCGGCGCAGTCGCCTGCGGTTGGCAGTTTGGTATGCCCTGGCGATGGGCGGGCTGTTCAGCCTGTTGGGGGTGGGGATGGCTCGGGCGCTGGTGCAGTCTAACTGGGTCGCCCTGGAACGAGAAATTGAAGCCACCGCTGGCACACTCCACGACAGCCTGGAGCCCATGCTGCCAGCCTCGGGTGACCCAACGGATGTCTTACAGCAGATCTTTCCTGACCTCTGCGTGGTAGGGCAGCCCTGTGAAACGCAGCCATCGCTGATTCAACGCCACACGATGGGGATTAGCGATCGCACCACCTACTACGTCCGCCTGTTCGACAACCAGGGCAACCTGCTGGTGTTTTCTCCGAATCAACCGACACCGCTACCGGCCACACTCAATTCGGCCCCCTGGCAAATCCTGCACACTGAAGCAGGCCACCGCTACCGCCAGTTCACCACCATCCTCCACAGCGCCGCCCACGCCCATGCCCCCGGTGAGGCCATCCATACCCATCCCTCTTGGGGCTACTTGCAGGTGGGGCGTACCCTGGCCGCCTTTGATGCAGAACTTCAGCGGTTGCAGTGGATTTTAGTCGGGGGAATACCCTTGGCGTTGGGCTTGATTGCAATTTCGAGTTGGTGGCTATCCGGTTTGGCCATGCAGCCCATTTACCAGTCTTACCAGCGACAGCAACAGTTCACCGCGAATGCCGCCCATGAGTTGCGCTCCCCCCTCGCCAGTCTTCTCGCTACGGTGGAAGCCATTCTGCGCCTACCACCAGCTCAGCAGGAACAGGTGCCCACGCTGCTGGAAACAGTAGAGCGGCAGGGACGTCGCCTCAGCCAGCTGGTGGCTGACTTGCTCTTGCTCACGGCCTTGGAGCAAGACACTACCGTCAAACCACCTCAGCTCTGCTGCCTAAACGACATCGTTGCCGATTTAACAGAGGAATTGGCGGAACTAGCCGCCGCGACTGACATTCACCTTAGCTGCCAGATCCCCAACGGAGCAATCCACGTTATGGGGCAGGCCTCCCAACTCTATCGGCTGGTGTCTAACGTGATGGCCAACGCTATTCAGTACACACCGCCAGGAGGCTCGGTGGTGGTGTGTCTAGCCACCCACGGGCACGCCGCCACCATTGCCGTTAAAGATACTGGGATTGGCATTCCCACTGAAGAGCAAAGCCGTATTTTTGAACGCTTCTATCGGGTGAACAGCGATCGCTCCCGCAAAACAGGCGGTACTGGGTTAGGGCTCGCCATTGCTCAGGCCATTGTGCAACGGCACCAGGGGCACCTTTCCGTAGACAGTGCGATCGGGCAAGGTTGTCTATTTACTGTTTCACTTCCCTGTATGCACGCTTGAAGTCAGTGCAGCCCCTGAACAGCTACTAACATCGCTTACCCTTGAGAAAAGAAGGGTCGAGACACCAAATAAAGGGCTCAGCGATTTTGGAGTAGTTGCCCCGCGCCACAACCATGCCGCAGCTTCATCTCCTGCGGAACCCCTCACTACACCAGGCATCCAAGCCAATCGAGCGGTTTGGATGCGACTTTTAGGTAGAACGGCAAAATCAGGCTTTGAGACAACTGGCACAAGCCAACACAAGCCAGACTTAGTCCACTTTTTAGCCCTACTGGCACAGAGCACATATGCTCAGGGTCTATGAGGTGGGGTAGCGAAGTGCACGACGCTTCCCCACTTGCTATCACCAAGCCCTTTGCAGAGTCCTCACAACAGGAGCAAGATGGCGCTACTGGGGTGGTCAAAGTTGGGCGATCGCCCTCTGGGGCCGGTCTTCAACCATCGCAGGTCGGTGTTTGAGGCGTGCCTAGCGGGAGGATTGGCATAGGTGGGGTAGTGTTTTATATGAGATGTTTACCCCCTCGACCTAGCATGGCCCCTCGCAAGCAGGCTCAGTCGGTTTATCAGCTCAAGATTACGCTCAGAGACATTCGCCCACCGATTTGGCGACGGGTGCAAGTGCGTAGCGATGTCACCCTGGGCCATTTGCACTGGGTCATTCAGCACGCCATGGGCTGGACTAACTCCCACCTCCATTCATTTACCGTTCGCGGCATCGACTACGGACAACCAATGCCTGAGTTGGGCTTTGACGACCTGGGTCTGCGTGACGAGCAAAAGGTCAAACTGAGTAAAGTCATTGCCGGAGAAGGGTTTAAGTTCTTATACCTCTACGACTTTGGCGACTCCTGGGAGCACGAGATTTTGGTTGAGAAAGTGCTGCCCGCTGACCCTGAGGCCAGCTATCCGGTTTGCATCAAAGCCAAACGCGCCTGCCCCCCCGAAGACTGTGGCGGCGTTTGGGGCTATCAGAATTTTCTAGACGCGCTCCAATCCGCCGACCATCCAGAACATGAGGAAATGCTCGAATGGGTGGGTGGCTCTTTTAACCCAGAAGACGCTGAACTCGATGAGGTCAATCATTTGCTCAAGACAATTCCCCACGACACCACTGGGTTTGAAGGCAGTTTCCCCATGTAACGAGCCCACGCTTGACGCCAAATGACATTTGCAAAACTGAGATGCACCCGGTGGTGGGGCGCTTCGGGTTTATTTTGAGGATTGCAGGACGAGCTTTTTAATCAGTTCTGCTGTCAGTGCGCCATTGTCAGCAGCGGTCATGGTTGTGCGATCGCATCTTCGGACTCAGTTCCCCCATCACCTGCTTGAACTGATCCGCCGTCCAAATTTCCGCTTGGCCGTGGCGATCGCGATATTAGAGGCCAGCCGCTTCAAAAATGTCAGCAGCCGTCACAGCCAACTCTGGGAACGTCATCGAGAGAATGCGATCGCCCCCGCGAAACTGCTGGAGCTGATACTCTCCATTGATCAAGGTATATACTGAAACTGTTGGCGTCTTGGGCGAGCCAATGTAGCGGATAGCCCCTACCGCCAGGTAATCTACAATCCAGTATTCCAGGATGCCCAGGGCCTCGTACTCAGCCAGCTTATAGAGATAGTCATCGCGCCAGTTCGTTGAACTGACCTCTACCGCCAGCTGAATCGGTTCCTCTAGGGCTGTATAAGCCTTGGGGTCAGCCGTCCAAACGGCTTTGTCAATCACGCTGACATCAGGAGTACGGCCCTGCACTAGGCCATCATCGCGGCGGGTTTTAACCGAGGCAAACCGTGAAACCTTGTAATTCAGCTGCTCGCGCTTGACCTGATCGCGAAAGGCATCGTAGATAAAATCGGCTACGTCGTCATGGGCACGGGTCGCCATCAGTTGAACTCGCTCCCCATTGACCAATTCATAGCGATTGCCATCTTCAGGCGTTGTCTCCAGAAAATCTAAAAAGCTGAGCGGTGGCGCAATGGCTTGAGTCATCGTGACGAACAGCCCCAGCTAGGTAGCAAGCAACGACATAAGGTGCTTTTAGTGTAGCGCTCGGCGAATCAGCAAAACCTTTGGAAAGGATGGTGCGAGGGCCAGGCACTAAGCCACCGGCAACGAAAACGAAAACCGGCTGCCCTCTCCCAGCTGGCTTTCCACGGCAACAGCACCCCCCTGCAACTCCACCAGGTCTTTCACAATCGTCAGCCCCAACCCCTTGCCACCTGGGTTGCACCGCTGCGCCGCCTCAGAGCGCCGGTGTAGCTTAAACACCTCCTGGAGGTCAGCCGCTGCCATCCCTAGGCCGGTATCGACAACCGCCGTCCAAACGAAATTGTGCTTCACCTCAACCTCGACGGCAATGCTGCCCTGGGGCGTGTACAGCACCGCATTCTTCAGCAAGTTCTCCAGAACCTCATAGACCTGGTTAGGATCAGCCCAAACCGAAGGCAGGGCGTCAGGACATCGAACTGGTATCGTTCGGCCTTGGGACTCCGGCAGCGACGACACCACCGACACCACCTCACTGATGATGGCGGGCAGCGCACACACCTGACAGCGCGTTGGCAGATAATCATCCATCCGCTTTGAATAGTCTGAGATCACCTCCGCCAGACGGTTCACCCGCTCGATCTGCCGCAGCTGTTTGCCCAATAGGTCAGGCGTCAATGGCCGAGTCCCCTGGCGGGCCAACTCCAAATCCCCCTTGAGTACCGTCAGGGGCGTGTTGATCTCATACATCAGCACGGCCAACCGCTGTCGCCGCCGTTGCTCTACCGTCTGTAGACTCATCGCCAAGCGGATGGGTGACAGGTTAAGCTGAGCGCTCAGTTGTCAAGAGGTGTTGGAGAGGAGGCCCAAGAAGGGGCTGAGGTCGAGTGTTTTGGGTGGTTTACGGATGACCTGGTAAGCACCACCTACAGCGCCCAGGGCAAAACCGCCGACCGGGTGATGGCCCTGATGGATGCCACCACCAGCCAGGAGTCGTTTTATGTGGCCGTGTCACGAGCCAAATACCAGCTCTCGCTCTACACCGCCGACCCAGATGACCTGCTGCGCCAGGCACAGCGATCCTCAGCCAAGGAAAACGTCAGCGACTATATCCCGCTCTTTAATTTGGTGAATACCCATGCCCAGACCTCGGAAAGTAACCCCCGCCGCCGCCCCCTCAACAGTGGGCCATCGAGATGCCGCCAGGGCTCTTGGCCGATGCGCTGGTGAGCGCGTTGCAGCAGGCCTTGCTACCGCTCCAGCAGCAGATCGCGGGACTCCAGCAGGACAACGCCCAGCTGCGATCTCAGATCGAGACCTTAGTGCGCCACCAGGCCCAATCGGAGCCGGTGCTGAGGCAGATGACCACCGAACACAGCCACCTCCAGCAGACCTTGAACGCATTGCTCAAGGGGCTAGAGACTGGCAGCAGCAGCGACAGCTCCAGACAATTGCAGGCACTCTTATCGGCCTTAGAGTACTCCAAGAAATAAAGCATCCATTTACTAGGCAGCCTGTGGGGTAATTTACTTTTCTAAGCCTGGTAAGCGATGGAACTGTTTTTCCAAGTCTGCCATCGCCGT
>QBLT01000096.1 GCA_003249105.1 Leptolyngbya sp. | reverse complement strand
CGTTATACTCAGACCAGTTGCGGACTCGGTACTGCATCGGCGTCAGGTTTTGGGTAGTACTTAAACCTTATGCCACTACCCCGTCCGTAACACCCTATTTATGCAACAACGCCATTCAAAATTCAAAACTTTCTCACTTAAACTCTGGTGTTGCCCCCAGCTTCCGCACCGCCACCGCCACCTCCATGCCCAAATAGTCGCCCCATCGCCAAACCATGAGCCAGCGAGGGGAATCGCTTGGCCGGGATGACGGGCGATCGCCACCGCAATCAAATCAAACCCCTCCGTCAATCGGTTGGTGGGGTCGTACACCAGCCACCCCGCCCCCGGCAAATACACCTGGAGCCAGGCGTGGGTAGCCCCTGACCCGGTCATGCCCACGTCGCCGCCATCGAGGGCAGAGTCATACAGGTAGCCCGACACAAAGCGACAGGCTATTCCCAACCGCCGCAGGGCTTCCATCATCAGCCAGGCGTAGTCGCGGCAGGTGCCCGACTTCAGCCGCAGGGTTTCCCCTGGCGGCTGGGTGCCCTCCTCTGCCCGCGATCGGTAGGTAATGGTGTCGCGAATGGTGTTCATGATGCGACTCAGAATGTCGCTGGTGCGATCGCGATCGCCCGCCACAAAGCTCTTGGCCCAAGCCGCCACCGAGCCGTCGGGGTCTTCGGCGTGGGGCCGCAGATATACCGCTAAATCTGTCCACTCGTCAGGGGTGTACTGCACCGGCACCTCCTCCGCCCTGGGGTCGAGGGGAAAGTTATCGATGCCCTTAGTGCCAAAGTGTTCACCCCGAAACCGGCAGGTAAAGGTCAGTTCTTGAGCCGGTGCGCCGATGTCAATTACCGCCACATTGTTCGAAAGGGTATCGCTGACCCAGTGAACTTTAGCGGGCACATTCACATCTAGGGAATATTCCAGCAGCCGCCCGCTGTAGTTGCCCCGAGGCAGAAACATTGCCTTGTGGGGGCCAAAGGTGACGGGCTTCGCGTAGCGGTAGGTGGTAACGTGCTCAACTTCGTAAATCACCGACATGGCGCAGTCCTAGGGTAGGGCTTCGTTCTTTGTACTCTTTGTACAACGGCTGGCCAGTCTAGAATAGGCCCATTGCGGTTCTCTGCCTCTATGTCACCCCCCGAAGCTAGCCCAGATTTAGAGAGTTCTATCGCTACGGACGATCTCTACGAGTCAGATTTTTACGCCTGGGTACAGCAACAGGCTAAGTTTCTCCGCGCCCGACAGTGGCACCACATCGATCTGCCTAACCTAATTGAGGAGATTGAATCGTTGGGCAAACAGCAGCGCCAGGAGCTTCGCAGTCGGCTCAGCGTTTTGCTCGGGCACCTGCTGAAATGGCAGTTCCAACCGCAGCAGCGCAGCCGTAGCTGGCTGGCCACGCTTCGAGTTCAGCGCCGCGACATTCTACGATTGCTCAATGAAAACCCCAGCCTCAAACCCTATCTAGAAGAGGCATTAACCGATGCCTACGCCAATGGTAGAGATTTGGCGATGGGTGAAACTAACCTGCCAGAGGCAACCTTTCCGCCAGGTTGTCCCTACAGCTTAGACAACATCTTCGCCGAGAATTTTTACCCTGGCGAACCCAGTGATTTGCTGAATGGCTAAGGAGTTTACCCCCAAGACTTCGATTATGCTTAGCTCAGAATTGTGTGAATCGCCTGAGTAATCTGCCGCAGTTGCCCTGGCTCAATGATGTAGGGCGGCATTGTGTAGACCAGTCGGCCAAAGGGGCGCAGCCACACCCCATGCTGCACAAACTGGGGCTGCACCACCGCCATATCCACCGGCTCGTGCAGTTCCACGACGCCGATCGCTCCTAAGACCCGCACATCTTTCACTGCTGGCAAGTCACGGCAGGGGGTTAGTTCTTGCTTGAGCTGGGTTTCTATAGCTTGTATCCTCGCAGCCCAGTCGTAGCTTTCCAACAGGTTCAAGTTTTCCAAAGCCACTGCGCAGGCGAGGGGGTTGCCCATAAAGGTGGGGCCGTGCATAAATACCCCGGCCTCTCCCTGAGCAAAGGTTTCGCTAATGTGCTCAGTGGTCAGGGTGGCTGCTAGGGACATAAATCCGCCCGTGAGAGCTTTGCCGACGCAGAGAATATCTGGCGTGACGTCTGCGTATTCGCAGGCAAACAGTTTGCCCGTGCGGCCAAAGCCGGTGGCGATTTCGTCGAGTATTAGCAGCACGCCATACTGGTCGCACAGTTCCCGCGCCCGCCGCACGTACTGCGGGCTATAAACCCGCATGCCCCCCGCCCCCTGCACCACCGGCTCAAAAATCGCGGCGGCAATCTCCCTGTGGTGGCACTGCAAAATTGTTTCAAAACTAGCAATATCTTTTTCATCCCACACTCCCTCAAAGGGAATCTGGGGCGCATCGGCAAAATACTGCTCCACCAGGCTGTTACGAAACAGGTGGTGCATGCCATTCACTGGGTCACACACCGCCATGGCCGCAAAGGTGTCGCCGTGGTAGCCGTTGCGAATGGTCAGAAAATGCTGTTTTTGCGGCTCTCCCCGGTTGTGCCAGTACTGGATCGCCAGCTTCATGGCCACTTCTACCGCCACCGAGCCAGAATCGCAGAAAAACACCTGCTGCAAGGGCTCTGGCGTGATCTGCACTAGCCTATGGGCCAGCTGCACGGCGGGCTGGTGGGTCAGCCCACCAAACATAACGTGGCTCATGCGCCCCATCTGCTCCTGGGCCGCTCGGTTCAGCCGGGGGTGGTTATAGCCGTGAATGCAGGTCCACCACGACGACATGCCATCGACCAAACGCTCCCCGGTTTCTAGCTCTAGATGAACTCCCTGGGCCGATCGCACCGCAAACACCGGCCCAGTATTGGGCATTGGCGCGTAGGGATGCCACACATGGCGGCGATCGAGCGCCATCAGTTGATCTGTAGGAAGCCTATCCATTGCTGATCACGCACCATATATAACCTGTGCCGATGCCAAGATTGCTTGACGACGGACGGCGTTATGGCTTTGCTCAATAGACTTTTTGCTGACTAGATCAACCTTTCGGTTGAGGATAGCTTCTAACTCATGCTGCATTTTGGCCAGGGTGAGCAATCCCTTACGCGCATTTGGCGCAAAGGTGATCAGCATATCCACATCGCTATCATCTCGAAAGTCATCGCGTAGCACTGAGCCAAACAGGGCAAGTTCGGCAATACCCCATCTCTGGGAAAATTCCGCCAGCTCAATGGGGAAAATGCCAAGGCGCTCATAAATTTGAGGGACTGAGCTAGCTAAGGCCATGGAAGCGATCGCAATTTTTGTATCTAAGCGTTCTCTTTCAAGTTGGATCAATCACAGGTGCATGAGGCCGATAGCCTACGCCAGAAAGGCATCGACATAATTTAAATAGGTCTCTGGGTCTTCCAGCATGGGGAAATGCCCGGTGTTCTTGACCAAGGCGTACTCAATTTTGGGATTCAGCTCCGCTGCTGTGCGCCCTAGTTCTGCGGGAGTAATTTTGTCGAATTCACCGGAAACTAGCAGGGTCGGTACGCTGATTTTGGCAAACTCCAGCGGCATGACTTCAGTGGCTTTTTTGCTAACCGAAGTAAAAATGGTGCCCAACGCCGTGGCGTAGTCGGCGGTTAAGAAATCGTCCAAAAACGCGATTTTCTCGGCGGCGGGGATGGGACGGCTAAGGAATCGGGCCATAAAGAAGCGCGGAGCCAGGGGAATTTTTCCTAGCCATTTGGGCCGGAAGGCCACCACGTAGCCGCCAAATTTATAGAACGCCTCAAAGGCGGCTTTGTCGTACTCAAAAATGCCGTTGCAGGTCAGAATGGCCTTCTCTACCAGCTCCGGGTACTGATTCAAAAAGTACACCGCCACCGATGCACCCATGGAATGGGCGTTGATCGACACCTTAGGCAGGTTCAGCGCCTTCAGCAGTTCGGCCAGATCGTCGGCGTAGGTGTCTAGCTCGTAGCCCCGCGCCGCAGCGGCTTCCTGCTGATCGGGGGCCAGGCGCGATCGCCCAAAGCCGCGCATGTCGTAGAGCAGGCAGTCGTAGCGATCGCTCAATGCCGCCGCCGTACTCTGCCAATAGCGGGCCGAGCCAGCCCAGCCGTGGATAAACACCATCACCGGCTTCGAAGAACTGGGATCGCGCGGCGTATTGGTGCCGGCCCACTCGTAGTAGTGGTTAACCTGGTTGACGTCAATATAGGGCATAGCTAAGCAGACTCGGGCTTAGGCATAGACGAGGGGTGCAGCAGCAGATCCGCTGTCGAGCGCTGCTCCACCATTTCGCGGGTGATCATGCAGCGCTTTAGGTCTTTGCGCGAGGGCAGCTCATACATAATGTCGAGCATCAGCTCTTCGATGATGCCGCGTAGGGCGCGGGCACCAGTCTTGCGGCGATAGGCTTCCCGGGCGATCGCCCGCAGCGCATCGGGCTTAAACTCAAGCTGTACGTTGTCCATCAGCATCAGCTTTTGGAACTGCTTCACCAGGGCATTCTTCGGTTCAGTCAAAATCGCCATCAGCGACTCTTCATCCAGCGGCTCCAGCACTGAGGTCGCCGGAATGCGGCCAATAAACTCAGGGATGAGGCCAAACTTCACCAGATCGTCGGGTTCTAAGTTCCGCAGCACGTCAGCGGTGCGCTTTTCGCGAGAGAACTGCCCTTCGCCCGGTTGCACAAAGCCAATCGACTTCTTGCCAATCCGCTGTTCAACAATTTTCTCCAGCCCGACAAAGGCACCGCCGCAGATAAACAAAATGTTGCTGGTATCGATCTGAATGCAGTCTTGGTAAGGGTGCTTGCGTCCTCCCTGGGGCGGCACGTTGGCCACGGTGCCCTCCAGCATTTTGAGCAGTGCCTGCTGCACACCTTCCCCAGACACATCGCGGGTAATGGAAGGGTTTTCGCTCTTGCGGGCAATTTTGTCGATCTCGTCGATGTAGATGATGCCGCGCTGGGCTTCTTCCACATCTAAGTCGGCTACCTGGAGCAGCCGCAGCAGAATGTTTTCCACATCTTCGCCCACGTAGCCCGCCTCGGTGAGGGTGGTGGCATCGGCTACGGCAAAGGGCACTTCGAGAATGCGGGCCAGGGTCTGGGCCAGCAGCGTCTTCCCACAGCCCGTGGGGCCAATCAGCAAGATGTTGGACTTTTGGAGCTCAACGAGGTCATCGGCGGCTTCTCCCTCCGACCCTTGCAGGTAGCTAAGCCGCTTGTAGTGGTTGTAGACCGCTACTGACAGTACCTTTTTGGCCTCATTCTGACCGATGACGTGGTCGTCGAGGTAATTCTTAATTTCTCGCGGTTTGGGAATTTGATTGAGGGAAATAGCTGGAGCGGTGCGGGGGCGATCGGCGGCGGGAGAATCGCGCCGGGGCACGGGCTGAGCGATCGCCGTGCCCGAGTCAAACAGCTCTTCGTCTAAAATTTCGTTGCACAGGTCAACGCACTCGTCACAGATGTAGACCCCCGGCCCCGCAATCAGCTTGCGCACCTGCTCCTGAGACTTGCCACAAAACGAGCACTTAAGATGGGAGTCGTACTTAGACATAGAATAATGACCCTAATTTAGTGCAGTCATAGTGGGGGCGGCGGGAAGATATTGCTGCTCAACAACATCGTCAATCAATCCGTAGGCCTTAGCTTCGGCGGCAGACATATAAAAGTCGCGCTCGGTGTCAGTCTCGATGCGCTCCATGGGCTGTCCGGTGTGGTGAGCGATCAGCTCATTCAGCCGGTTCTTATGGTAGAGAATCTCCCTCGCCTGGATCTCGATATCCACGGCCTGGCCCTGGGCACCCCCCAGCGGCTGGTGAATCATAATCCGTGAGCTTGGTAGGGAAAGGCGCTTGCCCTTGCCCCCCGCACAGAGCAGAAACGCACCCATGCTGGCCGCTAGCCCAAAGCAAATTGTCACCACGTCGGGGCGAATTTGCTGCATGGTGTCGTAGATTGCCATGCCCGCCGTTACAGAACCCCCTGGAGAGTTGATGTAAAGCTGCACGTCCTTCTCAGGGTCTTCAGCATCTAGATACAGCAGCTGAGCAACGATAGAGTCAGCCACCTCATCGGTCACCGGAGTGCCCAAAAACACAATGCGCTCCCGCAGCAGGCGAGAATAGATGTCAAACGCCCGCTCCCCACGGCCTGATTGCTCTACAACAACAGGCAGCATGCTGCGAACTTGGTTAGCGCTCAGGGCAGACTGGCTCAAGCTCAAGATAGGGCTACTCAATGGGTTCGATGCAATCATAATGGGTTTGCGCGAGATTTCAAGGGCTTAGGAATATTGCGTTACCAGCAGAGCGCTCAGGGCAAATTGGTTATACCAAGCGCTTAGACTGACAAGCCATCGGTGAGTCTACCCGACATTATGCCCCAAAAAATGAGGTTCACGGGGTGGGCTAACCGATGGTTTACCGAAATCTACAGGCAGATGCAAACGGTTCTAGCTGTCCTTAGCCTTACTGGCCTTGGCTGTCTCTTCTTCAGCCACGGCGTCGGCGTCGGCGTCAACCTCAGTTGCCTCGACCTCAATGGCGTCACCATCAGAGGCATTGGCCTCGACAGCGGCTTCGATGGCATCGGCCTCATCGGCGATCGCCTCTTTCTGCAGCGTGCCTTCGGGCACCAGCTCAACGGTGTTGGCTTCCTCTAGCCAGGCCAGAATTTTTTCCTGGAGTAGTTCCTCGGTCAGTACCTGCTTGAGGCGATCGGGGTCGATCTGGCTGGGGTCTTCCACCTCGGCCATGGCTTCCTTGATCTTCTCTTGCAGAGCTTCCTCTTCGATTTTAATGCCCTCCTGCTTGGCCACTTCGCCCAGGGCCAGGGTGCGGCGGAGGCGATCGATCGCCTCGGGGCGGGTGCGCTGGCGCATGCTGTCCACTAGCTCGCGGGTCAGCATTTTGTTGACGTCAATGCCCTGGCGGCTGAGCTGCATGATGGTTTGGGTGAGCAAGAAGTCCACCTCTTTTTGCACCAGCGTGTTAGGGATCTCGGCCTCTAGGTGCTCCACTAGAGCTTCGATCAGGGCCGCATCTTTGTTGGCCTTGGTCTTGTCGTCGGCTTCTTCCTGGTAGCGCTCGGTCAGGGAAGCGCGGAGGGCTTCAATGGTCTCGAATTCGCTGATTTCCTGGGCAAAGTCGTCATCTAGCTCAGGCAGTTCCTTCTCTTTAATTTCCTTCAGGGTGATGGAGAAGACCGCTGGCTTGCCCGCCAAATCGCGTTGAGAATAGTCGTCGGGGAAGGGAATCTCGACGTCTTTAGCCTCGTCTAGGGCCATGCCGATGATGCCTTCTACAAAACCGGGAATGAACCGCCCTTCCTCTAGCTCCACCTGAAAGTCGGTGCCTGAGCCGCCCTGAAACTCTTCAAACTCGCCGCTCTCGGTCTGAACCTTGCCGACAAAGTCAATCACCGCCACGTCGCCAGCCTGGGCGGGACGATCTTCGATCGGTACTAGGGTAGCCAGATTGTTTTGGTACTGGGCTAGGGTGCTGTCGACGCGATCGGGGTCAGGGAGAATTTCTTCCGCCTGGACAGATAGCCCTTTGTAGGTCTTGAGGGTAACTCGGGGCGGCACGTCTACCGAGGCCTGAATGGTGATGGGCTGACCGGGTTCGTACTGACCGATCAGTTCTTCAAAACCGCTTTTGAGCTGGTAGTTGCCGATCGCATCGATCTCTTCTTGCTTGATGGCCTTATCGACGGCGTTCTGCACCAGCTCCTCAATCACCGCTGCCTTAAACTGGGTCAACCCAACCCGCTGCAAAAAGACCTGTTTGGGCACCTTACCCTTGCGAAAACCCGGCACATTGACCGTCCGCATCATCTTACTTAGCACCTGATCGTAGGTCTTTTGGGACAGATCAGCGGGAATCTCGATCTCTAGTCCCACCTGGCTGTCGGGCAGTACTTCCTGGGTAACTTTCATGGGGTCTTTTTGCTAACTAGACGGCGGCTGCGCGCGCTCCAAACCGGTAAGGAACTTTTGGCGCAATTAATAAGCATACTCTATCGTCACAGCCTGGCAGCCATTCCTTGGCTTTAGTCCACAATTCTGAGTTTTTAAGTCTTGGTTTGGGGGCGTTGACCCATCAATCCCTGGGTTGGCGGGTGCGTTATTTGCTTATATTTCGCGGGCTTGTCTGGCAGCAGGGGCGCTGTTGGTAGGCGAAGGCAAAATGCTAGTATCGGCTGATGCAATGCATTCTGTGAGTAGGTTGAGGTGGCGCTGTGGCGAACGGGTTGAGAGTTGCGATTATGGGGGCCACCGGGGCCGTGGGGGCAGAGCTGCTGGCGCTGCTGGATGAGCGATCGTTTCCTCTAAAAGATTTAACTCTGCTGGCGTCTCCCCGGTCGGCGGGCACCACCTTGACCTTTAAGGGCGAAGCGATTCCTGTGCAGGCCCTAGGCGAAGGTTCCTTTAATGGCATTGACCTAGTGCTGGCATCGGCAGGCGGCTCGGTATCTCAAGAATGGTTGCCCAAGGCGGTGGCGGCGGGGGCCGTCTGCATCGACAACTCCAGCGCCTACCGTATGGATCCCTCTGTGCCCCTGGTCGTGCCTGAGGTGAATCCTGAGGCGGCCCGCACCCATCAGGGCATTATCGCCAACCCCAACTGCACCACCATTCTCATGGCCTTAGCGGTGTGGCCGCTGCACCAGGTGCAGCCCGTGCAGCGTTTGGTTGTGGCCACCTACCAGTCGGCCAGCGGAGCCGGGGCGCGGGCGATGGAAGAGGTGAAGCAGCAGGCCCGCGCCATTTTGGCCGGGGAAGAGCCAGTGGCCGAGGCGTTTCCCTATCCCCTGGCGTTTAACCTGTTTCCCCACAACTCGCCCCTCAACGAACAGGGCTATTGCCAAGAAGAAATGAAGATGGTGAACGAGACCCGCAAGATTTTTGGGGCCGACAGCCTGAGAATCTCGGCTACCTGTGTGAGGGTTCCCGTACTGCGTGCCCACTCTGAAGCGGTTAATATTGAATTTGCGGCACCGTTCTCTCCCCAGGATGCTAAGGCGTTACTGGCCAAGGCTCCTGGAGTCAAGCTAGTTGAAGACTGGGCGCGGAATTACTTCCCCATGCCCATGGAGGCCAGCGGCCAAGATGACGTGCTGGTAGGCCGTATCCGTCAGGACATTTCTAACCCCAACGCCCTAGAACTCTGGCTCAGCGGCGATCAAATTCGCAAAGGGGCAGCTCTAAACGCGGTGCAGATTGCTGAACTGCTGCAAGTTCCCCAGGCTGTTGGAGCCGGTCACTAAGGCTAGCGTTCAGCAGATTCAGCGAGCTTTTGATAATTCTTGAGGCTAGATTAAGCTTAGGACGGGCACGGGTTGCCCTACTTGGTCAGGATTAGCTCAAAGAGTAGACAGTGGTAGGTTGAATGGCGTTCACATGGGTGGATGCGTCGGTGAAACCGCTTCCCAGACGGCGATCGCCATTCAAATCACCGGCAGGGTTCGTTTATCCCACGGGGTTTCCGGCCTACAATCTTTCCTAGGGCCGACCCACCAGGGGGGAACTTGGTATAATTTCAGGGTCATTAAACTTTGTAGGATTTAAGGCATTTCGGGTGACGTATTTTGGCAGAGTGCTAACGGCAATGGTGACGCCATTTTCTGAAGATGGCTCCGTTGACTACGCCGTGGCCGAGCGCCTGGCCGACTATTTGGTAAACAACGGCAGTGATGGCCTGGTGGTGTGCGGCACCACAGGCGAGTCGCCCACCCTGAGCTGGCAGGAAGAGTATCAGCTGTATAAGACGGTGCGCGAGGCGGTGGCTGGCCGTGCTAAGGTAGTCGCGGGTACTGGGTCTAACTCAACCTCTGAGGCCATTGAGGCTACCCGTCATGCCTGTGAGCTGGGACTCGATGGGTCTTTGCAGGTGGTGCCCTACTACAACAAGCCTTCCCAACAGGGTTTGTACCAGCACTTTAGCCAGATTGCGGCGGCGGTACCTGACCTGCCCATCATGCTGTACAACATCCCGGGACGGACGGGTTGTGCGCTGGCCATTGAGACCACTGCCCGCCTGGCAGAAATATCGAATATAGTAGCTATCAAGGAGGCTAGTGGAAGTTTAGACCAGGCCAGTCAAATTCGTTATTACACCCCCGCTGAGTTTGGCATCTACTCTGGGGATGACTCATTGACTCTGCCGGTGCTCTCGGTTGGTGGGTGTGGAGTCGTGAGTGTAGCCAGTCACCTAGTTGGCCCTCGGATTCAAGCCATGGTGCAGGCCTACGAAGCCGGAGAGACCCGGTTGGCCACAGAAATACATTTGCAGCTGTTGCCTTTGTTTAAGGTTTTGTTTGTCACCACCAACCCGGTGCCGCTGAAGGTTGCTCTAGCTCAGCAGGGATGGCCGGTAGGGGCAGTGCGATCGCCCCTGTGCATGCCCGATGAATCTGTGGGTGGCGCGATCGCAGAGGTGCTCCAGCAGCTCTCTGATCAGGGTATTCTAGCCACCAAAGCATAGGCTAGCCGATCTGCCGTTGGGCCATGAGCGATTTTCATTTGGTCGCTATCAGTCACCTCCAAACAACCTCTGGCTCATCTCTTTGGCAGGAGCTGTTTACCGATCTAGTTTTCTAACAACTGAATAATCTGTTTATCCTTTATCTCTGTGTGAACCGTATTTATGGCTCTATCTGTACTTTCTGTGGCCCTGGCTGCTCTACCTCTCGATGTTGCGACATCGACCTGGGCTTCAAGCTTTAACTGTCTCTATGCGTCAGCGTCTGCTACCGCCAGCTAGCGCTCTAACTCCGTGCATCTCGGCAAAACGGCTGTATCCGCTGAGATATGGTGCAGATTAAAAACGCCGATGCGGTTAGGCCTTAGTTGCCATCAATTCTTTGTTTAACTGTTCAATTTTTCCCATCACAATTGTTTACTGACGAGATTGTTTATGACTTCAAAATCTGCCAATACTGCCCTAAAAATCATCCCGCTGGGAGGGCTCCACGAGATCGGCAAGAACACCTGCGTTTTCGAGATTAACGACGAAATCATGCTGCTCGACGCAGGGCTGGCCTTCCCCACCGACGGTATGCACGGGGTCAATATTGTGCTGCCCGATGTCACCTACCTGCGGGAAAATCGCCACAAGATCAAGGGCATGATTGTCACCCACGGTCACGAAGACCACATTGGCGGCATTGCCTTTCACCTCAAGCAGTTTGACATCCCGGTAATTTACGGCCCTCGCCTGGCGATGGCCCTCTTAGAGGGCAAGCTGGAAGAGGCCGGTATGAGCGATCGCACCGAGCTACGTCCCGTGCGCCCCCGCGAAACCGTCCGAGTGGGCAACTCTTTTCTAGTGGAGTACATCCGCAACACCCACTCCATCGCTGACAGCTGCTCGGTGATCATCCACACCCCCGTGGGCATCGTCATTCACACAGGCGACTTTAAGTTTGACCACACCCCCGTCGATGGCGAAACCTTCGACATTCAAAAGCTGGCGGAGGCGGGCGAAAAGGGCGTGTTGTGCTTAGTCAGCGACTCCACCAACTCTGAGGTGCCGGGGCATACGCCTTCTGAGCGATCGGTCTTCCCCAACCTCGATCGCGAGTTCTCCAAGGCCGACGGACGACTGATCGTCACCACCTTTTCGTCGTCGGTGCATCGGGTCAACATGATTCTGGAGCTGGCCCAAAAGCACAACCGCAAGGTGTTTGTAGTGGGGCGCTCGATGCTCAACGTCATTGCCCACGCCCGCGATCTGGGCTATATCAAATGCCCTGAGAGTTTGTTTTTGCCCCTCAAATCCCTCGGGCACACCGCCGATGAGAACGTGCTGATTCTCACCACGGGCTCCCAGGGCGAACCGCTAGCGGCCCTCACTCGCATTGCCGAAGACTCCCACCGGCAGATCAAGGTTAAAAAGGGCGACACCGTGGTGTTCTCGGCTAACCCCATCCCCGGCAACACGATTTCGGTTGTCAACACCATCGACAAGCTGATGATGCGCGGCGCTAAGGTAATCTACGGCAAAGATAAGGGCATCCACGTCTCTGGCCACGGTGCCCAGGAAGACCAAAAGCTGATGCTGGCCCTCACCCGGCCCAAGTATTTTCTGCCCGTTCACGGTGAGCACCGCATGCTGGTGAAGCACTCTGAAACCGCCCAAAGCATGGGGGTGCCCGCCGAGAACATGGTGATCATCAACAACGGCGACATCGTCGAAGTTAACCCCGCTGGCATTCGCATTGCGGGTCAGGTACCCTCGGGCATTGAGCTGGTCGATGCCTCCCGCGTTGGCGTGGTGGGCCGTGACGTGCTCAAGGAGCGGCAGCAGCTAGCCGAAGATGGCCTGGTTACCATTGCGGCCACCGTGGGCAGCAACGGCAAACTGGTAGCCGACCCCACTGTACAAATTCGCGGGGTGGCTCAGTCCATCTCCCAAGAGCGCTTTCAGGGTCAGGTGAAGCAGGTGATCACCCAGGTGCTCGCTAGCCGTGGCGCAGAACTGGTCGTGTCTAACGGCAACGGCAAGTCTGCCCTTGACCTGGATGCGCTCAAAGCTGCCCTCGATCAAGACCTCCGTCGCCTGGTGCGGCGCGAGTTCGACAAGCGCGACCCCATGCTGATCCTGCTGATTCAGGGGGCTGGTGTGGCGACTGTGGCCCAGCCTCAGGTTCAAGCTCAGGCTGACCCCAAACCCAAAACTGAGCCCAAAGCCCAGAAAAAATCGCCGCCTAAGGTTGAGCCCGAGCCCCAGTCTGCGCCGCAAAGCGTCGTCACTGAGCGCCGTACTCGAACTCGAACCACGGCGGCTTCGGCTTCCTAACTAGTTTCATGATTTAGAGGGCGGGGCGATCGCAGGCACACAGGGCCGCGATCGCCCCGCCCTTTTTATTGGGGTGCTCAGCGCCTATTTCAAGCCATGGAACTCAATATTACAGGTGCGAATTTGCTCCACCTGTGGTAGAAAATACGCAACATCGTGTCGCTGCCACTGCTTGGCGCTATAATGCACTCAGCAGGAGCTGATGTACCTGAGCAAAGGTGCATAGCAAGTGTCTTAAGCCGCTACACATCCTTAGCGCTAAGTGCTTCTGTCAGAGTTTTTGTTCAGCTTGTGCGGTTTATCCCAAGCAGATCTAGCGCAAACGAGATCCAGTACGAACAAGAATTCTCAGAGTCGCCCAGCGAGTTAGGGGATCTGTGCATGCCCTTAGGAAGCAGGATTCATTGCGGTGTCGCAGTGGGTTCTATTGCAGAACCTTTGCAAACGAGTTTTCCGATCGCTCAGTAGCGGTGTTGATGGGCCTGGTGAATGGCCAAATCACCCACTCAGGGCGGGAAAAGCAGACTTTATTCTCCCTGGTGAGCGTCGTATGAGGAATTTGGATGCCGAAGCAGATTGTTATTGCTGAGCAAAACCGGATCGCTGCGGTTTTTTCTGAAGATCAGATTCAAGAGTTAATTGTGGCTACCGGTAGCCACCAGGTCAGCGATATTTATTTAGGCACAGTGGAAAATGTGCTGCCCGGCATCGATGCTGCCTTCGTCAATATTGGCGACAGCGAGCGCAACGGCTTTATGCATGTTACAGACCTGGGCCCTCTAAAGCTGAAGCGCAGCGCTGGCTCCATCACTGAACTGGTCGTGCCCCAGCAAAAAGTGCTGGTGCAGATCATGAAAGAGCCCACGGGCAACAAGGGGCCTCGTCTGACTGGCAACATCAGTTTGCCGGGGCGATATCTGGTGCTAATGCCCTCAGGGCGCGGGGTCAACCTATCCCGGCGCATTCGCAGCGAGAGCGAGCGCAACCGCCTGCGGGCCTTAGCTATTCTCATCAAACCGGCGGGCATGGGGCTGCTGGTGCGCACCGAAGCTGAGGGCATTAGCGAAAATGCCATCATTGAAGATTTAGAAACCCTGCAAAAGCAGTGGGAAAGCATTCAGCAGCAGGCCTTGAGCACTCGCCCCCCCGCTTTGCTCAATCGCGATGACGACTTTATTCAGCGGGTGCTGCGCGACGCCTACAACGCCGAAGTCAACCGCATTGTCACCGACTCCAGCACCGGTATGAAGCGGGTGAAGCAACACCTGGCTAACTGGAGCGATGGCCAGGTGCCCGCCGGAGTGCTGATCGACCACCACCGCGAGCGCATTCCAATTCTGGAGTATTTTCGGGTCAACGCGGCTATCCGCGAGGCTCTCAAGCCACGGGTAGATCTGCCTTCAGGCGGCTACATTATCATTGAGCGCACCGAAGCGTTGACGGTGATTGACGTCAACTCTGGCTCCTTTACGCGCTCTGCCACGGCTCGCGAAACTGTGCTGTGGACCAACTGCGAAGCCGCTGCTGAGATTGCCCGGCAGCTTCGCCTGCGCAACATTGCCGGAGTGATTGTCGTTGACTTTATCGATATGGACTCGCGGCGTGACAAGCTGCAAGTGCTTGAACATTTCACTAAAGCCCTGCGTTCTGACAAAGCTCGGCCCCAGATCTCTCAGCTGTCTGAGCTGGGGCTAGTAGAGCTGACCCGCAAGCGCCAGGGTCAAAATATCTACGAGCTGTTTGGGCGTCCTTGTCCTACCTGCGGTGGTTTGGGCCATTTGGTGCACCTGCCCGGTGAGGTTCCTCTCGATAGCGGTAGTGAAGTTGCCCCACGTGCTCTAGTCTCTGGAGGTAGTTCGGCTCCTCAAATAGCGCCACTTCCCCCTAGCGAAATGGGCGACTTTGACAGTCATCCTGACCTACAAGAGCTGGATTTAGGCAATCACCCCAGCTATCAAGATAAGTCGGGCCGCGGCAACAACCGCCGCCGCCGCCGCCGCGACCCTCTGCCGACCCGCAGCAACGGCAAAGAAGCGCCTGTGGTTAAAGACAGTGGGCCTGCTCCGATTGACTTCAAAGAGCCAATTGAGTCGCTGACACCGCTGGTATCTCCTAAGGCTGAAGATGAAAAGGCTGCGCCTCGCGGGCGTGGACGAACTGGGGGACGAATTGATTCACAGAGTGATCCGTCTCGGAATCGGAAGTCCGCTGTGCCCCCCCAGGTGGTAACGGTCGAAATGACCCCCGACGAGCAGCGCATCTACGCCATGATGGGAATTTCACCCATGGTGCTATCGACCCAAGAGGTGGCTGACCCGCGCAACGTGATGGTGTCGGTGGTGTTGCCTGGGCAGGCTCCGCCAGAGATTGTGTCGCTGACCCCCATGGAAACCCCAGTCGAGGCTTCTGTTGAGGTGCCATTGGTGGACATGACAGCACCAGAGCCCGCATCGCCCAAGCCGTCTCCTAGCCGCACTGTACGTACACGCGCGGCCCGAGCTCAGGCTCAGGAATCTGATGTCATGCCTCCTGAGGCGATCGCCCCAGCTCCAGAATCGGTCATCGAACCCGCCCCCGTGGTTGAGCTGAACCCCATAGAGGTCACCCCCGAAGCTGAACCGGAAGAATCGTCTAGCAGCGTGCGCCGCCGCCGCCGCCGTCGTTCTTCCTCCGCTGGCGACGGTGGTGATGAGTAGGTTTTGACCCCTGAGTCTGGCGAGTATCACCCGGCAGCTCGGATTGCCGGGGTCGATGAAGTGGGGCGAGGGTGCCTATTTGGGCCGGTGGTAGCGGCGGCAGTTGTGCTGTCACCACAGGCCTGTGGGCAACTTCAGGCGCTGGGCGTGACCGATAGCAAGTGCCTAAGCGAATCTCGCCGCGAAAGCCTAGTGGAGCCCATCCATCGGCTGGCTACAGACTACGCCCTGGGCTTAGCTACCATTCATGACATTGCGCGGCTCAACATTCTCTATGCCAGCCTGTTGGCGATGAGGCGGGCGCTGAACCGCTTGTCCAGTCCGCCAGATCTCTGTCTGGTCGATGGTAACCAGCCCATTCCTCATTTGCACCTGCCCCAGCGAACGGTGGTGCAGGGCGATCGCATCCACACCGAGATTGCCGCCGCCAGTATCTTGGCTAAGGTATGGCGCGATCGCCTCATTGTGCGCCTCGATCGTCGCTATCCCGGCTATCATCTGGCGCGCAACAAAGGCTACGGCAGCCCTGCCCACCGTCTCGCGCTGCAAACGCTAGGACCAACACCCCAGCACCGCCGCTCCTTCAAGGGATGTAGCTAATGCCAGAGGGGACGTATCCCAGCGCTGTTAAGCACTAGGTGGTGGTTACCGCCCCCACAACCTTCCTCAAAAATTAGTTGGCCAGCCCAACTCGTACATTTTCACCGGAGCCAAAAGCTTAAATTTAAAAAAGAACGGTTCGAGAGGTTCCCATAGGCCGCTGTTGTTTGCTATGCTAAATCACCGAACGCGGATGTGGCGGAATTGGTAGACGCGCTAGATTTAGGTTCTAGTGTCTTCGGACGTGAAGGTTCAAGTCCTTTCATCCGCATGTTGGAAAGCTATATGTATCAAGGATTTCAGGCTCTCTGCTAATTGTAGAGAGCTTGAATAGTTGTCTGTAACTCACGTTTCTGCACCGTTTTGACTATTCGGAGTAGACAGCTATGAGCCAGAGACAGGCTAAGGGCACAGTAGGAATTGAGTCCTTTAACCGACATTCCGCAGGTTGACAAAAGGGATATTTGGGGTAGCTGCGTTAAGCTCAAAGCAAGCTATGGGATCGCGTCTTGGAGATAGAGAATCTGGATCACTTAGGATTGGTGGCTGCCTTAGTCGATGAGATTGGACTGGTAGCGCTAACCGACGAGCTGCTAGCCCCCCATCCGTTGAA
>QBLT01000095.1 GCA_003249105.1 Leptolyngbya sp. | reverse complement strand
TCACCGGGCCAAACACCCTGCAACAGGTGCGCGCCGTCGAACCCGAGGCCTTTCGCACCTCAGCCGATGGTCAGGATGTGGTGCAGGTGGGGCTGTTTCGCGATCGCCAGCGGGCCGACGAAGTCTACAACGCCCTGGTCGCCGCCAGCCTGCCCGCCAAAATTCTTGGGGCCTCGGCTCCGGCGGTGGCCTCCACGCCCACCCTGCCGCCCATTCCCCAGGGGGCGGTGGTGGTGGTGCTTGACCCCGGCCACGGCGGGCGCGACCCCGGTGCCGTGGGCATCGGTGGCCTGCAAGAAAAGCAGATCAATACCGCCATCTCCAACCGGGTGCAGCAGCAGCTTGCCGCCGCCGGCATTACAGTGTTGATGACCCGCAGCAGCGATGTCTTTGTCGATCTCGACGCCCGTGCCCAGTACGCCAACCGAGCCGGGGCCAGCGTCTTCGTCAGCATCCACGCCAACGCCATCAGCATGGATCGCCCTGAGGTGAATGGTCTAGAGACCTACTACTTCTCCAGCGGCGAACGGCTGGCCCGCAGCATTCACGCCAGCGTTTTAGGCAATACGGATATGCGCGATCGCGGTGTTCGCACTGCCCGCTTCTACGTGCTGCGCTATACCACTATGCCCTCGGTGCTAGTCGAAACCGGATTCGTCACCGGGGCCACCGATGCCGCCCGCTTCCGCGACCCCGCTGCGGTGAATCGGATCGCCGACGGCATTGCGCGCGGGATTTTGAACTATTTGGGTCGGTAATGGATGGGTGAACGCTAATTGGCCTCAGCAACAAACTGCCGGACTGCTTTAACCACGGTTAGATCAGTCCCAGTTTCTCGTAGCGCAACCCATGCTTGCAGCTGCTCTACCGATACTATGGAGAGGGCTAAACTGCTCTCCAATTCACGGATTTGCTCACCGCGCAAGTCTAAAATCTTGACCTTGCCGTTGCTGTAAAGCCAGAGTTCGGGCACCCCAAGCGCCTGGTAAATGACCAATTTCTGATGCGACGCACTGGCAATGTCTACTTCCACCGCCAGGTCTGGCGACAAATTTGGCGGAATCTCAGGATCTAACCCCTGCACTAACCCAGCATTCTGAATAAAAAAGCAGCTATCAGGTTCAATCCCTTTGTCCAAGTCTTCACGGTTCCAGGTTGTTGAACCCAGATCCACAATGTCTAACCCCAGTTCTTCTGCTAAAGCAAAGATAATTTTGCTCAGCAGCCGGTTGACAATCTCATGGAGTTTACTGGGCATCCGAATCTCCAAGTTGCCACCGCTATAGGCCAACCGAGTGGCTCGATTCTCGCCTAGCTCCGCTAGAAAAAGCTGATAGTGCTGCCAAGTCAACCCCGACACAGTCATAGCGCTGCCGGGCGACAGCACAATTTGACTCAGAGGGGTGGCCAAGGCAACAGACATGGGCAAACACCGTGATCACGGTAATGTCAGGATGATAGCAAGGCCGTTCAGGCTTTGGCGATCGCTCCTACACCTTCTCAGCCCTGGTAACAATCCTGTAGGATCAAACTAGCCAGCCCATCCTAGGCACAGTCATGACTTCTGCCAACTTGCTAACCCGCATTACCCAAACGCCGGGCCAGTGTGGTGGTCGTCCCTGCATTCGAGGAATGCGCATTCGAGTAGCTGACATATTAGAAATGCTTGCTGAGAATGTTAGTGCCAGTGAAATCCTTGAAGACTTTCCCGATTTAGAACCAGCGGATATTCAAGCTTGTCTGCTCTTTGCTGCAAGGCGCACCGACTTCCCTAGACTGATCGCATGAAGATCTGGGTTGATGCTCAGCTACCACCTACTCTGGCGAGCTGGTTATCAGCTACCTATGGCTTAGATGCGTATGCTTTACGTGACTTGTCGCTCCGAGATGCTCAAGACGTTGAAATCTTTGCGGCCGCACGCATTGAGAAAGCTGTGATTTTAACGAAAGACAGTGACTTCATTGACTTAGTTTGTCGCTTAGGAACACCGCCGCAGATTGTCTGGCTAACCTGTGGTAACGTCACAAATCGGTATCTACACCAATTGTTGAGCGCGACTTTACCCGAGACGTTAGCGCAACTCCGTCAAGGAGAAATGATTGTGGAGATCAGCAACGCTCCTTGAAAACTACTTTTGTCAGCGCAGACGCCATGTTCTCCCAACCCACCCGCAAGCGCTTTGGCCAGCACTGGCTCACCGACGAGAAGGTGCTCCACCGCATGCTGGAGGCCGCCGCCGTCACCCGCCAAGACACCGTGCTCGAAATTGGCCCCGGCACCGGAGCGCTGACCCGCTGGCTGCTGCCTCTGGCCAATGCGGTGGTGGCGGTAGAAATCGATCGCGACCTAATCCGCAAACTCAACCATCAGTTTGCCAAGTACGACAACTTTCGCCTGGTGCCGAGCGACATTTTAGAGATAGACATTGCTGCCGTCTCGCGGGACAAACACTTTGACTTTGGCCTGCCCAACAAAGTTGTGGCCAACATTCCCTACTACATTACCGGGCCAATTTTAGAAAAGCTGCTGGGCACCCTGGCTGCGCCAAACCCGGCACCCTACGACGCGATCGTGCTGCTGGTGCAGAAGGAGGTGGCGGAACGGCTCTACGCTCGCCCTGGCCGCAAAGCCTTTGGAGCCTTGTCGGTGCGGGTACAGTATTTGGCCGACTGTGAACTGGTGTGCCCGGTGCCCGCCCGCGCCTTTCAGCCGCCGCCCCAGGTTGACTCAGCTGTGGTGAAGATTACGCCGCGATCGCCCGCTCTGCCATCTGATGACTTAGCTGGGTTCGATCGCCTGGTGAAGCTGGGGTTTGGCAGCAAGCGCAAAATGCTGCGCAACAACCTCAAGGGGGTGATCGATCGTGACGAGCTGGAAGCAATGATGACGGCCCTAGCCATTGAGCCCACCGCCCGCGCCGAAGACCTCAGCGTTGAGCAGTGGGTGGCGCTGAGTAATACAATCCTGAAGCACCCCCGCTGATTTTCTATGCGCTCTTACACCCTGCTGGCCGCCGCCAAAATCAACCTCTATCTCGAAATTGTGGGCAGCCGCCCCGACGGCTTTCACGAGCTGATTATGGTGATGCAGAGCGTCAGTCTGTGCGATCGCATCACCGTACGCAGCATTGGCGTCGATGAAATTCGCGTGCGCTGCGATCACCCCTTGGTGCCTGCCGATGAGACCAATCTGGCCTATAAAGCAGCGGCCCTGGTGATGTCGCAATACCCCGATGCCATGGCCAAGCTGGGCGGCGTTGAAATCACCATCGAAAAGCAGATTCCGGTGGGGGCCGGGCTGGCAGGCGGCTCGTCTAACGCGGCGGCGGTGCTGGTGGGGCTAGACCTTTTGTGGAACCTGGGCCTTACCCAGAGCGAGCTGCAAGAGCTGGGGGCTGAGCTGGGGTCCGACATTCCCTTCTGCGTGTCGGGGGGCACGGCGATCGCCACCGGACGCGGTGAACGGCTCGATGCGCTCCCCGGCATCGACAACCTGCACCTGGTGATTGCCAAGTACGAGTCTGAATTTGTCTCGACCCCCTGGGCCTACAAAACCTACCGGGCCGAGTATGGCGACACCTATGTAACTGATGCCAAGGGCTGGCAAGAGCGGCAGGCCCAGGTGCGATCGGGCGCGATGGTGCGGGCGGTGGCCCGTCGAGATGCGATCGCCGTAGGTCAGCACCTCTGCAATGACTTTGAGAAAATCGTGCTAGAGGCCCACCCCAAAACCGCTGCCCTCAAGGCCGCCATGGTCGAGCTAGGCGGGCTCGGCACCCTGATGTCGGGGTCTGGCCCCTCGGTGTTTACCCTGGCTGGGTCTGAGGCCGAGGCCAAGGAGCTGGCAGCCCAGCTGCGGGCGGCATTACCAGACCCCGATCTGGGCGTTTGGACGGCTCAGTTTGTGCCCAGTGGGGTGCAGCTCGTCAGCTAATCAAAAGGCTGAGAATGGGGCGGCAGCGGCGGTGTCCCCCGTGAGCGGGGAGAAGCAACGCTAGAATAGGGAAACTGTTCTTAACCTATCGGGTTTGTCTATGTCGGTTTTAGCTGCGATCGCGGTCATTGCCCTACTGGTGGCCGTTCACGAGGCGGGGCACTTCACAGCCGCTCGGCTACAGGGCATTCACGTCAACCGCTTTGCCATTGGCTTTGGCCCCATCCTGTGGAAGTACCAAGGAGCCGAAACCGAATACTCCCTGCGGGCCATCCCCCTGGGTGGCTTTGTCGGCTTCCCCGACGACGACCCCGACAGCGACATCCCCACCAACGATCCTGACCTACTTAAGAACCGTCCCATCCTCGATCGCGCGATCGTAATCAGCGCCGGGGTAATCGCCAACCTGGTATTTGCCTACCTGGTGTTTGTGGCCCAGTTCACCGCTGTGGGCATTCCCGAAACCTTCAATCCCCAGCCCGGCATTCTGGTGCCCCAGGTGATTGCCGAAAGCTCCCCCGCTGGTCAAGCGGGCATTCGCCCCGGTGACATTCTGGTAGCGGCCAACGGCGAACCCCTGGCCTCCGGCGAAGAGAGCATTCCCTTCTTCATTCAGCTGATCAAAGACAGCCCTAACCAGCCCGTGCAGCTTACGGTGCAGCGGGGCGATCGCGAGCTAGATGTCTCGGTCACGCCCGAAATTGGTCCCGACGGCACAGCTGTCATCGGCGTGCAGCTTCAGCCCAACGGCGACTTTGGCTACCGCCGCCCCAAAAACCCCTTTGAAGTGTTTGGTCTGGCGGCGCAGCAGTTTCAAGACACCCTAGTGCGCACCGTGAAAGGCTTCGTGCAGCTGGTGACCAACTTTGGCGAAATGGCCAGCCAGGTAGCTGGGCCGGTCAAAATTGTCGAACAGGGGGCAGGGTTGGCCAAAAACAGCGCCGCCATGCTGTTTCCCTTTACCGCCATCATCAGCATCAACCTGGCGATCATCAACATTCTGCCCCTGCCCGCGCTGGATGGCGGTCAGCTGGCGTTTTTGCTGATTGAAGCCCTGCGTGGCGGCAAGCCCCTGCCCGATCGCATTCAAGAGAACGTCATGCAGACTGGCCTTGTTCTATTGCTGGGCCTAGGCGTATTCCTCATTGTCCGCGACACCACCCAGCTCGAAATCTTTCAGAACCTACGCTAGAAAATGTTGAGTTTTGAGTTCTAAGTTTTGAGTCAAGGCCTGCAATTCAAAACTCAACATTCAAAATTCAACACTTCATTACCCATCTACCCATCCACTCCCAACCCCCGCCATGCCCAACCAGCGGCGAGCCTCTAAAAAACAGCGGGCGCTGGAGATTCTTCTCCGCCTGAAACGACTGTATCCCGAAGCCCCTTGCTCCCTAGATTTTGCTAATCCCTTGCAGCTGATGATTGCCACCATGCTGGCAGCTCAGTGCACTGACGAGCGGGTTAATCTGGTCACTCCGGCCCTGTTTGCCGCCTATCCCGATGTTTACGCCTTTGCTGAGGCCGATATCGCTGATTTAGAGCAGCTGGTGAAATCCACCGGCTTTTACCGCAACAAAGCCAAAAACATCCGCGCCGCCTGCCAACGGATCATCACCGAGTACAACGCCGAAGTTCCTCCCCGCATGGAAGATTTGGTCACTCTGCCGGGCGTAGCTCGCAAAACTGCCAATGTCGTACTGGCCCACGGTTTTGGCATCAATGGTGGGGTGACGGTAGACACCCACGTTAAGCGCATCACTAACTTGCTAGGGCTGACTAAGCACGCGGACCCTGTCAAAATTGAGCGCGACCTGATGAAGCTGTTGCCCCAGCCCGACTGGGAGAATTGGTCGATTCGCCTGGTGTACCACGGGCGGGCGGTTTGTAACGCCCGCAATCCCAAATGCAGTGTGTGTGAGCTGGCCGATCTTTGTCCTTCGGCAAAGGTTGTTCCGGTGGTTGGCTCGATACAAGTTGGCCCTGTACAGGTCAGTCCTATACAAGAGGTGGTTCAGTCCTAGGCATATTTGAGACTGGATGCGGCAAGATTATGCTAGGCAGGCATTGGAGGTTTCACTGTGACTGACCTCTACACCACAGACTTTTATGCTTGGACTCAAGAACAGGCTGGTTTTTTGCGGCTAGGCAAGATTGACCACCTCGATCTGGCGAATTTAACCGAGGAAATCGAGTCTTTGGGGAGACAGCAAAAGCAAGAACTCAAAAATCGCTTAGGTGTTCTTCTCGGCCATCTGTTGAAGTGGCAGTATCAGCCCAACCAGCGCAGCAAAAGCTGGAAATACACGATCAAAGAGCAGCGGCTGCAGATTTTAGATTTGCTCGACCAAAACCCAAGCCTAAAAAGCTTTCCAGATGAAGCTGTTGCCAAGGGCTATCAGCTTGGTTTGCTATTGGTTGGGAGAGAAACACCCCTCGATCCTAAAACTCTACCGGAGCAGTGCCCTTTTACCCTAGAGCAACTGTTTGATGACCAATTTCCTGAAGACCTAGATTGTCTGTAGGTAATGAATGCGTGGTGTCGAGGAGATCGCGGTCCTAGGTAAGATCCAAAAACTTCCGGGCTACGAAGGTTTAGTCAGGCTGAGCAGACCCACGCTGATAGTCACTAGCAGCACCCCTAACCCCTGCACCACAGAAAGCTGCTCTTGCAGAATGCCCCAGGCGAGAACAGCCGTGAGGGCCGGGTTCGCAGCGCCCAGCATAGAGGCGGCGGTGGCCCCCACGCTGCGAATGCCTAAGTTGTTGAGCACGTGGCCGGTCAGGGTGGCGATCGCCGACAGCAGCCCTCCCACCCACAGCGCGGGCCACAGCAGCCCCGCCAAATCCCCCGGCCACAGCAGCAGGCTAACCGCCGACAGCACCAGCGTTACCGCAAAGCTAATGACCGTAAACGGCACTGGGTGAAAGGTCTCAAACGCTTTTTGGGCCGCCACGGTGTAAAACGCATAGACGACACCCGAGGCTAGCCCAAAGACCACGCCGACCCAGCTCGCGATCGCCGCTCCCGTCATTGGAATCGTCAGCGCGCTGCCCAGCAAAATCAGTGCCAAAATGGCCCAGCGGCTAGGGCTGGGGCGGTGGCCAAACCAGTACCAATCCAGCAGCGCCGTATAGACGGGGAACGTAAAAAAAAGCGTCAGCGCAATGCCCGCCGCAACGCGCCCCACCGACACATAGAGCAGCGCTAGGTACGAAAACATCAGCACCCCGCCCACCAGGGCCAGGTAGCGTTCTCGACGGTAGTCTGTCGATCCTAAGCGCCGCAGGTCAGCCCACAGGGGCGGGTAAACTGGCGGCAGCAGCACCGCCATCAGGGGCACCCCCACCGCCATACGCATAAACATCAGCAAAAATGAGTTGGGCAGCGTGGGCTCCACAAAGCCGCCGGTCTCCAGCACTCCCAGCAGGTTGGAGGGAATAAACAAGACGCGCGTGATCAGGTTTTGAGCCCCAAAGCAAACCGTCGCCAGCAAGATTAAGACGTAGCCGAGCATGCATCCCCCTTGTCATGCCTTAGGGATGACCCAACGCCAGCGCCCTGAACCACCGCATTCTACGGTAGCCGATAGCTGGCCACCCGCACCATCAAATCCCCCCCCTGGGGATTGTGGGTAAAGACAAAACTGCCCGCTTTGGTTTCGTGCCCTGAGAGAAAGTCAATCTGCTGCTCGCCGGTTTCGTCGTCAACCCCGGTGATATGCAGCTCGGCGGTTACCTGTACCATGCGGGCAATGCGGCCCCCGGTATTGGTAATGGCAAAGGGCACGTAGTAGCGGCCATCGGTGACGCGCACCGCCTCCGACACCGCCACCGCAAAGGCAGGCGGGCGATTTTGGTTGGTCTGCCAGTCAAAGAAAATGAGCCCCACCAGCCCCAGCAAAATAAGCGAAGCCGCGATAAACGTTACCCACTCGGCAGCGGATCGTTGGGTAAAGCGCCCGGTTGCGTCTGAAGCGGGCTTGTTGGGGTGGTTACGCAAATCCATTAGATAAGGATACGCCCTGCGGCTCCGCCAATGGAGGCGGGCAGGCCCAAAACCAGGGTATTACTCAACCATTCTGACCAGGGGTCACTGGGGTTGAGCTGCTGAAACAGCACCAGCATCACTACCGATGCCAGTAGGGCGACGAGATAGGCTACCAGGGTTTCGGTGAGGGGGCTAAACAGCAGCCCCCGCTGCCGCCGCTCAGCGCGATCGGCAAAGCCCGAGGCAAACACAATGGCGTAGGAGAGACCCAGCGACGCGCCCATAATCAGCAGCAGCCACAGGGGCGGCAGGGAGGCGGCTAGCAGCGGCACTTCCTCGGTGGGGGCAATGCTAAAGGCAATGAGCACCGCACCAATCAGAGCGGCGTCAAAATCGACCAGGGCATCGCGCAGGTTGGCCAGGGTTGGCAATGCCAGGCGGCGAGAGAGGGGGGCCGTCGTGCGGCGCACGCGATCTGTGCCAGAATCGCGCCTTTGCTTACCTTGCAAAGTTGAGCGCGCCAAGGCCACCCCCAGCGCAAAGGGCACGGTCTCAAACACCACTTTTCCCAATACCTCCGACAGGGGAATGTCGAGGGTAATGCGGCGCAGCAGTACCAGGGCCAGGGCAGCACAGACGACCCCAATGGCGACGGCCTCAATGCTCTCGAGTAAGGCTTCTAGGGGGTGCAGGTGGAGGGTCTGGCGAAACCCTTCGACCTGGGTGAGCAGCCCGACGCCAACCAGGGTGGTGGCAAGCACCGTCAGCAGCCAGTGGGGATCGGTAGCAGCCCCAATCACCCAGACCTCCACCGTGTACAGCAGCGGAATGCCGAACAAAAAACCCCCCACCGCGCCCTGGAGAATGGCCTGTAACTCCGTCAGCCAGATGTTGGTCGAGGGCTGGGGTGTCGTGTGATCTAGAAGGTCGTCTATGGTTTCGACCATCGCGGATTATCTCGGATACGGATCAGGTGGATCAAGCTTATCTACAGCATAGTCAGGGTTTGGCGATTCAAAGTGGCGGCGGTCAGGACTGTTGCCCCAGGTTTCTGACCCGAAACCTTAGGAAAATCTCTAGTATTGCTGGGGTTCTACAAAATGCCCGCTAGCGTGAAGAGAACAGTCCACAGACAAGCTTCCCCGTAAGGATAGTTCTATGACCCAAGCTAAACTCGGCGACAGCGTCTCGATTCACTATACCGGCAGACTCGAAGACGGCACGGTGTTTGATTCATCGCGCGATCGCGACCCCCTAGAGTTTTCCATCGGCAACGGCGAGGTGATTCCCGGCTTTGAGGCGGCGGTGGTGGGCATGGCCCCTGGCGACGCCAAAACCGAAGTGATTCCGGCTGAAAGTGCCTATGGCCCCCACCAGCCGGAGATGGTGATGGTGGTCGAGCGCCACCACATTCCCGCCGAGATTCCCCTCGATGTGGGTCAGCAGCTTCAGCTCCAGGGGCCTGAGGGTCAGATGGTGCCGGTGATGGTGACTGACCTGTCTGAGGCCGATGTCACCCTCGACGCCAACCATCCCCTAGCGGGAGAAACCCTTATCTTTGACATCGAACTGGTGGCGATTCAGGGTTGATTTGGGCCTAAATTTCCCCCCTGCTGACGAGTCGGGGATTTTGCTGCCAGTAACCTAGTAGCCGCTGAGAGGGAGGGCAACACTACGGTCTTGCCCAGCGACTGGTGGGAGGCGGGCATAGCCCGCCTCCTTTTGGGGCTCGATATTTTCTATAACCCGCCTATGCTGTTCGCCGATCCAGACTTTCCCCACGTGGTGCTGTCTTTCGACTATCGGGGCTTTCGCCTTGAGCTTGACCAAAGCAGTGAGGATGGCGTGCCGCTCTACGCGGTGTGGGCCACCTACGCTACCGGCTGTGCGGTGGCAGTGCAAGGGGTGGTCAGCCGCTCTGAGGCCATTTACAAAGCGAGGCAGTGGGTCGATCGGCGGCTTAGCTGACCGGGTAGGGGCGGTAGTGGGCATTAGGCTGAGTTAGCCAAGCCTCCAGGTCAGCAGTGGTCTGGGGTTTGCCAAACCAGTAGCCCTGGCCATAGTCGCAGCCCAGGCGCTTGAGGGTGCTGACCTGGTGAGAGGTTTCAATGCCTTCGGCGATCGCCCGAAAACCGAGCTGCCGCCCCAGATTGATGATGGTGTGCACGATGGTTTCATGGCGAGGGCTGGTGTTCATCTGGCCAACGAAGGATCGATCGATCTTCAGGCTGGTGATCGGAAAGCGGTACAGGTAGCTCAAGGAAGAATAGCCGGTACCAAAGTCGTCAATGCTAAGGGCAATGCCCCGCTGCCGCAGGCCGTTGAGCACGCGAATGGTGTCGTCAATGTTGTCGATCAACATGCTCTCGGTAATCTCTAGCACCAGGCTGTGCGCCAACAGCCCCGTTCTACTCAGGATCTCATCGACTCGATGGAGCAGGCCGGTATTGTGCAGCTGGAGCGCCGATAGGTTGACGCTGACCGTGAGTGCCTTGGCCTGGTAGTAGGTGCTTTGCCAGGTGGCCATTTGTCGGCAGGCTAGCTCTAGCAGCCAGTAGCTCAGGGGGGCAATCAAGCCAGTTTCTTCGGCGACGGGAATAAATTCTGCCGGCATGATCAGGCCCCGCTGGGGGTGTTGCCACCGCACCAGAGCCTCAAACCCAGTTACCGCTGCGGTTTGCAGATCGACAATGGGCTGGTAGTAGAGCACAAATTCTTCGGGATGGTTGAGCAGGGCGTGGTGCAGCTCAGTTTCGAGGGTGAGTCGGGCGATCGCGCGATCGTGCATGCCGCTGTCAAACATTCGGTAGCCGTCGCGTCCCCCGGCCTTAGCTCGATACATGGCGGTGTCGGCATCGCGAATCAGCTCTAGGGCGCTCTGGTAGCGGGCATCGCCCATGACGAGCCCCAGACTTACGGTGGCAAACATCTGGTGGCTGCTGAGCTGAAACGGCTGGCGCAGCGTCTCTAGCAGCTGCTCGGCCATGGCCTGGGCCCTCTCAAAATGGCCAACGTCTTCTAGCAACACCATAAACTCATCGCCCCCCAGGCGTACCGCCAGATCGGTTGGGCGCAGCACAGCCTTGAGGCGACTGGCCACTTCCATCAGCAGCTCGTCACCGATCAGGTGGCCCAGGCTATCGTTGACCACCTTAAAGTGGTCAATGTCTAAAAACAGCAGAGCAAAGCGGTATTGCTGCTGGTGGTGGGCCCGCTTTAGGGCCGTCTCTAAACGCTCTTGCAGCTGCTTGCGGTTGGGCAACCCGGTGAGACTGTCGTGGCAGGCGTCGTGCTCGAGCTGGCGGCGCAGGCGCACCTGGTCGGTGACATCGCGGGAGGCCGTCTGGAGCTGCACCACCGCGCCGGTAGCATCGACAATAGGGCGGGTGAAGGTTTCTAGCCAGATGTAGTGGCCCTGGCGATGGCGCATACGGTACACCATCCGCTCTCGCTCTGACGGCTGGGTTGAGGTGCTTGACTGGAGGTGCACTTCGTACTGGTCTAGATCGTCGGGGTGTACTAGGCTACAGGGCTGGAGCCCCACTAGGGCATCGGGGGTGTAGCCTAGCAGCCATTCTGCCGATGGGCTGACGTAGAGATACCTGCCATCAACCCCATGGAGACAGACCAGATCGCTCATATTTTCGGCCATCAGGCAAAATAGCGCCGCCTGCTGCTGAATTTCGGCATTGGCCTGCTCGACTTCAGCCTTTGACCGCTGCAGATCGCTAAAGGATGACTCCAGCCGCGTCGCCATGCGGTTAAAGGCCACGGCTAGCCCCTCCAACTCTTGCAGCCCGGTATGGCCAATGGCCTGATTTAGGTTGCCCTCGGCGATCGCCTGGGAGGCCGCACTCAAGGCCTTTAAGGGGCGAGTGATCCAGTGGCTGGTGTAGAGGCCCGAGGCGATCGCCCCAGCCAGCGCCAGGGCGCAGAGGGCAATGGTGTTGCGGCGGCTGGCCTCGATCGCCCCCATAAAGTCGCTTTCAGGCATAATCACCACGATCAGCCAGTCCAGGCCGTAGCCATCGCTGAGGGGCACCACCTGCATAAACTGCCGTTCGCGATCGAGCCAAAACTCCGTCTGCTGGGGCAGAATGCTTCCCCAATCGCCCCCCGACTGGTTGAGCAACAGCTGGGCGCTGGCCCGAATGCGCGGGTCTGGGCTCGTGACCGAGTAGACCCGCTGGGGCCGACCGTCTACCACAGTGAAAGATTTGGCGTCGTTAGAGGTGGCCACCAGCAGACCAGAGCGCTCCATAATAAAGGCCTGACCGTGCTCACTAATGTGCACCTCCCGCAAAAATCTACTGATGTGGGTCAGAAAGAAATTATTGCCCAGCACCCCAATCAATTCGCCGCTGTCGTCGTACACCGGCCTAGATGACGAGATCGCCAGCACCGGGTAGGCGTGGTAAGGAAAAATTGTGCTCCACACTGGCCGCTTAGCCTCCACCGCTGCCCGATACCAGGGCCGGGTCACTGTATCCCAATTGGGGGTAGAGTTGATTACTTGGGTAGGCTGGCCGGTAGCCACATCCACGTCCGAAAACTGAATGAAGTTGCCCTGAGACGGACCGCCCCGCATCAGCTGATGGCCCCGCTGCCCCATGGTCGTGTGGCCAACAAACTCGCCGTTGGCCTGACCAAAAAAGATTGAGTCGATGTTGCCAAAAGTTTGAGACTGCTGCATAAAGTGGCGAAACATCGCCTCTGCATTGGCTGGGTCGAGCTGGCCCAGGGCGATGGCATCATAGCTAAGCTGGTTCACCAGGTGGGAGGTGGCCAAAAAGTTTTCCAGCTTGTGCTCAATGTTGTGCGAGACCGAGTCGCGCAACTCGCTGGTCACCTGGTTCACCGCCCGCTCTCCCTGGCGCAGCGACAGCCATCCCGTCAGCCCCACCGCCACCGATACTTGCAGTACAAAGGGCACGACGAGCAGAAGCCGCAGCGGTAGGCGGCTAAACGTGCCTCGGTTTGGCAATGTAGGAAAACGACGCCCCATGTATCAGGTGTTACCGACAGTTCTATTAGTATTCCTGTCGGGGGGCAAAACTAGCGATTGACATCAGAATTTACGAACGGGTGAGGCTTAAGGTCGGTGCCGTTAGCCCAAGCGCCCCGCCACAAACGCCTCTAGCCGATCCATGCCCTCGAGAATAGTCTCCATATCGGTGGCGTAGGAAACGCGAATGGTGCCTTCAGCCCCAAAGGCGATGCCTGGAATGGCCGCTACATATTTTTCGTCGAGCAGGGCGGTGCAAAAGTCGAGGGAAGGAATGCCCAGGGCGCTGATGTCGATGTAGAGGTAGAAGGCCCCCTCGGGCTCGCCGCAGCCCAGGCCATTGATGGTGCGACAGCGCTCAATGATGGCCTGCCGCCGCTCGGCAAAGGCGCGGCCCATGGTGGCAATGCAGTCTTGGGGGCCTTCGAGGGCGGCGATCGCCCCGTACTGCGCAAAAGTGCACACGTTCGACGTGCTGTGGCTCTGAACAGTGGCCACCGCCTTGATCAGCTCCGCTGGCCCCGCCAAGTAGCCAACCCGCCAGCCGGTCATCGAGTAGGCCTTGGCAAACCCATTGCTGATAATCGTGTGCTCAAAGGCCTCGGGCGACACGGCCCCAATGCTGAGGTGGGTCGCCCCGTCGTAGAGAATTTTTTCGTAGATTTCGTCTGACACCACCCAGATATCGGCCTCGACCACCACCGCCGCCAGGGCCGCAATCTCATCTGGGGAGTAGACCATCCCCGTGGGGTTAGAGGGGGAGTTGAGAATAAACAGCTTGGTCTGGGGGGTAATCGCCTGGCGCAGCTGCTCGGGGGTGATGCGGTAGTTTTGCTCGGCGGTGGTGGGCACAATCACCGGCGTACCCCCCGCCAGCTTCACCATTTCGGGATAGCTCAGCCAGTAGGGGGCTGGAATAATCACCTCGTCGCCGGGCTCGATCAGGGCCATCATCAGGCCGTAGAGCGAATGCTTGCCGCCGTTGGTGACGATGACGTTCTCAGGGCCGTAGCAGAGGGCGTTGTCCTGCTGAAGTTTTTGGGCGATCGCCTGGCGCAGGGCCGGTTCGCCCGCTGCCGGACCGTAGCGAGTTTTGCCTGCGTCGAGGGCGGTTTTAGCCGCAGCCTTGATATGGTCGGGGGTGTCGAAGTCAGGTTCACCAGCGCTAAAGCTGCACACGGGCAGGCCTTCGGTCTTCATGGCCTTGGCCCGAGCCGAAATGGCCAGGGTCATCGACGGGGTGACGCAGGTTACGCGGTTTGCCAGGGCTAATCGGGGCACGGCCAGACCTCAACGAACATTGACTATCGGCTGCCCCAGAACGGTGGTTCGTTGGGCCTCTAGCCGGAATAGGATTACATTCCCCATAGAGTAGATCGTTTGGTCGGTTCTGACCATTGCAGCCGGGTTTTTTCTGCTGCTGCGATCGCTGTTCATGGTGAAACGATGACTACCACTGCTGCTCCCGTCCCTAGACACCGGCTCGGGTAAACCTCTCACCCGCCCATCTGCTTTTGAGGCCAGCTCTGAACTGTCAAACCCGCCGCCAGCATGGAGCACAACCGCACGACCGATGGCTTGGGTGAGAACAAAGTCGTGCTGGAGACTACTAAATTTGAGTGAATTTGAGAAATCCGCAGATTTACGCATAAAGATTTTCCTGACTGAGGACGGACAGGTTTGTAACTAGGACTAGAAGCGCTAACAAGGCCACGTCCTATGCACCCTTCCTCCCCCTGTTATTTGATGACTCGTCTGGCCTGCGCCGCTAGCCTGGGCCTGGTGATGGCTACTGCTGCCCCCCTGGGACTCTCTGCCGTGCTCGAAGCTGACTCCGGAGCTACCCTGCGCGCCGCCGCTCGGACTGAGGACGATCGCGGCAGCGGTCGGCTCAGTCGGGTACCGGCGATCGCAGGCTGGCTCAGCTTTCGCGGCAGTGGTCGGGTTGACCCCACTCCCCCTCAGCCTTCCTCCTTAGATACCTCCGTCGCCTATCGCGGCAGCGGTCGAATCACCGAACCTCGCTCCACCTAGACAGCCTAGATGTATCTCCACCTAGACAGCCTAGATGTATATTGTGTCGACTTCAGGGGTCGCTAAGGGGGGGCGGCGAGCTCCTATTGTCCTGCACTATCAACCTAGATGAAATTAACCTGCAATCGGGGTCAACTTTGCAGGTTTTGAGTCACACTTAAACCTAATCAGGTGTAACTTCTCGGGCTGACGGCTTTGCCCTCGACCCTCGTCAAAGCTTCAAACAATTAAATGTATTCAATATTGCCTTTTCCATGGTGCATTGTCTTGCAGAGTATTTAAATTAAGCTGTATTTGCTATTTCTGACAATTTCCAGCGGTTTTGTCCCCTTAGCAGCGTGGGTCGCAATACCGCCTGTCGTTCTGAGTTTCCCTTAAGTCGATGGCCGAACCTCTTCTCTCAATGCCTCTGTCTGCCCTAGCGGTAGAAGACGAAGCCCTGATTCGCCGCCTCAGCCCCAGCGCCATCGATCAGATATTGCTATACATCGCCTTCAGCGCCATGCGTACCGGAGGGCATCGCCACGGAGCCTTTTTAGATGCGGCGGCCACGGCGGCCAAATGCGCCATCTACATGACCTATTTAGAGCAGGGCGAAAACCTGCGCATGACAGGCCACCTGCACCACATTGAGCCCAAGCGAGTGAAGGCCATTGTCGAGGAAATGCGCCAGGCCCTTACCGAGGGCAAGCTGCTTAAAATGCTGGGTTCTCAAGAACCTCGCTATCTAATTCAATTTCCCTACATGTGGCTGCGGCGCTACCCCTGGCAACCGGGGCAGTCGCGGGTTGCGGGCACTTCGCTGACCAGTGATGAAAAAGCGCTGCTAGAGAGCCGACTGCCCAACCCCTGCCCCGATGCCCGAATTATCAACTCATTTCAGTTTTTAGAGCTGATTGAAATTCTCCACGAAAAGTCGCAGGATGACCTGCCTGTAGAGCATCGTGTTCCCCTGAGCGAGGCACTAGCTGAGCACATTCGGCGACGGCTGATCTATTCGGGTACGGTGGCGCGCATCGATGCCTCCTGGGGAGCCTCGTACTATGGACTGGCCCGCTCTTCCTACGCCCCGGTGGATGACCAAGAGCGCATGTGCGCCATGGTCGAAGATACAGCCCAATATTTTCGGATGATGCGCGAGTGGGCCAACGGCATTCCTGGCACGATGCGGGTGTTAGAAGAATTAGACATTCCCTCCGCCAATCGCGATACTGCTCTCCAAGAGCTAGACGAGGTGATTCGCACCTGGGCCGACAAGTATCACCAACCGGGCGGTGAACCCACTCTCTTGCAAATGGTGATTGGTCACCACATCAAGTAGCTTGTCCATAAGGAGCCTGCTCGGCGATCGCCAGGAGCTTAAACACTATAGGCCCTAGTCCCAAAGACTAGGGCCTATAGTAGCTGATGGCGTTGGGTTATACCGACCGTTTTTGGACTGCACGGCCAAAGCTAGGTAGCTCGACAGCGGCAATGGAGGCAATCTTTTTCTGCGATCGCAGCGGATAGACCAGGGGCGACGGTGAAGCCTTAGAATTGGTCACCGCGTAGCTATAGCTAGGCAAACTGGGAGCGGCTGGCTGGCTGGGGCTGGGTGCGGGTGTTGCGGGCAGCGGCGTCCGCACTGGCTCTGCCGATGCAGCTGCGGCAGTTGGGCTAGGCAGGGGGGCGGGCTGCGGTGCCGCAGCCACTGGCTCTCCCCAGGGCGATGGCTCTGTAAAGAGAGACGCTGCCTCTGACATAGGGGATATTGCGGTTGGGTCAACCGCCTCCAGCCAGGGGTCAAGGGCGGGTG
>QBLT01000094.1 GCA_003249105.1 Leptolyngbya sp. | reverse complement strand
GGGTCTAGTTTAGGAGAAAGGGGATGCCAGTGGCGATCGGCATTATTTTAGGGCTGGTGCTGGGAGCGGGGGTAGCGGCGCTGCTGTTTGCCAGCCGTCTGCAAACGGTGCGGGAGCGCACTAGGGCTGAGATGGTGGGCGATCGCGCCAGCCTGATCGAGCGGCTGCGCCACCAAGACCAGCAGATCGAAGAGCTGCGATCGGGGCAGCGAGACATGCAGGCCCAGCTCGACTACAGCCGCCACGAGCTGCGCGACGAAGCCGCCCGCCGCGCCACCGCCGAGGCCCAGCTAGGGCGGGTGCGAGAACTGGAGGAGGTGCTGGGCGATCGCGCCACCCACCTGGCCCATACCCAGCAGGAAAATTCTCTGCTGCGGGCCAAGCTGGCGGAACTGCAAACCCAGCTCACCCACGCCCATACCGCTACCCAAGAAAAAGTCGCCCTGCTCGACCAGGCCCAGCAGCGGCTGGCCCACACCTTCCAGGCGCTCTCGGCGGATGCGCTGCAGCGCAACAACCAGTCGTTTTTAGAACTGGCCCAGGCCACGCTGTCGAGCTTTCAGACCCAGGCGGAGGGCAGCCTCAACCTGCGTCAGCAGGCGATCGATTCCCTGGTCAGCCCGCTCAAAGACGCGCTGGATAAGGTAGATACCAAGCTGCAATCGCTGGAGCGCGATCGCGTCTCGGCCTACGCCAGCCTCACTGAGCAGGTCAAATCGCTGGCGATCAGCCAAAACCAGCTTCAGGGCGAAACCGCTAACTTAGTCAAGGCCTTACGGGCACCCCAGGTGCGAGGCCGCTGGGGCGAAATGCAGCTGCGCCGCGTGGTCGAAATGGCGGGCATGCTCGAATACTGCGATTTTGTTGAGCAGCCCTCGGTGGAGGCGGAAGGTGGGCGACTGCGGCCCGACATGGTGATTAAGCTGCCCAACGGGCGGCAGATTATTGTGGATTCTAAAGCGCCGCTGCAAGGCTATTTGGAGTCGCTAGAAGCTCCGGATGAGGGAACCCGGCGCGATCGCCTGCAAGCCCACGCCCGCCAGGTGCGCACCCACCTCACCCAGCTCGGTGCCAAAGCTTACTGGGATCAGTTCGACAATTCCCCTGAGTTTGCGGTGCTGTTTTTGCCTGGCGAAACCTTTTTTAGCGCCGCGTTAGAGCACGATCCACAATTGATTGAGTACGGCGTCAGCCAGAGCGTGATTCTCGCTACGCCGACTACGCTGATTGCGCTGCTGAAGGCGATCGCCTACGGCTGGCGACACGAAAAAATGGCCGAAAATGCTCAAATGGTCAGTGCCCTGGGCCGCGAACTCTACGATCGCATGGCCATTCTCACCAACCACATGGTCAAGCTGCGCCGGGGGCTGGATGCTTCAGTCAAAGCCTTTAACCAGACGGCGGGCTGTTTAGAAAGCCGGGTGCTGGTGACAACGCGCAAGTTCAAAGAGCTAGGGGCCGCCGGGGGAGAACCGATTGAGACGCTGGAGGGGTGCGATCGCCTCCCCCGCCGCCTTGAAGGTGAACCGGCTGAAACCGATGATCTATAGAATTTTGTCATTAAAAAAATGGGCGTTGCTAATACAGGTATGAATCAAAACAGCAACGTCTCTCGTCGGGGCAAACGGTCGTAAAGCCTTGCCTATGCCTACCCCAATTCATGCTTCAATTCAGCCACCCCCAAAAATGCGTCTACCTATTAGGCAATACCTCTAAAGATGGCCAATTCAATAATGTTTAGAAACCTAAGTCAAGCAGCCCAACTTTCCTCCCCTCAACCACAGCAGAGCATAGTCAGGCAGAGATCAGCCTCTAAGGAAATATTCCAATAGGTAGACCAAACAACCCAAAGGCATCTGCCATAATCGCGGAGCTAACATTTTTTATTACTTAACGGAGCCTGCGGGTTATGTCTGAGCCGAATGGCGTGATGATGCAGTATTTTCATTGGTACAACGAGCCCGACGGCAACCTGTGGAACGAGTTGGCCGAAAACGCCAAAGACCTGGCAGAGGCTGGCATCACCTCCGTTTGGCTACCCCCCGCCTACAAGGGCAACGCTGGCGGCTACGACGTAGGCTATAGCGTCTACGATCTGTACGATCTAGGCGAATTTGACCAAAAAGGCAGCGTTCGCACCAAATACGGCACCAAAGACGAATACCTTCAGGCCATCAAAACTGCTAAAGAGGCCGGTATTCGGGTCTATGCCGACGTGGTGTTTAACCACATGATGGGCGGCGATGAGGCAGAAGAGGTTATGGCCACCCCCATGAGCCACGACAATCGCCACGAGCAAATTGGCGAAAATCGCATGGTCAAAGTGTGGACCAATTTCAAATTCCCCGGTCGCCAGGGCAAATATTCTGATATGGAATGGCACTGGTGGCACTTTGACGCCGTTGACTACGACGAAAACGACCCCGATTATGATGCGGTTTATCTATTCGAAGGCAAGTCTTTTGACGAAAACGTTGACCTCGAAAAAGGCGCGTTTGACTACCTCATGGGCTGTGACCTCGATATGGAGTCAGACGAGGTGCGCGACGCCCTCAAGGCGTGGGGCTCGTGGTACACCGACACCACCCAGGTCGACGGCTTTCGCTTTGATGCGGTGAAGCACGTGCGGGCGGGTTTCTTTCCCCATTGGCTCCAGCACTGTCGGCGCGAGGCGGGGCGCCGGCTGTTTGCGGTGGGTGAATACTGGTCCTACGAGATTGAGGCGCTGCACCACTTTATTGAAGTCACCGACGGCGACGTGCACCTGTTTGATGCGCCCCTGCACTACAACTTTAGCGAGGCCAGCAAAGCCGGTGGCGACTACGACCTCACCACCATTTTCGACAACACTCTGGTCAAAGAGCAGCCCGCTCTTGCCGTCACCCTGGTCGACAACCACGACTCGCAGCCCCTGCAATCCCTCGAATCGGTGGTAGAACCTTGGTTTAAGCCCCTGGCCTACGCGCTAATTCTGCTGCGTCAGGATGGCTATCCCTGCATTTTCTACGCCGACTACTACGGGGCCCACTACAAAGACAACGGCAACGACGGCGGCGAATACGAAATCTGGCTCGACAGCCACAGGTGGCTAATCGACAAGTTTCTGCACGTGCGCCGCACCTATGCCTTTGGCGACCAGTACGACTACTTTGACCACCCCAGCACCATTGGCTGGACTCGACTGGGCAACGAAGAAAACCCCGGCGGCATGGCCGTGGTGCTGACCAACGGCGACGATGGTCGCAAGTGGATGGAGGTGGGCCAGCCCAACCGCACCTACTACGACATCACCGAGCATATCAGCGAGCCCGTCACCACCAATGACGAAGGCTGGGCCGAATTTAGCTGCGAGGCCGGGTCGGTTTCGGTGTGGGTGCCGAAGGAGTAGGGGTGGGAGATCCCCCAACCCCCCTTGAAAAAAGGGGGTCAAAAGGTTGGGAGACGATCTCTACAACCCCTTTAGAAAAGATGGGCAAGGAGTTGGGGTATTTGTAGCTCCCTTTTTAAGGGGGCGGCGAAGCGGGGGCTCTACACCTATGCCGCTGAACGCACAACTCTGAAATTGCACTGTTTTAGAGCACCATTTTGGCTTTGAGAAGTGGCCCTTCTTCCCGTTCTTCGAGCTGGGCGATGCCCAAAAATTCTCCGCTCGACTCGTTGAGGACTCGGTAAGGGGTATTGGGCGGTATCACCATGGTGGGCGGAAACTTTTGCCCCTGCTGCCAGCGCAGGGCTAATTCGGCGGGCAGGGCGATCGCCGGTAAATGCCCCAACGCCACCGGTGGATCCACTAGCTCTAACGACTGCTTGGCCACCAGATCTGTCACAGCGTCTAGCGTCAGGCTGTGGGATGCGTCAAAGCCGCCGCTGCGGGTGCGGGTGAGGTGGGCCAGGGTAGCCCCGGTGCCGAGGCGATCGCCCAAATCCCGCGCGATCGAGCGAATGTAGGTGCCGGGGCCGCAGTCGATGTCCAGCGTTAGCTCTGGCTGCTCCCCCGGCTGCCAGTGTTGCACCGCCAGGTTGTGGATGGTGACCGTGCGCGAGGGCGGCGTGACGACCCGACCCTTACGGGCCAGATCGTAGAGCCGCTGCCCCTGCACCTGAATGGCGCTAAAAGCGGGGGGCACCTGGGCGATCGCCCCTTCAAACTTGGGTAGGCAAGCAGCGATATCCTCTACCGTCAGGCGATCGGCGGCTTGCTGAGTGAGAATTTCACCTTCTAGGTCGTCGGTGGTGGTGGTGAGACCAAAGCGAATCACCGCTCGATAGGCCTTGCCCTCGGGCAGGTAGGGCAGCAGGCGCGTGGCTCGTCCCACGGCTATGGGCAAAACGCCTTCAGCCAGAGGGTCTAACGTACCTCCGTGGCCCACCTTTTTGATGCCCGTTAGCCGCCGCACTGCCCCCACACAGTCGTGGGAACTGATGCCCTGGGGCTTATAGAAGTTCAAAAATCCCTGCACGGTAGTCAGTTTGTTTTAGATTTTGGATTTTAGATTTTGGCGGGGTTAAAGGTTCTCCCTACTCCCTACCCTCTACTCCCCACTGCCCCATACCTCGGCCAGGCGGCGATCGCGCCCGCAAGCCGTGCGGTAATACTTGTAGCGCAGCGGATGCTTGAGGTAGTAATCCTGGTGGTAGTCTTCGGCGGGGTAGAAGGTTTGGGCGGGCTCAATGGCCGTGACGATGGGCGTTTTCCGAAACTTTGCCTGGCGGCTCAGCGCTTGCTTAGACTGCTCGGCTAAGGCCAACTGATCGTCGCCCTGGGCAAAGATTTTGGCCTGGTACTGGCTGCCCTTGTCGCAGAACTGACCCCGGCTGTCTAGCGGATCGACATTTTGCCAAAAGACCTGAAGCAGCGTTTCGTAGCTGACTTTGGCAGGGTCGTAGACCACTTGAACCGCTTCCACATGGCCCGTGCTTCCGGCAGAAACTTCGGCGTAGGTGGGGGCAACCTTGGTACCGCCGGTATAGCCGGAGGTGGTCGAAATTACGCCCTCTAGATCGTCAAAGGGGCCTTCCATGCACCAAAAGCAGCCCCCGGCAAAGGTGGCCGTGGCTAAGCTGGAGTCAGAGACTGCCGTAGACTCGGGCATTGAGTCGGCGGTGGCGTAGAAGGGTAGGGCATCCCACATGAGCCCCAGAGTAGCTAGCAGCAGTAGGCCCAACAACAGCCTGCGTATCATTGGCATTGCAAACGCTTTTTTATGAATAGTTATTCTCTATCAGCATACTATTGCCTACCCCCGGGCCGCGCTCTGGAAGGTTGGTCGGGGCAGCGGCTGAGGCATATCCATCAGGATGGTGGTGGCGCAGTTGGACTGCACGTTCACGAGGGTCAGCAACGGATCCACAAGGGGGTCAATGCCGATTAGTAGAATGAGCGCCACATCCACCGGCAGGCCCAGGGGCTGCAAGATAATCGAGATCATAGTCAGGGCTACTGGGCTGGGGGCACCCGAGGCTGCAATGCCCGCCAAGATTGCGCCCAAAAAGATTACGACGTAGTCGCCTGGATCTAGATGAGCCCCATAGATGTCGGCAATAAAAACGGTAGCGAGGGCAAAATGGCACACCGACCCCGGTGGGTTGAGGGTAATGCCTAGGGGCAGCACCAGATCGGTCACTGTTTTGTCAATTCCCAGCTTGTCTTGTAGCCCTCGCAGGGCGGAAGGAATAGCGGCAAAACTGTTGGCCGTACCCAGGGCTACGACCATGGTTTCTCTCAGCGCCTCTAGGGTGTGGAGAGGGTTGCCCCGCAGCCGCAGCCACATCAACAGGCTGTAGATGCCCAGCAAAATCAGGCAGCACAGGTAGACCAGCATCACCAGCTTAAGCACCGCCCCGATAATGTTGAGACCAAGCTGGGCGATTTGTCCGGCAGCGAGGCAAAACAGGCCAATGGGCAGCGGGTACATGAGCCAGGAGGTGATTTTGAGAAAGGTTTCGTAGAGGGCTTCTAGCACCATGAGCACGGGGCGGGCCTTGCGCTTGCCAATGGATCCTAGAGCTACCCCTACCACGATGGAGAAAAACAGCACTGACAGCCGCTCTCCCTGGCTAAGGGAGAAGAAAATATTGTCAGGAATCATTTGATCAAAAAACAGCAGGAGCCCAGCTTGGCTGGTTTCTACCGCTGGGTTAGCAGAGAGGTTAAATTCGTAGTCTGAAATCAGGGTACCGAGGGTGGCCCGTGCCGAAGGGCCCAGGTTTGCCCCTGGGTGCCAAAGCAGCCCGACAGCAATACCGACGATGCTAGCCACCACCAGGCCCGCTGAGATCAGTCCAAACAGCCGCAGAATGTAGTTTTGAGCGCTGCCGTGAATAAACAGCCGACTAATGCTGCCAATGACGGCGGTGAGCAGTATAGGAATAACGCACATTTGCAGCAGGCTGGTGTAGAGGCTGCCCAGGGGTGCAATTTGAGCCCCCAGCGGGGGGAAGTGCCAACCCAAAAGGGCTCCAGCGACAATGCTGCCGATCACGATCCAGGGGTTGAGGGCCAGGTTGAAGAGCTGTTTGCGACTCATAGGGCGGGGAGGTAAGGGGGCTATTGGGTGCGCCAATCACTGTTTTCCAGGTAGGTTTTAAGCAGCCGATCGAGGCTGCCGTCATTGCGAATTTTGGCCAGGTAGAGATTGAGCCAGGCCAACAGCTCTTTGTCTTGGCGGTTGACGGCAATGGCGATTGTGTCTTTGCGATCGCCCAGCAAAATCATTTTCAGCCGCAGCCCAATGTCGGGGTGGTCATAGCGCCAGTTCAAGACCTCTAGCTCGTCGTAGAGTAGGGCAAACAGATCCCCGGTCTCCACATCGCGAATCATGCGGCTGAAGTCGGAATAGAGCACTGGCGTGGCTAGGGGGTAGTCGGCCTTGAGAAAATCAACGTAGGAAGTGCCTTCAATCACCCCAATTTTGAGCCCCGCTTGGTTCAGTTGAGCGCGAATGTCGTCGTTGGTCTGGGCCTGGGGAAAGCGTTGGGCGAGCTGAAGGCGGTTGGCCAGCAGCGTCTGCCGCAGCACCACATACTCCTCTGAAAAGTTGACCTGAAAGGCCCGGTTCAGGGTGTCGCTGAGTAGGCTGATGGCGATATCGGCTTCCCCTGAAGCTAAGCGGTCGATTACGGCATCAAAGGTCTGGGGCTGGCGGTTGAAGCTCACCTCTACCCCAAGTTTTTCGGCAATGTCTTGGGCGAGCTGGGGGTCAATGCCCACTAAGCTGCCCTGGCGATTGTGCATAAAAAAAGGCGGTACGTCCTCAAAAAACATCACCACCTCAAGCCGACCCTGTTGCTTAATGCGATCGAGCTCGGTGAGGGGGGTAGCGGCATTGCCCGCTGCCCAGGCTGGCGCACCTAAGCTCAACAGCACGCAGGTCGAAACCACACCAACCAGCACCAAGACCTTAAACCACCGTCGTAAACCCGGTGTACCCATGCCACTTACCCAAATAAACGTTCCTCAGCTGGTCTATTTGGCCGCTCTCTACAGGGCTAACCAGGTACTGAAAGCTGTGTTTTAGAACCTGGCTTAGCTTTAGAGTCTAGAGCTTTTTTAGAAGTACCTTCATCGCGCTGATCAAGAATTAACGATCTGGCGCAGGCAGCATTATTTGATGTGTTGAGAACGGCTGGAGCATCTGAGGTCAATGGTCAATGCCCCGCCGCACTGGGGCTGATATGGCGTTGGCTACTGCGCGTAGGGCACAAGTCACGACCACGGGCAAAAACTGGGGCGGCGCACTGGCTATATCCTCCTTACCCGCCAGAGTTATGGGTGGCAAAATCTGCCCATCGGCGGCGTAACTCCTAATATATGTATGCGGCTGACCGACAGCGCGTACCCAAGGGGGCAAACTGCTGGCGGCTGTTGTCCCCGGCGCGAACATCCTCCCGCTTTGGCACCTAGGGGCATAGGAATGGGATTCTGGGGCCAACGGTACAGCAACAGGATGATAGGAAAGGCGGGAATGACTGACGGCGGTGAGCCCGGATGAAGATTGAGGATCGGTAGGTATTGGCGGGGGAGCAGGGTCGATCGCGCCTCAGCTGCTCTAACCCCGTCTAGGCGCGCTGTGCAAAGGTTAGGTTGCCTAATGCTTGAGTAATGCCTGGTTTAGTGCAGCATTTCTGCACCTTGAGCACTTTTTAAGCCCCCATTACTGGCCAACTTTGTATGATTAGAAAGTATTGCCGTCATCGCTGCACCCCGCGCCACGGCAGTCTATTGGGCCAGTATTCTTCCTGCTCCAGAGGTCAAGCCCCCTGTGATTTTATCGTCTCCTCCTACCATCAACCGCGGTAAGTCGCTGTATGAGCAGGTCTACCACGCGCTGCGATCGGCTATTTTGACCGGGGCACTTTCGCCGGGCGATCGCCTGGTTGAAACCCAGCTGGCCGAGTGGCTGCAAGTCAGCCGCACCCCCCTGCGAGAGGCTCTGCGCCAGCTCCAGCAAGACGGTCTGGTCACCGCCGATGTCAGCGGTGGGCTGCGGGTGACGATCATTACCGCCGCCGATGCCGAAGAACTCTATGACTGCCGCCTGGCCCTAGAGACGCTAGCGGTGGCCGGGGCCTGCACCCACGCCACGCCAGAGCAGATAGAGGCGATCGCAGGTTGTGTGGCCAAGGCCGAAGGGGCCACCGCCAACAGCCACGGCAGCCTCTCCCCCGAAAATTTGCTCGATGTTGACTATCAGTTTCACCATCTAATTGCTGAAGGCTCAGGCAATCGACGGCTGGTATCGCTCTTAGACAGCCTGTTTGACGCCATGGCCCTGCTGCGCATTCAAACCCTACAGCAAAACCCCAACGTGCTCGACATTCGCCTGGAGCACCGCCAAATTTACGAGGCCATTCTCACCCGCAACCCTGAGATCGCTGTGGCGGCGCTTACCGAGCACCTGCGGGCGAGTAAAACCCGCGTTGTCAAAGAAATTGAGGGCAACTAGGCGATCGCAGCCACCAAATCCTCGCGGCCCTGGTGACCCGTATCCAGCGACGGGGATCGCGCTCTGGTAGGATTTTGAGACGACTCACGTTAGCAGGACTAGCCACCATGTCTCAGACGCCAACCACCGGGGCCGATGCCGTTGATGCTGCGATCGCCCAGGGCATTGATCTCGACGGTACCCCGATTCCTGCCGCCAAACTTGACCTCTACCACACCGTCATGGCCAAAGAGGCTGGGCGGCAGCGCAGCGGCGTGTCAAACTCGATGCGATCGCGCATTGTGCGCATTGGGGCCAAGCACTTCGCCGTCGATGAGCTCAACGCCATGCTGCAAGCCGCCGACTTTGCGCCCCTCAAAGACAAAGAGATCGCCTACTTCTACGGCGGCAAGTAGCCCCAGTTGGCTGTTTAACTGCGAAACCCTGCATCCCGTGCTGCGATGCAGGGGTTTTTGTCGGTTCTGAAGCAGCTTTGCGGTTCGAGCGATCGCTAGAGCAACAACCATAGCGGGTGGAGTCTAATACCCCATCCGAACCAAACCAATCTCGGTATTGTTCAAGAAAATATTGCCAAGGAAGAGGCATCAGCCCGCGCCTTCGACAGCGCCACCGAAAAAAGCACCTCCATGCTGGCCCAAAACCTGGAGGGCATGGAGCGCAACCAGATCGCCAGCCTGCTGCAAGACATCATTAACGATCTCGAAAAAGTGCAGCCCAACACCACCAGCTACGCCCGCGCCCGCGAAATGCTTAGGTCTGCCAACCAAAAGCTAGCCCAGCTCAAGTAAGGGGGGCAGATTCACACCGGGCTGCTCGAACGATGGGCATGCCACCCCAGGCACCCATCCACGCAGTCGCTTCCGGTGAGGAACTGTTGCCAACTGCCAGAGGTGCAGCAGACTCCACCTGACAGTCAGCGGCATCGGTTTCCCATGCAGTGGATTTCCGCATCGAGTATTGCCCTTCTTTGCAAAACCCCTGGTCTCTCCGGAAGCAGGCCGGGGGCAGGTGTATTTGATGACGGAACACACCACCAATGCCGCTCTATGCTGAAGCTCAACAATCTGCAACTCGGTCAAAAGTTTACCCTGCTGCTGCTGCTGGTGTTTTTAGGCGGCATTGTTGCCAGCAGTATTGCGCTGTCCTCAGTGCTGAATCGGAGCGCCCAGGCCCAGCTCACCACCAACGCCCTGATGCTGATGGAAACCATGAACTCGGTGCGAGACTACACTACCAACCAGGTGAATCCAGAACTGGTCGATCGCCTCGATACCGAGTTTTTGCCGGAAACCGTGCCTGCCTACTCGGCGCGAGAAGTGTTTGAAACCTTTCGCGGCAACCCCATCTATGCCGACTTTTTCTACAAAGAAGCCACCCTCAACCCCACCAATTTGAGGGACAAAGCCGATGGCTTTGAGACTCAGCTCGTCGAACAGTTTAAACAACAAAACACCGCCCACGAAACTAGCGGCTTTCGGCAAACTCCGGCGGGGGATCTCTACTACATCGCCCGCCCCATTAAAATTAGCAAGCCCAGCTGCCTCGAATGCCACAGCACCCCCGCCGCTGCCCCGGCCAGCCTGATCGAGCGCTATGGTGCCAACAACGGCTTTGGCTGGCATTTAGATGAGATTATTGGGGCTCAAATGATCTCTGTGCCAGCAGAAAAGGTGCTGAAGAGTGCTCGACAGTCGCTGGTGCTGATTCTCGGCATTTTTGTCATTGCCTTTTCGCTGGCGATCGTGCTGGTAAACCTCTGGCTCAAGCGCTACGTAGTGCGCCCCCTCAACCGCATGGCTTTGGCGGCGGAAGCCGCCAGCATGGGCGACCCAGGGGCGGAGTTTAGCCCAGACTCTAACGACGAAGTGGGCAAATTAGCAGTGGCCTTTAACCGCATGCAGATGAGTCTGCAAATGGCCATGCAGCGCCTAGAGCGCTACCGCGAAGGGCGACGTAATTCGGGGGATTTCTCGGGTAAATAATGAGTATTGATCAATGTCAGCCTAAATTTAATATCGAGTATTTTTTGTAGGGGCTCACTAAGCTGGGTCATTAGGTGACTTCTGGAAAACTTTCTCTCTAATGGTGGGCGGTGCCCACCCTTGTATCTTAGAAAGTGTGGCAGACCGTCCCACCCTAGGTTAACCAAACCGCGTGTAGCATGGGTCGCCGCACCTTTAAGGATAAAACTCGAAAAATCGCCAGGAGCCTGTGACTCCGTATCGAGCAAGGACGAGTTTAGCTCAGAAGGTTACTGATTCAAGGTGGAGATGACCATGAACGACCTATCAGCAGTTCAGCAATGGATTGGCATTGATGTCTCAAAGCGGTGCTTGGATGTCTACATCCGCCCGTTAGGCCGTGCCCTTCAAGTGGCTAACAGTGAGCTGGGCCTCGTCGAGCTGTACCAGCACCTCGACGGCTTAGGCATTGGGTTAATTGTACTTGAAGCCACCGGAGGGTATCAGACCCTAGCGGCGCGAACGTTGATGGGGCAAGGCTATCCGACGGTGGTGGTGAATCCGCGTCAAGTGCGCGACTTTGCCAAAGCGACGGGACGCTTAGCCAAAACGGACAAAATTGATGCTGAGGTACTGGCGCATTTTGCTGATGCGATTCGCCCAGCGGTGCGGGCGATGGCGAGTGAGGACAGCCAGGTACTCCAGACCTTAGTCACCCGACGGCAGCAACTCGTCGAGATGCGCAGTGCCGAAAAGACCCGTCAGCGCACCGCTCGTCCCACCGTACAAACGAATATTGACACCCACATCGAGTGGTTAGACGAGCAGATCAAAGCACTCGATAGCGATATTGAGGCGTTGATTCAACAGAGTGACCAGTGGCAGCGCACCCGTGTCCTGCTGACCAGTGTCCCCGGCCTCGGGCCTGCCACCATTGGGGTGCTGGTGTCGCAGTTACCCGAACTGGGCCGACTTTCCGCTAAACCATTAGCCAGCCTCTGCGGCCTCGCGCCGATGAATCGCGATAGCGGCCAGATGCGAGGCAAACGCCAAATTGTCGGGGGCCGCGCGGCGGTGCGCACGGCGCTGTATATGGCGACGCTGGTCGCCACCCGGCATAATCCGGTGATTCGGGAGTTCTATCAGCACTTACTCCAACGGGGTAAGCCTAAGAAGGTCGCCTTGATTGCCTCCATGCGCAAGCTGCTGACCATCCTCAATGCCATGGTGGCCCATGACACCCTGTGGCAAGCCCCAGCTTGCTCACTGCCGCCAACTACCACTCCCGTAGTAGCTACTACATAGCAGGGTGAGCTTGACAAACAAGATAATCGCTACAGTGGCTACAGTTGCCTGATAAAGCGAGGATCTTCTTTTCTAGAAATCTCCTTACTGCATTTGTTTGCGAAATTCATCGGCCTTCTTGGCGTCAGGGATTTCAGCGGCAAGGCGGTTGATCAGAGCTTGAGGCGAAAGCTGAGAAAAGTCGGCCAGGGTGTCTTCGATCAGGTAGTTGGCCATGGGGCCAATGCAGCGGGTGAGCGCTTGCCGACAGTGGTTCACAAATTCTGGGCTGGGGCGCTCTGCGGCTGGGTCTACGATATCTAACATTGACTCTGGATCGGCAGCCGTGAACTCCTGGGAATCATTAATCAGGCTGGCGGCATTTTCGTCTACGGCGACCTGAATGCGGCTGACAAAATCTGTGGCTTGACGTCCGTTAGATAGCTGACTCGCCAAAATTTCGACAAATTCCTCCGGTGTGGCCTGGGGATGTTGCTCGATCATGTCTTCAACGATCACGCTGGCCATAGGGCCAATGCAGCGGGCCAGCTCCTGGCGGCAGGCCTCCATAAAGGCAGGACTTTGCAGCTCGGAGGCTGTCTTGGGGGCGGCAGCGGCAGGAGAATTGCGCCGCTGGACAGCCGGAGCCCAATCCGGTGTAGTAGTCAGGGGAGAGATGGGGGCTTGAATCGCATTGGCCAGAGGCGACAGGCGCTGCATCACGTCGCGGGCCGTTTGAAAACGGGCCTTTGGTTTCTGCTGCACCAGCTGGGTAAGAAGGGTGGCCAAACTGGGGCTCACGCTAGTGTGGGTTTGCCAGTGCCACTCCAGCGACTCGCGATCGATCAGGTCACGGGGGTAGCGGCCCGTTAACAGCACGATCGCCGTCACCCCCAGCGCATAGAGGTCGCTGGAGGGGAAACACTGGCCCAGGTGAATTTGCTCCGGCGGTGAGTAGCCAAATTTGCCCACCATGGTAGCGGGCTGGGCATCGTCGGCTGCGGTCACCTCGTCAGAGAGCAGGGTGCTAATGGCGTCGCTGACCAGGCCGAAATCGATCAGCACCGGCAGGCTGCGATCGCGGCAGTACATAATGTTGTCCGGCGAAATATCGCGGTGCACAATATTCAGACCGTGGAGGTAATCCAGCACTTGCAGCATCTGCGTCAGCCACTGCACGACCTCAGCCTCAGAAAACTGGCTGTTTTTCTGACGGCGCTGCTTGATCAGCTGGGAGTAGGGCACGCCGTCAATATATTCCTGCACAATGAACAGGCGCTCTTTTTGGGTAAAGCAGGCCAGAAATTTAGGCACTTGGGGGTGATCGAGCTGGTATAGGGTTTTGGCCTCTCGCTTGAATAGATCTAGGGCCTTTTGCAGGTTGCTCCCCGACTTTTTGGTGGGGAAAAACTCCTTCAGCACGCAGGCCTCGCCAAATCGCTGCGAGTCTTCGACTAAATAAGACCGGCCAAAACCGCCCTGGCCCAACACTCGCTGAACGATATAGCGCCCGCCCACCTTGGTGCCGGGGGGCAAGAGCTTGTGGTCTGTGGAGGCTTGAGGAGTTGGCTCAACGCCTTCTTCAGCGGTAATTGCCGAAGGACTGGCCTCATTGGGATCCCTGGGTAGGGCATGGACGTGGTAGGCCGGCACCAGCTCTTGAATGTTTTTAAGCTGGAGTGGCCCGGCGTAGGTGGTGTCTAAATCTAGGCGTGACTTGACCACGTCGTAGACAATTTTGGAGATGCAAATGCCGCTGGGGTGCGCTTCGGTCTGGAGACGGGCGGCAATGTTGACCCCATTGCCCATGACGTCGGACTGACTAAAAAAGACGTCGCCTAAATGGATGCCGATGCGGTGCAGCAGGGCGGGCTCAGCCTCGGCAGTGGCGTTGATGCGGTGCAGTTCTTTTTGAATTTCGAGCCCGCAGGTGACGGCCTGTACCGCACTGGCAAAATACATCAGCAGGCCATCGCCGGTTGACTTCAGCACTTTGCCCTCAAACTGCTCGCAGAGGGCTTCCATCAGGGCCTGGTCGCGCTGGAGCTGGGAGAGGGTCAACTCTTCCTGTACTGACATGCGGGCGCTAAAACCAACCGCATCGGTCAGCATAATAGCGGCGAGGGTGCGATGGCCGTGGGTCACACGAGTCAGCTCCAAGGGTTGCATAGACACATCTAAATAGCTAACGAACCGATGCGGTTAACTACAGCGAACTTCACCCCACGCGCGGCGATTTCCTGAAAGCATCCCCGATGGTGACGCCAGGCGGCGATGGGGGTATAGCCTGCACCCCTATGGCCTGAGAGCCAGCGTTTTAGCAGCCGTCTTAGCCCCAAGACACTGACAAATGGGCGGCAAATAATGGCTCTCAGAAAATGGCTTTGGCCCTAATTCTAGCCTATGGATAGATGTCTCGCCGTCCCACAGCCCACGATTCAGGGATCTCGATGGAGACGACAGGCGCGAAATTTAGGGCGCAGCGTCTGTGGCTTAGGAGCCTAGGGTAAGCACCGCCGGCTGCTCTTTGACGTGAGACTCTAGGGGCCGCACTTTGTTGACCAAGGCGATCAGCTGACTTAAGTCGGGCGGTGGCGCGTTGGGAATATAGCCCGCATCAGCGGTGATGGTGGAGGGGGCATTCTGCATGGCTTGCTCTAGGTACTGCTGCTGGTTGCGATCGATATTGGGGCTGATCAAGACTGCCCCTGGAGGAATAGTGCGGCTGGCGTGCAAGACGCGAAAGGTATTGCCCGCAAACGCGCTGCGGTACTGCTGAAAGGCGTCCTCTGACATGGCCCCGGCGGCCACTCGTCTGCTAGCGATCCACTCTAGGGTTGTGGCAGGGGCGGAGGAAAACTCAATGGCCTTGAGGGTGAGGCCGTAGAGGTCGTACAGGGGCAGATAGTAGCCCGTAGCGGATCCGGCTTCCCCTAGGGCGAGGGTTTGGTTGGCCAGATCGCCCAGGGTTTGAAACGAGCTATCGCTACGCACCACCAGCACCGACTTTTGGTTGGGGGCACCCAGCATGGGGAAGATGGGGAGGTAGTTGGCTTCGGCAATGGCGATCGCAGCTAATCCCGAGGGGGCAAACACCAGCGACCAGTTGGCATCACGAATTTGCTCAACGGCGCGAATCTCGTTAAACACTGGCTCTAGTTCCACCACCGCCTTCAGCTGCTCGGCCAGGTAGGTCTGGAAACGCTGATATTTTTCTAAGGAGCTTGCACCATCGTCGTAGCTGACCAGCCCTATGGTGAGCCGCAGGGGTTGGTCGGCTACTTTGGCCGGGCCGCAGCCGGTCGCCTGGAGCAGCACCACTGCCATCAGACCTACCAGGCATAACTTAAAAAACCGACGCAGTCGATTCATAGAGATCCGCTAACGTTGAGCGAGGTTTTTACCCGAAACTCTGCACCAGTGTTTGCAGCTTAGATCGACGGCTCGAATAATCCAGATCTTCTTTGTATTCTGTGACGTTTGGGCGGTTGTGCTGCTGGGGGCGATCGCGCTACCCGAAGTAGTCCGGTTCATTCCCCGGTGTCCACTTGATGTTGCAGCCAATGCTGGGTTTTTGGTGGCCGGGCATGGCTTCAGCCGCGAGCACGGCATCGAGCGCCGCCCGCAAGTCTGCACCCGTAACCGGCAGGTTGTTGCCGGGGCGGCTGTCGTCGAGCTGGCCCCGGTAGGCTAAGGTTTTGGCCTGGTCAAACACAAAGAAATCGGGGGTGCAGGCGGCAGTGTAGGCCTTGGCGACCTCCTGGGTTTCGTCGAAGTAGTAGGGAAAGGTGAAGCCCACATCTTGGGCCTGGGCTTTGAGGTGTTCTGGGCCATCCTGGGGGTGAGTTTGCAGACTGTTGGCGCTGATGGCGACGATGCCCACCCCCTTGGGGCCATAGTCTCGGCCCAGGCGGGCCAGCTCTTGCTCCACATGCTTGACGAAAGGGCAGTGGCGGCAGATAAACATCACCAGCAGGGCTGGAGCGTCGGCAAACGTGCCGAGGTTGATGGTTTGGCCGCTGACGACATCTCTGAGTTCAAAGTGGGGGGCAGCGGTGCCCAGAGGCAGCATGGTAGATTCCACCATAGCCATGGGATGCAGTCTCCAGGGTGAGTTTTCTTTATCGTACTGAATCCCACTGGGGGGATCTGGCTATGACCGCTGATGCTTTGCAGGCCATTCGCAACTACCTGGCCCTTTCGCCCACCCTGGGCACCGCTGGACAGCCCACCGCCGAGCAGTTTAAGGCGGTGGCCGAGGCCGGTTACACCGTCGTGGTGAACCTGGCGCTGTCCACCTCCGACCACGCCATCCCCAACGAAGCCGAAGTGCTGAAAAGCTTGGGGATCATCTACTTTCACATTCCGGTAGTCTGGGAAGCGCCGACCCCAGCCGATCTGGCCATCTTCTTTAAGGTGATGGATCGCAACCGCGACGTTAAGGTCTTGGTTCACTGCGCGCTCAACATGCGCGTTTCGGCCTTTGTCTATCTCTACCGCATGCTGCGCCTGGGGGTAGACCCGGCGGTGGCGATCGCCGACCTCCACCGCATTTGGCAACCCAACCCCACCTGGCAAACCTTCATCGACCAGTCCCTAACCTAACCC
>QBLT01000093.1 GCA_003249105.1 Leptolyngbya sp. | reverse complement strand
GAGTTGCGAATGTATTCGGGCAGCACCGTGGCCGCCAGGTGCCCCCAAGCATCGCTGGAGTTGGTGAACAGGCTGGTAAGAATGATTGCCACCGGCAGCAGCATCACCAGGGCGATCAGCCCCACGCCCAGGGTCCAGCCGTCGGGCCGCAGCAGTGAGGCTTTCCAGGGGGCACCGAGGGATTTCATAACCGGCAATTATTGCTACCCATTCCTTTTAGCACAGAACGAAACCCCGCCCACCGGCCGATGCAGGATTGAAGAAGTCTTCAAGAATAAAGAACGAAAACAGAAGAGCGAAAATGGAGGGGCGAACAATGATTTTGGGCTGATTGGGGCCGCACATAGCCCGAGTTTTCGTTACTGAAGTATGCTTTGCAGAGAGTTCCGGCGGGGCCAGGTTGGCCCCGCCAAGCCACCCTAGGCCAGGTGCAAATTTCGCCCCTCGCCCGCCAGCGCCCACCTGCCCGTTGCCGATCTGACTATGGATATTCTCAATCTATTAACCCGTCTGCTGCTGTGGCTTGGCATTGGCTACTTTCTGTGGTGGGTGCTGAAAAAGTTTATTCCCCCTACCTTCTTGACCTGGTTTGGCGGGGCCATGATCTTGGCGCTGATTGCCGGGGCATTTTTGTTCCCCGAAGACAGCACCATTGGGGTGTTTTGGCAGTTTTTGGTGTTTCCGCTCACCCCCTTGGGCGGAGCGATTACGCTGCTGGCGCTGTCCTTGGGCCGTGACTTCAAAAAGCAGGGCATACGCATGGTGACAGTGGCGCTGCTGATCTTATTTTTTTCCAGTATGCCGCTGATTGCGCGGGCATTAGTCAGCCATTCTGAACAGTCGGTGAGGCTGGCCTACGCCAGCCAGCAGCGGCTGTGTAGCGACATCTGCCTCCCGACCGACCAGGTGCCCGTAGACCGGGCTGTTTCGATCGTGGTGATTGGTGAAAATGCTGATGCCTACCGCCTAACCAACGCCCTCAACAGCCGTATCGATGCCGATAACCCCCTCGACCCCGCACTGGTAGCCCGGCTCAACAGCGCCGCCAATGTCTATAGCCGCATTAGTGCGGCCCGCCCCTACGTGACCGTCACCGCCGGGCCTCGGTTTGGCACGGGCGAAGAGCAAGAACCCCTTAGGCAGGCGATTCGTCAGCAGCTGGTGGGCCGGGGGGTGCCCTCAGAGAGCATTCGGGTGGAGGACACGGGCACCGACATTCGCAACACCGTGGTCGATCAAAAAAAGTTCTTAACCGAGCAGGGATTGTTTACTGCGCCTGCTCCCGTGGGCCGCTTTGATACGACCCGTAACAACCGCGACGCCAACCGGGTGGTGCTGGTGGCCCCCGCTTTAACCATGCGCCGCGCCGCCCTAGCCTTTGAGAATGAGGGTATTCAGGTGGTGGCGGCCCCTACTGAGTTATATGGCGCCCCAAACGAGGAAAACCGCGACACCCTGGCTAGCCTGGCTGACCTGGCCCCCAACGTCAACGCTCTGGTGCTGACGACGCGCTACTGGGGCGAGCTGCTGAGCGCGGTGTACTATTACCTGCGGGGCTGGCTGCCCCCCTTCAGCATGCAGTGGGAGCAGGTGGTTGAGACCATCTAGGGAAGACTCTACGGGCGATCGCTCTGCCGATTGCCCTTGCCAAATTCGTCTAGGATAGGGGGGCAATTAGGGCGGATGTTATGGCGCGATCGCAGCTACAGAAACTGGGTACCTACCTCAAACCCCACTGGCGGCAGACGGCCCTGGGGGTTGCTGCATTATTCGTTGTGAATTTGGTCGGCGTGTGGATACCGCTGCTGATTCGCAACGGCATTGACGAGCTTCAGGTCACCTTTAGCTTTAACCGGATCATGTACTACGCGCTGCTGGTGGTGGTGCTGGCCTCGGTGATGTGGGTGATTCGTATGGTGTCGCGCATTACCCTGTTTGGGGTGGGTCGCCAGGTCGAGTTTGACCTCAAGCAGCGCATCTTTCAGCACCTGCTGGGCATGGAACCCGCCTACTTTGGCCGCAACACCGCCGGGGAGCTGATCAGCCGCGCCACCAGCGATGTCGACAACATTCGCCGCCTGCTGGGCTTCGCGATTTTGAGTATAGCCAACACCCTATTTGCCTACGCCCTGACGGTGCCGGTGATGCTGTCAATTAACGTGCGGCTGACGCTGATTTCGCTGATTGTCTACCCGCTAATGCTGGTGCTGGTGCAGAGCTTTAGCGATCGCCTGCGCAACGAGCAGCTCCAGGTGCAGGAGCGCATCTCTGACCTCAGCGACCTGATTCAAGAAGACATGAGCGGCATTGCGCTGATCAAAATCTACGCCCAGGAAGAGAACGAGCGCCGCGCCTTTAACCACCGCAACACCAGCCTGCTCAACGCCAACCTAAAGCTGGCCCGCACCCGCAATATGCTGTTTCCGCTGCTGGGGGGGCTGGCCAGTGTGAGCCTGCTGGTGATTTTGGCTACGGGGGCAGGGGCGATCGCTGAAGGACTGATCACCGTCGGCGATTTTGTGGCGCTGCTGCTGTATGTGGAGCGGCTGGTGTTTCCTACCGCGTTGCTGGGGTTTACCATCACCGCCTACCAGCGCGGTGAGGTCAGCATCAACCGCATCGAAGAAATCCTCGATGCAGAACCGGAGGTGCAGACGGCCCCTACCGCCATTCCCCTGCCCCTGGAGCAGGTCAAGGGCACCCTAGAAGCCCGCCACCTCAACTACGCGTACCCCGACAGCAAAGTGCCGGCACTGGATGAGGTGAACTTTAAGATTGCGCCGGGGGAACAAATTGCCATTGTCGGCCCGATTGGCTCGGGCAAATCGACTCTGGCCAACGCCCTGCCCCGCCTGCTCGACATCGGCCCCGGCCAGCTGTATTTAGATGGCTACGATGTGACGGAGCTACCCCTGGCGGATCTGAGACGGGCGATCGCCTACGTGCCCCAAGACAGTTTTCTCTTTAGCACCAGCATCAACAACAACATCCGCTACGGCGAACCCTTGATGGAGTTTCCCGAGGTGGAGTACGCCGCCAAGCAGGCCCAGATGGATGAAGAGATTCAAAACTTCCCCCACCACTACGACACCATCGTCGGCGAACGCGGCATCACCCTCTCGGGGGGACAACGGCAGCGCACCGCCCTGGCCCGCGCCCTGGTGATCGACGCCCCCATTCTGGTGCTCGACGACGCCCTCTCCAGCGTCGACAACCGCACCGCCACCGCCATTCTCAACGCCCTCTCGGAGGGCACCCAGCAAAAAACCGTGCTGTTTATCTCGCACCAGATGTCTGCCGCCGCCACCGCCGATCGCATCTTTGTCATGGACAAAGGCCGCATCGTGCAGCAGGGCTGCCACCGCGACCTGGTGCAGCAGCCCGGCCTCTACCGCAACCTCTGGGAGCAGCACCAGCTCGAATCAGTGTTGCAATAGCGAGCCACTTTGCCGGGGAAGGGTGGAGCAAATCTAGGTAAGGCTGATAGGAAAGAACAGCCAATCAAACCCAGGCCAGAGTAAGGCATACAGCAAGGGAAATGACCGCTATGGAAAGCATTAAAGTACGTCAGCACATTGGGCAAGATGGCATTCTGCATCTTGCTCTGCCGGTTGGGTTGGCCGACCGAGATGTAGACGTAGTGGTGATATATCAACCTGTTCAGGCGTTGGCTTCTGTAGAAATATCTTTAGCAGCTTTCTACGGCATCTGCGCCGATGACCCCATTGTGACTGACGAGCACGGCATTTTGGAAGCTCTAGATGAGGATTTGACTGGAGCTTTTGATTAAGCATGCGCTACTTACTCGATACCAAAAACGACCAGATGTAGGTTGCGGTTGAGGAACGAAACCCAACTGGAAGCAGCACCAGATGGCGGCGGCCCTGTGATAAACCGTTAGGTAATGAGGCAAACAGCTCTAAAACCTTGGCTGGGATAGGATCAGCTGCTTTCTTGTGTAACCCAGGAGCGTGATCCATGGCTTCGATGGCTGGCAAAGTGGCGATTGTGACCGGGGCAAGTTCTGGCATTGGTCGGGCCACCGCGATCGCCTTTGGCAAAGCGGGCGCAACGGTGGTGGTGGTCGCTCGCCGTCCCGATAAGGGTGAAGAAACCGTCCAGCAGATCAAAGCGGCCCAGGGGGAGGCGATGTTTATTCAGGCCGATGTCACCCAGGCGTCAGACCTCGAAGCTGTGGTCAAACAGACCGTTGAAACCTACGGTCGCCTCGACTATGCCTTTAACAATGCCGGTTCGGGCACCTCGGGCAAACTGGCTGACCTCTCCGAAGCCGACTGGGATTTTGAAATCAACGCCAATCTCAAGTCGGTTTGGCTGTCGATGAAGTACGAAATTCCCGCTATGCAGCAGTCGGGCGGTGGGGCGATTGTAAATACTTCCTCCCAGGGTGCCCTGCTGGGGGTGGTCGGGTATGGGGCCTACGGTGCGGCCAAGGCGGGCGTTATTGCCCTGTCGCGGGCGGCGGCGGCAGAATATTCTGGCGATCGCATTCGCATCAACACCGTTAGCCCCGGCGCGGTCAAAACCGATCTCTGGGCCGCAGCCCCGCCTGAAATGCTCGATCAGGTCGCCGCTGGCATTCCGCTACAGCGCATTGGCAGGCCAGAAGATATTGCCGAGGCCGTCGTCTGGCTGTGCTCCGACGGGGCTGGGTTTGTGACTGGTCACAACCTCGTTGTGGATGGGGGCTTCACCGCCGTGCAAAAGTAGCTTGCGGTAAAAATTGCAGCCGCTGGCCTGGTCTATTGCTCTGGAGGGGGCTCGTTGGGGCAGTTGGGATTTAGGGCCTTGCGGGTCAGGTTGGTGGTGTACCACCCGGCGGAGAGCGCCAGCATGGCCCCGCCGCCCTGCACCGCCAGCTTGCCAGCGGTGAGCCCCTCTTGAAACAGAGCAACGCCAAAGGAGCCCAAATAGACGTAAAGCGTAATCACCGGCAGCATGCCCACCCAGGAAAAAAAACAGTACTGCCAAAAATTCACCCTGGTGCAGCTAAAGCCATAGTTGAGCAGGTTAGATGGCACCAGGGGGGACAGCCGCGTCAGCAGCAAGATTTTCCAGCCCTTTTGGCCGACGGCGTGATCGAGGCGAGCCAAGCTGGGGTTTTTAGTCATCCAGCGCTTGATGCGATCGCGGGCCAAAGTGCGCCCCACCCCAAAACAGGCGATCGCCCCCAGGGTATCGGCCACCGAAGCCACCACAATGCCCTGCACCAAACCAAAGACCGCCCCGGCCACCAAAATCAGCACGATGTTGGGTAGGCCAAACACCGTCGCCAGCAAATACACCACCACAAAGGCCGGCATCGCCCACCATCCCAGCGAACCCAGCCAGTTTTCAGTATTCACAAACCAGTCTTGCAGCGGCAGTTGGCTGCTTGCCAGTGCCACAGCTGCGCCAACCGCGACCAACAGCCAAAATCTTCGGCTCCGTAAAATTGTCAATTTCATACCTGTCAGATCCCGTGCCAACAGAGACAGGCTGGGGGAATAGTTAACCTTAATCAGCGATCGCAACCTTCGCCGTCTGCCTTGAGAGACGTGAGCGTTGCAGCCCAGACATTCCTAAGGCTGACCCAAACATAGTGTGAATGCCCGACACACTTGTCCCTCGGAAGATGTAAGCCCACAGCTTTCCTGTCAAGATTGGACAACTTAAGCTGGAGCAGGAGTCGGCATGCAACTTGATGGCGTCATTTTAGATATTGATGGCACGCTGGTTTTAAGCAACGATGCCCACGCCCAGTCTTGGGTAGAGTCCTTTGCGAGCCATGGTTACGAGGTGCCCTATGACCAGGTGCGATCGCTGATGGGCATGGGCGGCGACCAGCTGATGCCCAAGCTGATTCCCGACCTCAATGATGAATCAGAACCCGGCAAGACAATCGCCAGCGATCGCAAAGAACTGGTCTTGAATAAGTATGCGCCCCACATTGCCCCTGCCGATGGTGCGCGGGCGCTGGTGCAAACCATGCTGGACGCGGGCCTGCATGTGGTAATTGCCACCTCCGCCAGCCCAGAAGAATTGGAGGTCATGCTCAAGATTGCCGAGGTGGACGACCTGCTCCACGAAGCCACCACCTCCAGCGATGCCGAAAATTCTAAACCCGCCCCCGACATTGTTGAAGCCGCCGTCAAAAAGGCCCAGCTCGCGCCCGATCGCATGGTGATGCTAGCCGACACCCCCTACGATATCGAGGCGGCGGGCAAAGCCGGGGTGAAGGTGATTGCCGTACGCTGCGGCGGCTTCAGCGATCAGGAGTTAGAGGGAGCGATCGCCATCTACGACGACCCCGCCGACTTGCTCCACCACTACGATCGCTCTCCCTTAGGAGCAGATAGTAAACTGTAGTCATCCTCAACCCGGTTGTCGCCATGACCCTGGCCCAAGATCAAGGCACCGCTGCCTTCGATCCCCAAACCCTTGCCACCCAGGGTGGGGAGGATATTGTCTTTCCTCCCGGTGACCTCTACAGCGACGAACCTCCGTTGGAAACAGAACTGCATCTGCGCCAGATCCTACTGCTGATTCAGACCTTGGAGTGGTTGTGGGGCGATCGCCAAGACTTTTACGCCTTTGGCAATCTCACGATTTACTACAGCCCTCGACAGCTCAAGTCTGAAGACTTTCGGGGTCCAGACTTCTTCGTTGTGCTAGGCACCGAGCGCCGCCCCCGCAAAAGCTGGGTGGTATGGGAAGAAGATGGCAAGTATCCCAACATCATTATTGAATTGTTATCAGACTCTACCGCCAAGACTGATCGCGGCCTGAAAAAGCAAATTTACCAAGACACCTTTCGCACCCCCGACTACTTTTGGTTCGACCCCAATACCCTCGAATTTCAAGGCTATCACCTGTTGGATGGTCGCTATTACGAGCTAGAGCCCAACGAGCAGGGCTGGCTGTGGAGTCAGCAGCTTGGGCTTTATCTGGGCATTCACGCGCAACAGCTGCGGTTCTTCACCCCCGCTGGAGAACTGGTGCCCACCCCCGAAGAAACGGCCCTGGCAGCACAGCAGCGGGGCGAAAAGCTAGCCGCCAAACTGCGAGAACTCGGCGTTGATCCCAACGACATCGAAGCTTGATACGATTGACCTCTGACAGTGGAACGGGGACAGACTACTACTCGTCAGCCAGGTCAGGATCGACTTTTTCGCTCAGGTAGAGGTTGGAGACGTACTTTAGGGTCACCGTGCCGTCGCTCGCAGCCCAGGCTCTGTGCCAGGCGGCGATGGTGTCGAGAAACTGTAGGTGGGCACGCCCTTCTTTGGGAATGTAGGAGGAGCTGAGCGATCGCCCCACCACCTCAGGCAGCGTCAGCGTTTGACCATGCTCAAAGCTCAGGTGTCGCACCTGCGAAAATTCACCCTGCTGCTCAATCGCCCTAAGCGCCTGGGTGTGGTCGCGGTGGTCAATGGCGCGGGTCGCCACGGCATGGATGATCTGATAGTAGGCCGCCGTGCCTGAGTCCTCTAGATCCCAGTCGTTCCAGAGCAGGGCCAAGCGCCCTCCGGGCGGCAAGATGCGGCTAAACTCTGCCAGAGCCAGCGGTGCGTTGAACCAGTGAAACGACTGGCAGCAGGTCACAATCTGCACAGACGCATCCGCCAGCCCCGTCTGCTCACCCGTGCCGGGGTGAAAGGCAACCTGAGGGTGCGGTTCAGCCGCTTCGCGCATGGCGGCATTGGGTTCGACTGCGATCACCCTGGGGCCTAGGTCGCCCAGCAGCCGACTCGAAATGCCTGTGCCTGCCCCAACATCGGCGATCACCAGCGATCGCGGGTTGTCCACATCGGCCAAAATAGCGGCGATCGCCTCTGGGGGATAGCCTGGCCGATAGCGGGCATAGTCTTGGGCACGGTCAGAAAATCGCCCCAGGGGGTTCAGGGTATGAAGCGGTAAGACATTGGGGGCCATTCAATTCATCTCATCGCTCTCGCTATGCCGATATCCTACCCTGGTGTGAGGCGCGCTTGGGCGATCGCCTGGGGAGCAAGATCCTCCGGCGATGGGTTAAAGACCGGTTCTCAGGGCGATCGCTCTCCCGGCGCAGCGCACCAGCCAGAGATGTAAACCCACCAGCGCGATCGCCAGGGGCACCATCGCCACCGGAATCACCTCCAGCCCCGCCTCGTTGGCCAACCAGCCTACCCCAGAGGGAATTAGAGCGGCACCGACACTGGCCATACTGGTGGCAAAGCTCACCGCCCCAGGCACCAACGCCTCTGGCAAGCGTTTCGGCATTAACCACATGATGGCCGGAAAGATGGGAGCCAGCGCGAACCCAATCAGCGGCAGACTGATCCACTGATCGGGCAGCTGCCACCAGGCCCCTAGGCCGAGCAGCAGCAGCAGGCAGGCTAGCGTAATGGTGCGCACCGCCCCCAGCGATCGCAAAAAATAGCCCAGCATAAATCGCCCCACCGTCAGGCCCAGCCAGTAGGCGCTGATGCTGTACCCAGCCACCAGGGCCGGGGTTGAGCGCGCCATCACCTGCACGGTGTAGGCCCAGTTGCCCATCGACGCCTCAATGCCCACATAGACCAGCAGCAGACCGCCCGAGAGCAGCACCACGGGCATGCGCAGCGATCGCTTCAAATTGCCCCACGCCGGAGTCTCGCTGGTCGAGGCTGACTTGGTGAGGGAGGGGTAGCGGTAGAGCAGCGCCGCCAGCACCGCGACCACCAGCAGGCTGACGATCCCCGCCAGCACCCCGTACACCTGTCGCCAGGACATCCCTACGGCCAGGAGTGTGGTGGCGATCGCGGGTCCCGAGAGCGCCCCCACCCCGTAGAACCCGTGCAGCACGCCGATCAAATGGGCGCTGCGATCGTCCTGCACCATGGCGGTATTAATGCCCGCATCAATCAGCCCAATGCCCAGGCCCAGCAGGGAGCCCGCCGCCACCATTAGCCCCCAGGTGGGCGACAGGGCATAGGTGATCAGCGCCCCGGTGAGTAGACCGGCGGCCAATAGCAGCATGCGCCCCAGCCCCAGACGGCTGCTGACCAAACTGCTGGTGAGCGCTGCCAGAATGTAGCCGCTGATTTGGCTGACAAACAGCAGCGTCACCGTAGCCGGGGTGAGGTCGTAGGTGGCCAAAATCGAGGGCAGCAGCACCCCTAGCCCAGCTTCGGCAATGCCAATGGCAATAAACGCGTAGAAAGAAATAGCCACCCCAATCCACAGAGGGGGCACGGTTGGTTGCGGGTGGGGCGATCGACGACGGGACATGGGAAAACCTCCTCAATCTGAGGGTAAAGGTAGGATAACGATTCCAGACTGAATACGGGTTGCGGGCTGGTTTCCTCCCCCCTTGGGCTACCGATCGCGATCGAGCTGGGTCAGGGCGATCGCCAGCAACAGTAGCCCAATCGCCACCACCCGAGAGGGGCTCAGGGGGTGGGGGGCAATGCCAAACCAGCCCCACTGGTCAATTACTAACGACATCACCATCTGGCTGCACACCACCGCCAGGGTGGTGGTCGTCAACCCCAGGTGCGGTATCACCAGAGTGTTTAGGGTGACAAAGGTGGCCCCCAGCAAACCGCCCAAAAAGGCCCACCAGGGCACCAGCGCCAGGCGATCTAAGTTTTGGGGACCAAAGATGCCCAGCACAATGAGCAGGGTGAGCGTGCCTGAGCCCACCATGAAGTTAATGGTCGCAGCGGCCAGGGCAGAGTGCAACGTGCCCCGCAGACGGGCATTGGCCGCCGCCCCCAGAGCCAAAAAACTGCCGCCCGAACCGGCACCCAGCAAGGCAATCAGTAAATTCATTGGTGGTTACCTCGGTTGCGCTAAAAAGAAAATGGCCACCATCAGTAGACCCACGGCGCAGCGGCGATAGGGCGATAGGCGATGGCGGGGCACCCCTAACCACCCCCAGTGGTCGATTACAATGCCTGCGATCGCCTGTCCGCCGACCACTAACCCCAGGGTGAGGGTGGTGCCCAGCACCGAGACAAAGTAGGTGCTAGAGCCGATATACCAGGCCCCCAGCACCCCGCCCAGCAGGCTCCAGCGAGGCGCTTGGCCCAGGTCAGCCCAGCGGGGATGGCCGAATTGCCCGCTCACCAGCACCGCTACCAGCACCAAGACCCCAACGGAGTAAGAAATATCTGCCGCTAGGGGCACAGAATTGAGCGATCGCGCCAGCTGAGCATTGCAGCTCGCCTGAATGGGCAGCAGTGCCCCGCTGAGCAGCGCCAGCACCAGGTAGAGACAAACTTGGCAGCGCGAAGCGATCGCCTGTAGGCGACTTAACCGCAGAGAAATCATGGCAATAACCTAAAAAGCCTAAAAAGAATTCAGGGGTGGAGCCATCCCCTACCCGTAGGAGTTGCAACGAGCCGCTAATTGGCGCAGTGCCGACTACGCCGCCAGCGCCACCGACCGGTAAGACCCGCTGGTCAGCTCGGTTAAGACGGAAGGAGCCGTAGGCTGCCAGTTCAGCAGGTGCTTGGCGCGATCGCCCGATACCCACTGATCCAGCGCCATGGCGTCGGCTAGCGGCCCCCAGATTTCGCGGGCGGCCTCCAGGGTCAAAAATTGCAGGCTATTACCCAGGCCAATCGCCTCAGCCGCCGCCAGGGCCACCTGGCGCAGGGGCACCGCTTCGCCACTAGCACCGATCAGCAGCGAGCCTGCCGGAGCCTGCTCCATTGCCTTGACGTAGAGCATTGCCAGGTCATCCACATGCACAAACGACCAGGCATTATCCCCGGCACCAATTACGGGCACCGCTCCCTGCTCACGACCGGCCTGGGTCAGCATGGCCAGCAGACCGCCGCCATAGCCGTAAACCAGGGCTGAGCGGATCACCTGCGATCGCACCCCATCGGCCGCTGCGGCTAGCACTAATTCTTCAATAGCCGGTCGCCAGGCCACCAGCGGGGCCGGGTTCACGGGCCGCGACTCATCTGCCACCCATGCCCCCGTATCGCCCATCACCCAAATGCCACTGGTGTAGAGAAACGGCTTTTCGGTGCCAGCCAGAGCCGCCAGTATGGCCTCCACCGCCAGGCGATCTACCGTGGCCATGTCGTCCCCCTGGGTCGCCGCCGTATGGATGACCGCATCGACCTGGCCAGCTGCCTGTCCCAGACCTTCAAGGTCGGTCAAATCTCCACGGAAAGGAGAAATACCAGCCGCTTCTAGGCGCTGGGCCGCTGTCGCCGTTCTAGCCAGGCCCACCACCCGATGCCCGCTGACCTGCAAAGCCTTAGCCACCGCACCACCGATATAGCCCGTGGCACTGGTTAGCAATACGTCCATAGTCGCTCCTTCGGGATTCATCCCTTATTTATCTCAATATCAAGATACTTGACATAAAGATAAAAATCAAGCATCTCGATGTCAAGATACAATCACCCCATGGAACCCGATAAAATCGACCACATTCTGAGCCAGTGGCGGCAAGAGTCGCCCCAGCTCGATGCCTACGCCCTGGAAATTGTGGGGCGCGTACTGCGGATTGCCCGCCTGCTCGAAAAACATCGGGAAACGGTGCTGGCTGAATACGGGCTTAGCGTTTGGTCCTTTGATGTGCTGGCTACCCTGCGGCGGCAAGGTCCGCCCTACCAGCTCAAGCCCACCGATCTGTATAGTCTGCTGATGCTCTCCTCAGGGGCGATGACCAACCGCATCGATCGCCTCGAAAAAGACAATATCGTGGTGCGCCACCGCGATCCTGACGATCGCCGCAGCGTGATGGTGCAGCTGACGCCCAACGGCGTTGCCCTGGCCGACAGAGTCATCCCGGCACTGTTGGCGAGTGAGCAGCAGTTGCTCAGCCAGTTCACCAGCCCCAGCGATCGCGACAGTTTGATTGCCCTACTGCGGCAGGTTCTAGTCGCCCTCGACCACCCATAGAGACCAGCCAGGCCCGTTCGGCGGCCTTCCCCCTGGTTCCTCGCAATCCGGTACAGTAAGCCTAAACCCTCCTTACCGCGTCCATGACCACGACCAAACTCAAACCCGACTGGGCCGGCGACGATCTGCTCTCGCGCCTCGTCAACCGCGCCATTCAAACCCCGGCTCTCTATAGCCTAATGAAGCGCCAGGCCCGTCAGGTGCTGATCAAAACTGCCGAGAAAAATGGCGTCCCCTGGCGGCAGACCTGCCTCGATCTCGACACCCCTGAGATGCGCCAGCGGTTGAGCGAGATCACCAATCCAGCGGTGGTCTACCCCGACTATTACCGAGTGCCCTTCCACGCCTATAGCGAGGGCAATCTTTGCTGGCAAGCCGCCTTTGAAGCCACCCCCGCCACTTACGCCATGGCCCTGCGCTTTTGGCCCCAGAAAAAAATTCCCTGGCAAGAGGCCCAACCCCGCCTGCGCCAGAGTTTTCTAAACGTGGTCGACCAGCACGGCCCCGCTCAAGTCAACGATGTTCTCGATATCGGCTGCTCGGTGGGTATCTCGACTATGGCTATCCATCGCCACTACGCCCAGAAAAACGATCAAACAAGCCCGGTGCGCACTGTGGGCCTTGACCTTTCACCCTACATGCTGGCGGTCGCTCAATCTCAGGATACCCAGGGTGAAATTGCCCAGTGGGTTCATGGGGCGGCGGAAGCTACCGGCTTCCCAGATGCGTCTTTTGATGTGGTGGCAATGCAGTTTGTCACCCACGAACTGCCCCGAACTGCTACCCAGGCTATTTTTGCCGAGGCCCGGCGGGTGCTGCGGCCCGGCGGGGCGATCGCCCTGGTTGACAACAACCCCAAGTCGCCCGTCATTCAAGCCCTGCCCCCAGTGCTGTTTACGCTGATGAAGAGCACCGAACCCTGGAGCGACGACTACTACACCTTTGATCTAGAGGCCGCCCTGGTGGAGGCTGGTTTTGAGTCACCCGTTACGGTGCCCAGTGATCCGCGCCATCGCACGTTGGTAGCGCGGAAGGGGTGATGGGGTGATGGGGAGTAGGGAGTGAGGGGTAGGGGGTAGCCCTTGGGCCTAGGACAACCTCATAGAGCAGCGACAAAACCAATTCGGACAAAGTGTGCCCGTAGAAATGCGGGTAGAATAAGCTCAGTGCTGGCGAGGAATGCCTTGTATCTGCACTGGGTTGGCGATCGCAACTCCAGGTCGCGGCCCACTCTCCGCACAGCCTTAGTAACAGCAGGGACAAACTATGGGTGAATGGCTCGATCACAGCGTAGCGGTAGATGTCGATGTGCCGGTAGAAACGTCCTGGAATCTGTGGTCAGATCTGGAGCAGATGCCCCGCTGGATGAAGTGGATTGACTCCGTCAAAATCTCTGACGCCGATCCCGAGATTTCGGAGTGGAAGCTGGCCTCGCGCGGGCTAGAGTTTACCTGGCGCTCTAAAATTACCAACCTGGTCACCCACCAAATCATTCAGTGGGAGGCGATCGACGGGCTGCCCAACCGAGGGGCGATTCGCTTTTACGATCGCAAAGACGGCCAGTCCACCGTCAAGCTCACCGTGTCGTACTCGGTGCCCGCTGTCATCAAGTGGATGGATGGGCTATTTCTAGGCCGTCTGGTGGAAGCTACCCTTCAGGATGACCTGAACCGCTTTCGTGACTATGCCCACGCGGCCAAACAGTCCCCCTCGGCTTAGGAGCTATGGGCCTTGCGGCGCAACCACCTATCCCAGCCCTAGACCAAGGCTTTCACCAGAGCTGGCAGGCGCTGACCGACGCCCTGGTGCCCCTACCCGGTAGCCAACGCCGCCATTACGCCACGCTGCTGCTCACCCGGCTGATTGCCGTGGCGGCCCTGCAGCAGCGGGGCTATCTCAGCGGCGACGAGTGGTACCTACACAACCAGTTTGGCCAGAGCCAGCAGCGCGAGCTGGATGGGTTTTTCTCCCAAGTACTGCAACCTCTGTGCCAGCAGGGCTTTACCCTGCCCGTCGAGGAGCGTCCCCCAGCTTTGCAGCAGCGGTTTGGGCCGCTGCCCTTTTTGCCCACGGGGCCGTTTCGGTTCACCGAGCTAGACCAGCGCTGGGGTCACGTTTCCCTGCCCGATGCTGCCTTTGAGCCAGTCCTCCACTGGTTGGCCGATGTGGTGGGGGCTCCTGCTGGGTTCGATGCAGGCTTGGGCCTGGTGCTAGAAAAGGCGGTCAATGGCCACGACGGGGCCGCGATGGCGACGCCTGACCCGCTGGTGGAGGCTCTGTGCGATCGCACCATCCATGCCACCCTGCTCGATCGCGCCGAGGCGCTGCTCGGGCGTCGCTACCGCTCCACCGAACAGCTTTTGCAGGAACTCTCCCCCGCCGAAGCCGGAGCACTGTTGAGCGAACTGGGCCAGCTCACCCTGCTCGACCCCGCCTGTGGGTCAGGGCGCTTTCTGGTGGCGGCGCTGCATCAGCTGATGGAGTTGGCCCAGGGGGTACGGGCGATCGCCACCCAAACCACCAAAACTGTCCCCAACTGGGCCAAACCGTCCCCCAACAACCCCACTTTAGGCATCTACCAACACCTGACGACCCACGCCCTCTACGGCCTCGACCTGTGGCCCCCGGCGGTAGAGCTAGCCCGGCTGCGGCTGTGGCTGGCGGGCGTGCAGCACACCACCCTGCCCACAGAACTCACCACCCTGCCCGACCTCACTCTGACCATCCTTCATGGCAATGCTTTAGTCGGCCTAGTGCGGGTCGATGACGAACGATTTGACCAGGTGCAGCCTCGGCGCGGGGGCAAAGTTTCAGAACAAGCTCCCCTGCTTCAGGGCAACTTGCTCCAACCCTTGATCGCCGACAGCTATCAGTCGGTGCTGGCCGAGCGCCAGGTGCGCCTAGAGCACTACCGCAGCCAGACCCAGCTGCTGGCCGAGGTGGGCAGCGTGCCTGCCTACGCCCAGGCCGACTTTTTGCGCGATCGCCTCGACGAGCTCAACGCCATTGCCCAGGGCAAGCTCACCCACCTGCTGTGGAGCGAGGGCAGCCAGCAGCTGGGTCTGCGGGTGCCCGATCCGACGGGCGATCGTCCCACCCGCCCCCTCAGTCAGGCCGATGTCGATGCCACCCAGCCTTTCCACTGGGGGTTTTATTTTCACCAGCGGCTGCACGACCAGGGCGGCTTTGATATTGTGCTCAGCCACTTTCCGCGCGGGGCGGTAGAGGCCACCCAGACAGGCTTTGTGGAGCGCTATGCCACTCTGTTTGAACAAAAAAACGTCGCCCCTTCTACCTTTTTGCACAACCGCCAGCCGGTGCTCACCATCGACCCCGACCTCACCCTGGCCTGGGCCGAGTACCGGGGCCAGTTCACCTGGCTGAGCAGCCACCTGCGCCGCTCTGACCACTATCCCCACAGCAGCTCCGGGCCTGAGGGCCAAAGCCAGGGACGGCTTTTCTGGTCGCGACTGTTTCTAGAACGCAGTGTGCAGCTCCTGCGGCCCGGCGGTCGCTGTGGGGTGTTACTCGACCCCTTTTGGGCCCAGGGCAACAGCGCCCCCCTGCGCCACTGGCTCCAGCGCCACACCGACCTGGCCACCGTGCTCGATCTGTCGAATCATCAAAAGCTCTGGCCCGATGTGCCCTCTCGCACCACCCTCTGTGCGCTGTGGCTGCGGCACCAGGGGCCGACCCAGGGCAGCCCCTATGTCGCCTATGCCAAGCCCGACAATGCCCTAGACTCAGCCGCCCTCGGGGACATACTGCAACGCCTCATCCACTCGGCGGAATAGGGCGGGCAAGTCGGCGGAATTGTCGATCACTACATCCGCCAAAGCCACCTTGTCTGCCAAGGGCATCTGACTTTGAATGCGAGCGTTAGCCTGCTCAGCCGTCAAACCATTGCGCTCCATCAGGCGCTGCTGCTGGCGAGCGAGGGAACAGGTCACTACCCAAATTTCGCTTACTTGATCAGTCAGCCCGGCCTCAAACAACAGAGGGATAACCTGCACTATTACCGGAACATCAGTGAGTTCAGCCATCGCCTCCTCGAAGTGCTGCCGCACTACCGGGTGAATCTGCTGCTCTAGCCAGGCTTTTTCGGCAGGCTGGTTGAAGACAATTTCCCCCAGCTTGCCCCGGTTCAGGGTGCCGTCGGGGTGCAGTAGCGATGCTCCGTAGCGATCGGCGATCGCCCCCAACACCGCCGACCCCGGCTCCACCGCCTGGCGAGCGTAGATGTCGGCATCCAGCACGGGCAGGTGGTGCTGCCGCGCCAGGTAGTCTGACACGGTTGATTTGCCGGTGGCAATGCCCCCGGTCAGCCCGATGATGCGCTGGCCCATGCGGCGATCGCCTCCGTCAGCCCATCTAAGGTGTATTCCGCTGGCTCAATATCGACCCGACCCAGCAGCTCGCGGCAGCTGTCTGAGGTTTTAGGGCCAATGGAGGCGATCGCCACGCTGTCTAAACGGCTGCGCCACTGGGAACCCAGCCCCTGCTCCAAAAGCTGCGCCGTATGCACCACGGTTTTCGAACTGGCGAAGGTGATCACATCCACCCTGCCGTTTTTTAGCGCTGCTAAGGCGTTTGGATCGGCGAATTCTGGACAGCCCGACTCGTAGGCCGCCACCTCCACCACCTCGGCCCCCGCAGCGGTGAACTCTTGCACCAGCACTTCCCGCCCGCCGCTCTCCACCCGGGGAAACAGCAGCCGCTGCCCCGCCACCGCTTCAGGAAAGTGATCGACTAAAGAATCGGCGACAAAGTCGGGGGGGATAAAGTCGGGTGCCAGTCCGCGCTTTTTCAGCACCGCCGCCGTTTTGCGGCCCACCACGGCAATTTTGAGCCCACTCAGGGCGCGCAGATCCTTCCCCTGCTCCAGCAGTCGATCAATAAAGAAATTTACCGCATTGGCCGAGGAGAGAATTAGCCAGGAGAAGGTGGGAAGGGCCGCGATCGCCCCATCTAGCCCGGCCCAGCTCGACGGCGATCGCATCTCTAAGGCGGGGAGATCAACCACCGTCGCCCCCTGGGC
>QBLT01000092.1 GCA_003249105.1 Leptolyngbya sp. | reverse complement strand
AGTGCAAAACTCAGCCGTTGCTCTTCCATCGCCTCGCCTCCACCCGGTTGTTCTATCCTCGCGGTGGGGCTGAAAAACTGTCAAATTCTGAATTTACAATTGCTGAACAGTGGGAGCCTAGTCAAGAACGAAGCGTGCAGCGTGGGGCGTGAAAAATTGGGCAGTGGGCTGGGGCTTTGGGCGTTTGAGGCCGTCTCGGACTTTATCTGCTCTAGGCAAAAAAAATGCCCCTCAGAAGGGGCATGGGCACTGGCGGCTTTCAGATAGCGGAGTGCCCTACTGAGGAGAGCCTTTTTGCCGTAAGCGGTGCGTCGCGTTGGGCGATCGCGCACCACCTACGACTGACGACTACGGCGCTAGGCGGCTTGCCAAATTTCGCGCACTTTACCTTCCGGCAGCCACTCGGCAACTGCCTGAATGCGCTCCTGGGACAGCTCATCTTTGGTAGCTGAAAAGACGGCGGAAACCACAATTTCCGCATTCACCGTCTTCGGCACGCCAGCTTCGTTATCCACTCGCGTCAAAAACAGCTTAGAGTCGATGCCCAGGGGCGCTGGCCCTTTGAGGGGCGGACGAATCCGGCTTAACAAACCGACAATGGGGTTTCTATCTTTCCACAGGTCAGATACTTCCATTTGCAAGGCTTTTTCGTCGGTGGGCAGTGCATCGTTGTGCAGCTCAGCCGCGACGCGATCGGCCTCAGCCGTGGTCATAACGTCGCGCATCACCCGAAAAACCGTCTCGGTAATGTCGCGAGCATCGTAAATATCGGGCAGACCACCTTTAATTTTGACCTTCTCTAGGAAGGGCGTGTGCTCGTTGATCAACGGCACCGCTGGCCCTTTATCGAGGTCTTTAGGCGGGTTTTGCTCCATGTCTTCTAGCATGCGCTGGCCCTTCTGCGTCAGCGTAGCTCGCTTAAATTCGATCAGGTGAGGCAGAGGGCCATCTTCGGCCCCAAAGGTGTTGGCCACGCGAAAGCCCACCTCGTCCGGGTCTACTACGCTAGGCACGTCTTCCTGGTTGCCATAGGCATTGCCGCTAAATTCGGCTTTGATATACTGCCGCTGATTGAGATAGTCTAAGTGCCCCAACAGGTCAGACTCGGTTAACCCTAAGCCAGTAAAATCAGTGGAAGAAAAATCAATGTCTCCCGTCTGGTTTTCCTGATTAAACTGGTTAATTTTGTCGAGGATGATAAATACTACGTCGTCTCGAATAGCGATTGGCATAATGCCTCCTTAATATCTTTTAGGTGAATGTAAAAATCCCTTGGGTAGCGTGGCTAACCACACAGTCTGAGCGCTATTCTTCGACGTACATGGGGGGTTCAACGGCAAAGTTATCAATCTTGCCAGACTCATCAATCACAAAGCCGTGGGAGGTAGGTAAAGTTCCCTCTTCTTGAGCAGCGTAGTCTGCTATTTGCTGCCGGTTTTTGTCCACATCGACATTGGAGGGAATCTTTTCATCGGCGGGGTTGACGTTGGTTGACTGGGCCGTTTGCACAGCCCATTGGTTGCCAGGAGCGCCACGGCCCGGCTCAGCCTCCTTGGGGTTGCTAACGGGGTTAGGACGGTTATTTTGGTCGGTCATAATGGTTAAGTGATGATTACAGCTGTCGCAGGGCTAAGACCTGTCATGATTGGCTGCGACATTCTAAGGTGACTTCTGAAAAACTTTCTCCCTAGTGGTGGGCACTGCCCACCCTACAGTGGCTACAGTTGCCCGATAAAGTATGGATCTTCTTTTCTAGAAGTCTCCTAAAGAGATGTTAACGTGGCTACTATAAAGCCCAGCACTGTCGTAAGGAGCAGATCACAATTTGGCGAACGTCATCCCTTAGCCAGATTGTGATCTGCGATCGCGCTGCACGATGCATCCTACAAAAGCGTAGTAGCTCGATTAAAAACTGTTGCTTTGAGGCGGCATTTTTCAAACCAGACAAAATAGTTTCAGGTGGGTCTCTATGTTGGAAACCCACCTGAAACTATTTAATAAAATTTCTTTTTATCGTAGTGAAGCCGTAGGCTCTAGATCGTTCGTAGTGGCACCGATATGCTCAATCTTGCTGTAGGTATTGAGCGAGATCAGGCCAAAACCAACCTTAGACGATATGTCTAAGATCGTATAGAACATGGTTTCAACATCCTGGCTGATGGCGTCAAGACCAGTGGGGGCTAAAATCCAAACGATGGGGTAAGCCGTCCAAAGAATGAGATGAATGGCAACCAGCTGTCCAAAAAACTTCTTAGTGCGGGGGCGATTGCGCTCAGCCTCGCGCCTAAAAGGCACAAGCAGCAGATAAACTGCGGCTAAATAGGCCGCGCAGCTGACAACATACCAGATGTAGTTGATGGGGTTAGGGGAGAGAGCGGCCACCAGGCCGGTCGCAATCATCAGCGCGTTGGTTCCTAACAAACTGCCGGTCAGCGTTAGACTAGTGTGGCCCAAAAAAGCAAAGATCAGCAGCAGCAGCGGCGTAGACAACGACCAGGTGATGTAGCGTACCCAGACCGTGGGGCGATCGTTGACCACACTCTGCCCCTGGCCCAAGGCCATGGCCAGATACAGGACGCTAGCAATCAAACAGATGAAAAAGCTGAGGGTATACAGCTTTCTCCAACCTTCGGTTTTGGCGCGGTGGGCACCATAGCCAAAAAACGCGGCGCCCAGCGCCATAGAGCCTACTCCAATCCAAAGCCAAGTTTGAGCCATGTGGTGCGATCGCCCCGATCAAATCGCTATCACTGTCTCAAAACTACTGCCAGAGCGGTATGGTTCTGTAGATAGATTTTGCCCTGTATAGACGTAGCTTTAGAGAAAATGAGCACCAGCATCTGAGGTGGTCGCCGAGGGGCAGGGGAGCACCTCGATGGCCAGGGTTGTCAACAACTGCCAATGGCGTCGCGCCGTCAACCACAGTATCCATGCCCTAGGTATTTCTTCCCTTAGATATATTCCTGTTGCTTGGGCAGGCAATATAAAATTTCTTCATCAAGTTTCGATCATTCGCCCTGCTTTTGAGGTTTGTAGCTTTTTGGGGCTGTGCGTGGCCTCACAGCTAGGGGTGCGTGGCGATCGCCCATTGCAGCGGGGCCAATTCAAGGTTTGCACCATTAGTCTTGCCATGACACCCCCAGAGCGGACAGTTTTATTGCTCAGTAGCTCGCCTGGGCAGGCCGATTGCTGGAGAAATATGCTGCAGAGCGAAGCGACTATCTCCTACCGGGTGATTGAAGCCCCTAGCGATCGCCCGCTCGATTCAAACCAGCTGCTCCAGAGCGATGGTATTCTGCTCGACCTTGCCCCCTCAGACGGGGATGGCGTAGGCCAACTCAAGCAGCTGCAACAGCTGGGGGGCCAAACGATACCCATTGTGGTCGTAGGCGAGAACGATCTTAAAACGGCAGTAGCGACCCTCAAAGCTGGAGTTGCCGACTATTTAGTACGCGACCAGCTTACCCCAGAGGCACTGAGCTTGGCTCTGGGGGCGGCAATCGCCGAGGTTAACACGGCGCGCCTCGCCCCCGTTTTAGACCATCGCCCCATTCCCCCGCCCTCCCAGCCGCCCTACGCAGCCCTGCCGCAAATTGTGTGGACGGCCGATCGCACCGGAGCGATCAACTACTGGAATCAGCGCTGGTATGAGTACACCGGTCTCAGCGCCGCCGAGTCGCTGAGCTGGGCAGAGGCTAGCTGCCTGCACCCCCACGACCACGGTTCCACCCTGGTCACCTGGAGCGAGGCGATCGCCGCCGGTAAGCCCTTTGCCATTGAGCACCGTCTGCGCCGCCACGATGGTGTTTACCATTGGGTTATGAACCGGGGTGTGCCAACGCGCGACCCCGACGGACAGCCTACGGGCTGGGTGGGCACCATAATCGATATTGATGACCAGAAGCAGCTAGAAGAACGCCTTCAGCTAGTTGTTCAGGCGGTGAACGGGCTAGTGTTTGACGTCAGTAAGGTGAGCCTGGACGGAAATGATCGCGTTTACCGCTCTGAGCAACTGTTCGATCTCATTGGGGTGCATGCCGACGAAGCCCCACCCACATCCCAGTGGTGGGTAGACCGCATTCATCCCGCCGATCGGGCGCGACTGCGTCACCACATGCAGGAACTCTTGGCCAGCTCCAGCCAGCTCTATGAGTCAAATTATCGGGTGCGCCACCAAGATGGTCGCTGGATCGATGTCTGGGAGCGGGGTTGCCTGGTGCGCGACGAACAGGGGCAGGTGGTGCGCGTGGTGGGTTCCACCGTCGATATTAGCCAGCAGCAGGCGGCCCTGCGCGATCGCAACCAGGCCGAACTCCAGCTGCGCCAGACCCTGATTCAGCTAGAATCGGCCCTGTCGGCTGGGTCGGTCTACACCTGGTGCTGGAATATTCACAAAAATCGGGTGGTGGCCAACCGCAGCTTTGCCCAGCTATTTGGCCTCGACCCCAAGCGCGTTGCCGCCGGGGTGCGCCTGGAGAAATTCATCAATATTATTCACCCCGACGACAGGGCGCGGGTGGCGGCAGCCATCGACGAGGCGATCGCCACCGGAGAGAGCTGCGCCACTGAGTTTCGCATTTGTAATGCCCAGGGAGAACGCTGGGTGATCGCGCGGGGCCGGGTCGAGTACGACGGCGAGGGCAACGCCGTGGTCTTTCCGGGGGCACTGGCCGACATTAGCGATCGCAAACGAGCCGAAATTGCCCTAGAGCAAAAAATTCAGGAGGTCGAAGCCAGTCAGCGCACCCTCGATGCCCTAATGGCCTACATTCCGGAAGGCATTACCATCGCCGATGCGCCCGATGTGCGCATTCGCCAGATCAGCCGCTACGGGCAACAGCTAACCGGCCACCCCCTAGAAGAACTGGTGGGCCTGCCCGCCGCCGCCCATCTCAAAGTCTGGAAGGTTTTTTCCCCCGACGGCAGCCCCGCCACCGCCGAAGTCCTGCCCCTCACCCGCGCCGTTCAAACCGGTGAGGTCGTCACCAATGAGGAATGGCTGCTGCAAACTGCCGCTGGGCAAAGACTGGTGCTGTTGTGCAACGCTGGCCCTATCTACAACCAAGAGGGCACGATTACTGGCGGCATTATCGCCTGGCGAGACATCACCGAATTTAAACAGACAGAAACTGCCCTGCAACGCCACCAGGAGCACCTAAATTTGGCCATGGCAGCCGCCCGCATGGGCAGCTGGGACTGGGACATTCAGCTCGATGTGGTGCAGTTGTCTGACAATGTCAAGCGCCTATTTGGCCTCGATCCGGCTCGGCGTGATGACTGCTACGAAACCGTCATGGCCATGGCTCACCCCGACGATCTGCCTCGGGTCGAGCGCGCGCTGCACGACGCGGTCTACGGGCAAGCCGAGTACAATGTTGAGCTGCGGGTGATCAGGCCCGATGGCACGGTGTGCTGGATCTTAAGTTTGGGACGGGTTTTCTACAGCGCCATGGGCATTCCGCTCACTATGACGGGCATCAACATTGACATTACCGAACGCAAGCGCGTCGAAGACGAACGCAAACAGGCCGAGCTGGCTCTACAGCGGACTACCGAACGGCTCAATGTGGCCCTCAAGAGCGCGCCGATCAGCCTGTTTAACCAAGACCTTGACCTGCGCTACACCTGGATTTACAACCCCACCCACGACCTGGCCAAAGACCAGGTGATCGGCCAGCGCGACGAAGACCTGGCATCGCCTGAGACAGCGGCCCATCTCACCTCCCTCAAGCGCCAGGTGATTCTGACTGGCGTTGGCCTACGCAAAGAGGTCAAGGTGGTCGCCAACGGGCACACGGCCTACTACGACCTAACCATTGACCCCATTCACGATGACCAAAACACCATTGTCGGCGTCACCTGCGCCGCCGTAGACATCAGCGAAAGAGTTCAGATTGTCACCGAACGCCAGCAGGCCACCATGGCCCTCCAGGAAAGCGAAGACTACCTGCGCATGGCGATCGAGTCGGCCAATATGGGCATCTGGGATTTGAACCTGAGGACCAACCAGCTAACCTGGGACACTGGCTGTAAAGCCATCTTTGGCCTGCCCCCCGAGGCCGAAAGCAGCCTTGAGCGGTTTTACGCAGGACTGCATCCCGACGATCGCGATCGCATTCGCCAGGTGATCACCGAGGCGCTCACCCAGGAGAGCGGCGGCAGCTACGATGTAGAGTATCGGGTGATTGGTCTAGAAGATCGAGTCGAACGCTGGGCGCGGGCCAGGGGGCAGGCCTATTTTGATCGCGACGGCACCCCCCTGCGCTTTACCGGCACCATCCTCGACATTACCCAGCAAAAGCAGGCTGAGGTCGCCCGCGAACAGCTGCTGCGCCAAGAGCAGGCCGCTCGCGAAGCCGCCGAGCGGGCCAATCGCATCAAAGATGAGTTTTTGGCGATTTTATCCCACGAGTTGAGGTCGCCCCTCAACCCAATTTTAGGCTGGGCCAAGCTGCTGCAAACCAAAAAACTCGACGCTGCAAAAACCACCCGCGCCCTGGAAACCATTGAGCGCAACGCCAAGTTGCAGACCCAGCTCATCGACGACCTTCTAGATATCGCCAAGATTTTGCGCGGCAAGCTCAAGATCGAACCCGCCTCGGTTGACCCAGGGTTTGTGATTGAGGCGGCGATCGAAACTGTTCAGGCGGCGGCGGATGCCAAAGCCATTCGCATCGAAACCGATCTGCCCGACATTGGGCCAATTCAGGGCGACGGGGCGCGCATTCAGCAGATCGTCTGGAACCTGCTGACCAACGCCATCAAATTTACCCCCGAACGGGGCCAGATCACGATTCAGCTCGCCCAGGTAGACCACTGGGCCCAGCTCAAGGTCACCGACACTGGCCAGGGTATTCGGCCAGAGTTTCTGCCCCATATTTTTGAATCCTTTCGCCAGGCAGACACCTCGATCACTCGGCAGTTTGGTGGGCTGGGTCTGGGGCTGGCGATCGTGCGCTACCTGGCGGAGGCCCACGGTGGCACCATCAGCGCCGACAGCCCCGGCGAAGGCCAGGGGGCCACGTTTACCGTGAGTTTGCCGCTGCTCAGCCACCGCCCCAGTCATCGGTCGATGCCGGTTTTGCCGGGGCAGGTCGATCTGACCGGCGTGCGCGTCATTGCCGTAGACGACAACCCCGACGGGCTGGCCCTGCTGACGCTGCTGCTGGGCGAGTACGGGGCCGAGGTGCTTGGCCTTGAGTCTGCCGCCGAGGTGCTCAGCCATCTGGCCAGCTTTCAACCCCACGTGTTGGTCAGCGACATTGGCATGCCCGGCATGGATGGCTACGAGCTGCTCCGGCAAATCCGCACCCTGCCGCCTGAGCAGGGGGGACAGGTACCGGCGATCGCCCTCACCGCCTACGTGCGCGAAGAAGACTCCCAAAAAGCCCTTGCCAGCGGCTTTCAGCAACACCTCTCTAAGCCTATTGAACCCGATGCGATCGCGCGGGCCGTCGCTCAATTGGCCGAAAAGAGTAATTTTTAATCAGCCGGATGCCCTACCTGAAACCAGCGGTAGCCATACCCAGACAGATGAATATCGTAGGCAGGCTCTGAGATCACATCCTCTGGCTGGTCTTCAAACAGATCGATTAGGCACTTACCCACGTCATCCTTCAGAGTTAGCGTCGCCTTGCAGTCAGATTGACTAAAGTTATGCACCGCGATCACCGCCTTGCCCTGCCACTCGCAGCGGTGGGCAAAAACGCTGTCGTGGCCAGTGTCTAACAGCTGCGACTGGCCCCAGCCAAACTCCGGGCATTCCTTACGCAGGCGAATCGCCCGCTCCATCCAGTTCAGCAGCGAGTTGGGGTTGCGCTGCTGGGTGTTGACATTGAGCTGCTTGTAGCCGTAGTCGCCGGTAGAAACCACCGGCAACACCACCTGGTTGGCGGGCGCGGTCGAGAACCCGCCATTGGGTGCCTTTGACCACTGCATGGGGGTGCGGGCGGGCTTGCGTTCCTCGAGCGACAGGTCGTCGCCCATGCCCAGCTCTTCGCCGTAGTTGACGACGGGCGTGCCGGGCAGGGTGAAAAGCAGGCTATAGGTGAGCTTGAGCCGCTGCAAATTGCCGTCGAGCAGCGGCGCAAACCGGCGGCGAATACCGCGATCGAAGATCCACATGGTGTCGCGATCGGGGGCAAAGGCCGCCGCAATCTCGTCCTGCTCATCGGCGGAGAGTTTGTCTAAACTCAGCTCGTCGTGGTTGCGCACAAAGTTGGCCCACTGCCCGGTGGGCGGCGATGGAGGCAGTTCTTTCATCGCCTGGGCCAGGGGGGCTGCTGATTCTCGGGCGAGGGCCAACATGAGGTATTGGTTGCCCCAAAAGTTGAACAACATCTGCATGCGATCGCCGTCACCGAAGTATTTCGGCAATTTTTCGAGAGACTCATTGGCCTCGGCCAGCAAAATCGCATCTCCCCGCCGCCATGAGAGAAAATCGCGCAGTTCGTTGATATAAATAAAGGGGTTCTCAACCTGTTCGAATACATTGTCGGCCTGGGTTAGCTCAATTAAGAACGGGGCGGCATCAATGCGAAACCCAGACACCCCCAGCTCCAGCCAAAAGCCCATCATCTTTTTGATTTCGTCTCTGACTTCGGGGTTGGTGATGTTTAAGTCGGCCTGGTGACTATAGAATCTGTGGGCGTAGTAAGCACCAACATCAGGTTGATAAGTCCAGGTTGACTTTTGTAAACCCGGAAAAACAATGCCTTCATCAATGTCTTCGGGTTCTTGCTTTGACCAAAAATAGTAGTCAAAATATTTTGAGTTTTTGTCTTTAATCGCGGCCTGAAACCAGGGGTGCTGGTCAGAGGTATGGTTGACCACCAGGTCGATCAGAATACGAATGCCCCGTTCGCCAGCGTGGCGAGCAAACTCCACAAAGTCACCCAGCGAGCCCAGTCGCGGATCGACCGTGTAGTAATCCATCACGTCGTAGCCATTGTCTTTGTTGGGCGATGGGTAAAAGGGCATCAGCCAAACACAGGTAATGCCGAGGCCCGCTATGTAGTCTAAACGCTGGGTTAATCCAATAAAATCGCCCACCCCGTCGCCATTACCATCCATGTAGGTTTCTACATCAAGGCAGTACAGAACCGCATTTTTGTACCAAAGATCTAACATAATTAACCTAGATAATGCGATACATAGAAAAAGAGCAAAATTAGAAGAGGAAAATAAAAGCGCTTGGCAGACTTAGCAGATGCTTAGAAAAGGAAACACCGGCTTAAATTTAGCGACTGCAACAACTGTAGGGTGGGCACTGCCCACCACTTCAACTATTTAAGAAAAGGCAAGACCTTCTCGCCAAAGACCTCAATAAACTGCTGCTGCTCTCGATTGACGTTGTGCAGAGAAATCGTCTCAAAGCCCAGTTCGATATCCTTTTGCAGCCAATCAATATGCTGCTGGGGGTCAGCCGAAACGCGCACATGCTGATACATGTCGTCTGGTTTGACAAAGGTGGCAGCAGCATCAAACTGGCTAGGCACCCTAAAGTCAGATAGCACCTGGCTTTCAAAAATATTGGTGCGCCACTGGTCGTAGGCCCCTTGCAGCGCCGTCTCCTGGTCTGGGGCGTAGGAGAGTTGCACCTTGAGATACATGGGTTTGTGCTCACCGCCGCCGCGCCGAAAGGCTTCAACGACCTCTCGCAGTTTGTCGTGGGGGTGGGAAATGGTAATCAAGCCATCGGCCCAGCTCCCTACCCACTCAGCGGTTTTAGGGGTAATAGCCGCCCCCATAATGCGGGGTGGGTTGGTCGGTCGGCTGTAGAGTTTGGCTTCTTCCACCTGCACCAGGCCATGGTGGGTAACAGTTTCACCAGCCCAGAGGGCGCGGATTACATCGACGCATTCTTTGAGTCGGGCATTGCGCTCGGCTTTGATTGGCCAGGGCTGGCCGGTGATGGCTTCGTTCATGGCTTGGCCGCTGCCCAGGGCGACCCAAAAGCGATCGCTGAACATTTCCCCCAGGGTGGCTGCCGCCTGGGCAATGATGGCGGGATGGTAGCGCTGGCCGGGGGCACAGACCACGCCAAAGGGCAACGAGGTCGCCTGCATGGCGGCCCCTAGCCAAGTCCAGGCAAAGCCGCATTCTCCCTGGCGCTCGCTCCAGGGATGAAAGTGGTCAGAAGAGGTGACGGCGGTAAAGCCAGCCTGCTCGGCCTGCTGCGCCCAGCCCAGTAGCGCACTGGGGGCAAACTGCTCGTGGGAGGCGTGATAAGCAAATTTCACCATGGATTTATCGCTCTGAGCTGGGTTCTGTTGGGCCGCTATAACCTGGGATCTATGCCCAACAGTTTTGCAAGAGCGCGATTTTTCAACATCTATCAAATGCGGTAGTTCAGGCTTTAGGAAGCTGGCTGGCTGCAATTATTGATGGTGATGACCTTCAGCAGTTCTGTCGGGCGAACAGCTTTGGGGGAGCGGGCATAGGGGCGATCGCATCTACACCAAAATGCCTACCAAGCCTGACAGCGAGTTACTGTCCCCCTGCACAACCAAGTACGCTGCAAGGCTGCGGCGCGGCTCCCCAACAGGGTAAAATCTGACGTTGGTTGAGCAACTTGAGAGGACAGACCCCTGAAAACCCGCGTAATTATCGTTCGTCACGGGCAGAGCACCTACAATCAGCAAAAGCGCATTCAAGGCCACTGCGACGAGTCAGAGCTAACCCCGGCGGGTGAGGCCCAGGCGCGGCAAGTGGGGCAGGCGCTGATGGGCATTCCCTTTGATGCGGTGTGGGCCAGTCCTTTTAAGCGCGCGCGCAAAACAGCAGAAATCATCACGGCAGAGCTGCAAAAGGCGACCCCCGACCTGGCGGCCCCGACGTTTTCAGACAACCTCAAAGAAATCAGCCTGCCGCTGTGGGAAGGGGTGCCCTTTAGCGAGGCCGAGGCCCAACATCCTGAAATTTTTGATCAGTGGCGCACTGACCCGGCCAACATGGTGATGGCTGTACCCCAGCCCGACGGCGCGATCGCAGACTTTTACCCCATTCGCGAGCTGTATCAGCAGGCGGCGCGGTTTTGGCCAGAGCTGTTGGCGGCTTACCAGGGCAAGACTATTCTGGTTGTGGCTCACAGCGCCATCAACCGAGCGCTGATTAGCACCGCGATTGGCCTGGGGCCAGAGCGCTTTAACAACCTCAACCAGGCCAACTGCAACATCAGCGTGCTCAACTTTGCCAATGGCTGGGGCAGCCCGGTGCAGGTCGAGGCCATGAACCTGACCAGCCACATGGGGGCACCGCTGCCCGAGATGCGGCGCGGTCACAAAGGCCCCCGCCTGCTGCTGGTGCGCCACGGCGAAACCGAGTGGAACCGCCAGGGCCGCTTTCAGGGCCAGATCGATGTGCCGCTGAACGACAACGGTCGCGCCCAGGGGGCGAAGGCGGCGGAATTTCTCAAACCCGTGGCGATCGATGCGGCCTACACCAGCTTTATGGCGCGCCCCAAAGAAACGGCGGAAATCATCCTTCAGCACCACCCAGGGCTGACGCTGCAATCGGTGAACGAGCTGCAAGAGATCAGCCACGGCGAATGGGAAGGGCTCTACGAATCGGAGATCGAGACCAACTATCCGGGGATGCTAGAGCAGTGGCAGAGCCAGCCAGAGACCGTGCAAATGCCGGGGGGCGAAAACCTGGAGCAGGTTTGGGGGCGATCGATCGATGCCTGGAAAGAAATTGTCGCGGCCCACAGCAGCGGCGACCCCTTGCTCGAAGATCGAGCGCAGACCATTCTCGTTGTCGCCCACGATGCGGTGAATAAAGCGCTGCTCTGCCATGTGCTGGGCATGGGGCCAGAGTCGTTCTGGCGGTTTAAGCAGGGCAACGGGGCGGTGAGCGTCATCGACTATCCCAACGGCATCGACAGCGCCCCGGTGCTGGTTTCGGCCAATATCACCATTCACCTGTCGGGCAGCGTGCTCGATAAGACCGCAGCGGGGGCACTGTGACGGAGGTGTCGGGAACTGGGGTGCAGCTGATTCAGCAGGTGCGGGTGCTGGATGCGATGACCCAGACCGATCAGGTCGCCGATGTGCTGGTGCAGGACGGTGTGGTGACCGAAGTCGCCTCATCCCTTACTGTCATCCCCGCCAGCGCTGAAATGATTCAGGGCCAGGGGAAAGTCTTGCTGCCGGGGCTAGTCGATCTCTACAGCCACTCGGGGGAGCCGGGCCACGAGCCGAGGGAAACCCTGGCCTCGCTGCTGGCGGCGGGTCAGGCGGGCGGCTTTACCCGGCTGGGCATTTTGCCCAATACCGAGCCTGCGATCGACCATCCGGCGATGGTGGAGAAACTGCTGGGGCGGCGAGCAACCCTTGCCCAAACCAATCCCTCTCTACCGCATCTATATCCCTGGGGTGCGCTGACCCAGGGTGCCCAGGGCCAGCAGATGGTGGAGCTGGTGGAGTTGTCTGAGGCTGCGATCGCAGGCTTTGCCGACGGTCGAGCCATTCAAAATCCACTGCTGACCCAGCGGCTGTTGCAGTACCTCAAGCCCCTGGGCAAGCCGGTGGCGCTGTACTGCTGCGATCGCACCCTGCGCGACAGCGGCGTGGCTCGCGAAGGCCCGTTCTCGCTGATCTACGGCCTGGTGGGCGACCCGGCCAGCTCCGAGACCGCCGCCCTGGCGGCATTGCTGGAAACGGTGGCTGAGGTGGGCACCCCCGTTCACCTGATGCGAATTTCGACCGGACGCGGGGTCGAACTGGTGCGCCAGGCCAAGGAGCGCGGCTTGCCCATCACCGCCAGCACCACCTGGATGCACCTGCTGTGGAGCGCCAAGGATCTGGGCAGCTACGACCCTAACCTGCGGCTGTCACCGCCCTTGGGAAATCCTGAAGACCAAGCGGCGCTGATTGAGGGGGTGAAGGCGGGGGTGGTGGATGCGATCGCGATCGACCATACCCCACACACCTACGAAGACAAGACCGTGGGCTTTCCCTCGGCCCCAACCGGGGCCATCGGCCTAGAGCTAGCGCTGGGAATTTTGTGGGATACCTTTGTTACCCACGGCGACTGGTCGCCCCTGCAACTAGTTCAGGCGTTGAGCACCAACCCAGCGGCGTGCTGGGGCCAAACGCCGCCGACTATCCAGGCGCAGCAGCCCGCCGAGATGGTGTTGTTTGCCCCCAGCACAACCTGGATGGTTGAGCCCTCAACCCTGCGCTCTTTGTCGGCCAATACCCCCTGGCTGGGGCAAGCGATCCCCGGTCGGGTTCTGCGTACTTGGGGGCCGCCGCTTACCCACTCACCCACTCAACTCTGACTATTGAATTCACCAGCCCAATATTGCGTCAGTTGGGTGCCAATGCTTTCAACCCAAGCGACAAATCTAGGCTGGTTAAAGGATTCTTTGCCTAGGGCAACCGTTCCTCAACATAGGCTTTGGCGTCGCCCAGGCTACAGCCGTTAACCTCCCTGACGCGCTTGACGGCGTCGATCAGCCTACCCTGACCCAGCAGATCGCGCACCTGGCGATCGAGGTCGGGGGCTGGGGAACTCGTGGGCAAGGTTGAGGCAGAGGCAGACATTAACCCGGCTTGCGGCGATCGCCCCTGTAAACCAACCCGAGATTCGTGATCGCCCGCTGGGCGAGGACGCCGCAGCCGCCGGGTCAGCCAGAACGACAGACCAAAGGCCAGCAGACCCGCCCCCACAAAGACAACAACGACCATAGCAACGCCTAACGAAATGCCTCTACTCTAGCCGCTGCGGGGGGTAACTTCCCGCAGCGGCTAGAGTAAAAAATCCTTCCAACCGCCGCCCCAGCGTGTATCCTTTAGCAGATTGTTTACTGACCCCTGGGTACCGCCATGAATCAGCTTCCTAAGCCGTCTCTGGCCATGCTGGCGCTGTTCAGCGCCCTGGCTGCGCTGCCGATCAGTGCGCTCCGGTCTGAGCCTCGGCTGCTGGCTCAGGTGACGGCGGAACCCACGCCCACCTTTACCCTGCAAGAGAGCGTTCCTGCCGGCACCACCCTTTCGATCGATGGGTCACCGTCGATGGCAGAGATTAACCAGAGCCTGAGCGAAGGCTTTGAGGCTCGCTACCCCGATACCGATGTGGTGTCTTCGACCAGTGGTGACGAGCAGGCCCTCCAGGCGCTGCAAGGGGGCAGCGTAGATCTGGCGGCCCTGGGGCGATCGCTCAGTGACCCCGAGGAAGATCCTAGCCTGACATCGATTCCAGTCGCGCGGGAGAAAATTGCCATCATTGTGGGGCGCGACAATCCGTTTCGGGGCGATTTGACCTTTGAGGACTTTGCCGCCATTTTTCGCGGCGAAATCACCAACTGGTCGCAGGTGGGTGGCCCCAACGTGCCGCTGCGGTTTATCGATCGCCCCGCTACCAGCTCCACCCGTTTGGCCCTGGCCGACTACGAAATCTTTCAAACCCAGCCCTTTGAAACTGGCGATACCGCCGTGCAGGTAGAGGAAGATGACACCGCTGCGGTGGTGCGCGAGCTGGGCCGCGATGGCATTAGCTATGCGATCGCCTCCGAAGTGCTGGGGCAAGAGGCCGTCCGTCCGGTGAGCCTGGATGGCACCCTGCCCGACGACCCCCGTTACCCCTATTCGCAACCGCGCAACTACATCTATCGGGGTGAGCCGAGTGTGCCCGTCGCGGCCTTTTTGGGCTTTGCCACCAGCGACGAAGGTCGGGCCGCCGTGGCCGAGGCGCAGCAAACCGCCAGCGCTAACGTCACGGTGGGGGCCAACAAACTGCCCGGCGGCGTGGCCCTGGCCCCCGATGGTCAGTTTATGGTGCGCGGCACCGAAGACGGTCAGCTACAGTGGCTCGATGCCGACGGCAACCCGACCAAGACGGCAGTGGCCGACGCCCATCGTGGGGCCATATCGGCGGTAGTGATTAGCCCTGATGGGCAAACCGTGGTCTCTAGCGGGGCCGATGGCACCCTGCGCCGGTGGGATCGCAGCGGCAACCCCATCGGCGACCCCATCACCGGGCAGGGCGGGCCGATTTTGGCCCTGGCCATTAGCCCCGACGGCCAAACCGTGGCCAGCGGCAGCGCCGACGGCACCGTAGAGCGCTGGTCGCTAGCCGACGGCACCGCTGTGGGTGAACCCATTACCGCTCCCGGCGGGGCGGTGCAAGCGCTCCACTACCCGGTGGGTGGTCAGACGCTGATTACGGGCAGCAGTAACGGTAACCTGGGCCTTTGGAATGCCGATGGCACCGCCGCTGGTCAGAGCGCCAACGCCCATCCGGGAGGTGTGACCACCATTGCGAGCAGCCCCGATGGTCAGGTGTTGACCACCACGGGCGGCGACGGTAGCCTGCGCAACTGGGATCGCGCCACCCTCCAGCCCCAAGGGGATACCATTCAAGCCCATGAAAGTGCGGTCAGTGCCGTGGCCTACAGCCCCGACGGCAGCACGCTAGCTACCGCTGGGGCCGACGGCACCCTTCAGCTGTGGTCGCCCGATGGCAGCAAGCAGCTAGCAGAACCAGTGCAGCTCGATCAGCCTGCGGCTTCTCTGGGCTATACCCCCGAGGGGCTGCTGCTGGTGGGCGGCAGCGATCGCGCCGTTGAGCTCCGCAATGACCAGGGCGAGCTGGTGTCTAACGCCGGTGCCGACCCAGACGCCAACGGCCCCGCCACCGATCTGGGAAATCTTTGGCAGCGCCTGCAAAACTTGCCCCCCAGCGCCTGGTGGATGCTGGCGGCAATTCCGGCCCTGCTGCTGCTGGCGGGCATTGTGGGGTCGCTGATCGGCAAAGACCACGACGATGAAGAAGATGATGAGCTAGAGGCCGAGGGCGATCGCGGCCCGGCGGTGGGTCTGGTCCCGGCTTTAGGTATCGACTTTTCTGAGGTGGGTAACCAGGCTCCGATTACCGCTGGGCCTGTTCCCCCCGCAACCGACCTGACCGAGGTGGGCCTGGTGCCGCCCGAGGCCGAACTTGTACCCGGCGGTGACTACCCAGACGCCCTGCCCCCCGGCAAGCTGGAGCAGGCTCGCGCTGACCTAGCCGAAGGTCGCCGCCTGATGCGCGAGGGCCGCTACGACAACGCCCTGCTCTACTTCAACCAGGCCGTGGAAGCGACCGAAGTGGAACGCCGCAAGACCGACGCCACCGGGATCCCAGCCGGAGGCATCAACGCCATCGCCGCCCAGGCCCAGGCCGAGCGGGGCAGTGCCCTGGCGCTTTTGGGGCAGGCCAACGATGCGATGGATAGCTTTAACGCCGCGCTGCGGCTCGACGCCAGCGTGATCGACGCCTGGATTGGCAAGGGCCGTTTGCTCAACACCATGGCCCGCTACGAAGAATCTATCTTCTGCTTTGACAGTGCCCTAGAGCTTGACCCTACATCGGCGGCAGCTCACCTGGGTAAGGGGCAGGCACTCATGGCGATGGGTCGCCAGAGCGAGGGCCAAGCCTGCCTAGATCGGGCAGCGGCCCTGGGCGGTGACCATGCGACCTGGGAGCTACCTGGGGTGGACGTGACCTTCCCTCAAGCTGGGGTAGCTAGCGATGCAGGCTCTCCAGGCCTGGGCAGCACCCCCGGCGCTGGAACGGTGGTGCCCGAGTATGCGCCCCCGGTGGACTACGGCTACGACCCCGATGTGCCCATGGAGCTACAGCAGATGGTGCAAGGGCTACCCTCCGCCGATGTGGAAATGGTGGGCAGCTCTACCCTCAGCTTCGATGTGCCTCCAGACCTGGCGGCAGAGGTGGCTAATTTGCCCGATCGCGCCGAAGATGCCAGCGCGATTGCCCCAGCCCCGCTACCCACTGCCCCTGAAGCCATCGCCAATGGCGATATCCCAGCGTCGGTTCCCCCAGAGGTCGCGATGTCAGAACCCATACCCAGCACCCTGGAGGAGGAACTGCTCAGCCAAGTGCATTTGGGGGATAGCCCTGCCGTTGGGGGCGAACCGCAGGCGTCGCCGATGGACACTAACGGTGC
>QBLT01000091.1 GCA_003249105.1 Leptolyngbya sp. | reverse complement strand
CTCTGCTACCCAAATGGGACATTCTTATTCGTCCAGCCTAGACGGTATATTCTTTCCCGGAAATCACCTAACTGCCCCTGCTGTTCTAATACCTGCAAGATTTTCTCAAACACAGGAAAAACATGCTCAGGGGCTACGAAATCTAGTAGGCCCCGGATTTGATTGTCGCTTGGAATCTGATGGACACCAAACAGGCTCTGGGCATTGCTTTTCCCTTTGCTGCCTTCCATCATGCGCTGATAGGCCAGAAATGAAGGGGTTTGGGTGAAGAACACACTAAACGCACTTAGGGCGGCATCTTCTATCCCATAGCGGGTGTTCTTGCCAGTGCGTTTGTCCGGTAACAAGGACAGTTGCTGGCGAAAAGAACCGACTATTGTGTCAAACAAACCCCGTTCTTTCAACGGTTCTGGCTCTCTTGGCTCTCTCAGATACCTTTACAATACCGGCATTTCTAGCCCTGGAACAGCTTTTCGCCAAAATGAGAATTGCTGATGAGTTAGCCTGCTGTGGATAAGTGGTGCGGTGCAGAAGACTTTGATCAACCGTCAAAGTCTTCTGCACCGCACTTTGTCCATGAATTCTCCTTAGCGAGAACGGATAAGCCCTCTCAACCAAGAGGTTATCGAGCAAAAATGACAGGTTATACCCTGAAATAAGATTCCAAACATCTGTTGACACTTATAAACGCCATGTGTTTTATTCGCCTCTACAATTTAGTCAGATACATTACCAGAAACCAATGTTTACAGGTTGAGCATTCTTAGTGAAAGTAGGGCAAGAGATGCCATAGCTTTATGCAATGTATGTTTCCTGTAAAGCGTTGTTTTGGCAGTAGCCCTAGATGAAGAATTTTTCAACAAGCAGTCTTTAGAACCTAGGAGTAATTGTCCAAAAAGGCCGAAAATATACGCAGGAAGACGTATAAAATACTACGATATTCCGACAAATGAGGGGCATCTACCTTTTGATTTAGTAAAAACAGGAGTTAATTTGCTTCATGAAGGTAATCAGAGTAGTATCAGCTTTTTTTCTGGGGATAACGATCACAGGTCTGGCTCCTTCCTCAGCCCAAGCCTTAACTTTATTTGAGGATAATTTCAACAGCGAGTCTGCAGGTAATGGGAAAAATGCTCTAACTAAATGGGATGTTACAGTCGGGACGGTTGATGTTTATACCCCCTATTCAGGACAGGGGTTCTCCCTAGATATGGAAGGGACTCCTGGAAATGGGAGAATAGAGACAAAGGAAAATTTTAGCCTCGCTGCTGGACAGTATCAGCTATCTTTCAAGCTTGGCAACAACAGTTTTTCTGGAAATAGTCTCTTGGTACAACTAGGGTCAGTCTTTTCAGAAACCTTTTCTTCAACTTCAACCTTGACTTCCATCACTCGCTCAATCACGATCTCAGCACCTAAGTAACAAGGCTCAATCATCTATAAGATGGCTCGGCTTCTTCACAATCGCCAAAATCCCTAATTGGCAAGGGTTGCAGATGTTTAACCTGTTTGATATTTAATTCGTCCCACCTACTTACGTCTGCAAAGCTATCCTTTGCGGCAACGGGGCCACTAGATCTTGGCGGACCAGTCTTGGATGATGTGGTGCTGGAGCAAACCCAAGCCACACCAGTTCCCACTCCTGCGCTTCTGCCTGGATTGGTTGGACTTGGTGTCGCGGCTCTCAAACAACGTAAGTCTAAACTAGCAGCTGATTAGGACTGTAAGTAGACCTGCTATTAACACCTAACGCAGAGAGCAGCGTTTCAACTTGTCTTGAAACGCCGCTCTCTTTTATATCGCTAGCTTCTCGGTTAGCGTAGCTAACGCCAAGCTTAGAAACTTCTCGCAGAGCTTGTGGCTTGCACCGATCGCAGGTCATAGCGATCGAGGTTCATCACCTTATCCCACGCTGCCACAAAGTCATTCACAAACTTCTGCTGCGAATCGGCGGCTCCGTAGACTTCTGCCAGGGCGCGAAGCTGAGAGTTTGAGCCAAAGATGAGGTCAACGCGAGTCGCGGTCCACTTTTGTTGGCCGGTTTTGCGATCGCTGCCTTCAAACTCATACTCATCCTCAGAGGTCGCCTTCCAGGTCGTGCCTAGATCGAGCAGGTTGACGAAGAAGTCATTGGTCAGGGTCTCGGGGCGATCGGTAAAGACGCCGTGCTTATACCCGCCAAAGTTCGCGCCGAGGACGCGCAATCCACCTACCAGGGCCGTCATCTGCGGAGCCGACAACGACAGCAGCTGCGCCCGATCGATCAGCAACTCCTCCAGCGATTCGCTGTGTTTGCCGCTGGTGTAGTTGCGGAACCCGTCGGCGGTCGGCTCTAGGGGTTCGAAGGCTTCCACGTCAGTTTTCTCTTGCGATGCATCCATGCGGCCCGGTGTGAAGGGCACTGTCACGTCGTGACCGGCGTTTTTCGCCGCCTGCTCAATGCCCGCGCAGCCGCCCAGCACGATCAGGTCTGCGATCGAAACCCGCTTGCCGCCCGACTGTGAGCTGTTGAACTCGTTTTGGATGCCCTCCAGGGTTTGCAGCACCGTGGCCAGCTGATCGGGCTGGTTGACTTCCCAACTTTTCTGCGGTTCGAGGCGAAGGCGGGCTCCATTCGCCCCACCGCGCATGTCAGAGCAGCGGAAGGTGGAGGCCGATGCCCAGGCGGTCGAGACCAGCTGGGATACCGACAGCCCCGAGGCCAAAATCTTGGCTTTGAGTGCGGCAATATCCTGATCGTCGATCAGGTCATGGTCAACGGCGGGGATGGGGTCTTGCCACAGAAATTCTTCCTGGGGCACTTCGGGGCCGAGGTAGCGGGCGCGAGGCCCCATGTCGCGGTGGGTTAGCTTGAACCAGGCCTTGGCAAACTGCTCGGCAAACTCGTCGGGGTTGTCGTGGTAGCGCTGGGCGATCGGGTTGTAGATCGGGTCCATCTTCATGGACATGTCTGCCGTGGTCATCATCGGGGCGTGCCGTTTCGACGGATCGTGGGCGTCGGGCACGGTTCCTGCCCCTGCGTCGCCCTTGGGCTTCCACTGCCACGCGCCAGCGGGGCTCTTGGTCAGCTCCCAGTCGTACTTAAACAGGGTTTCGAGGTAGCTGTTGTCCCACTGGGTTGGCGTCGGCGTCCAGGCCCCTTCGATGCCGCTGGTGATCGCATCGACACCGACCCCGGTGTTAAAGGTGCTCTTCCAGCCCAGGCCCTGATCGACGATGGTGGCTCCGCCCGGCTCTGGCCCAATGTGGGTCTCCATGCCTGCGCCGTGGCACTTGCCAAAGGTGTGCCCCCCGGCGGTGAGAGCGACGGTTTCTTCGTCGTTCATCGCCATCCGCTTAAAGGTTTCGCGAATGTCGCGCCCTGAGCCCAGGGGGTCAGGCTCGCCGTCTGGCCCCTGGGGGTTGACGTAGATCAGACCCATTTGCACGGCGGCGAGGGGGTTGAGGAGGACGCGATCGCCTTCGTAGCGCTCATTGCCCAGCCAGGCTTTTTCGGAACCCCAGTAGATGTCTAGCTCGGGCTCCCAGACATCGACGCGCCCGCCCGCAAAGCCCAGCGTCTTGAAGCCCATCGACTCCAGGGCGCAGTTGCCCGCAAAGATCATCAGGTCGGCCCAGGAAATTTTGTTGCCGTATTTTTGCTTGATCGGCCACAGCAGCATGCGCGCCTTATCGAGGTTGGCATTGTCGGGCCAGCTGTTGAGCGGCTCAAACCGCTGACTGCCCGAGCCCGCGCCGCCGCGACCGTCGCCGATGCGATAGGTACCCGCGCTGTGCCACGCCATGCGAATGAAGAGCGGCCCATAGTGGCCGTAGTCGGCTGGCCACCAGTCCTGCGACGTGGTCATCAGCTCGTAGATGTCTGCCCTCAGGGCCGCCAGATCCAGACTCTTAAACGCCTCAGCGTAGTTGAAATCCTCACCCAGCGGGTTGGCCTTGGCCGAGTGCTGATGGAGCATGTTCAAATTCAAAGCATTCGGCCACCAGTCGCGGTTCGCAGTGCCAAGCCGAGTTTGAGGGCCACTGAGAACCGGGCATTTGCTGACGCTGCTGACGGCATTGGGTGCCGTGGGCTGGGGCATGCTGGATTGAACATTTTCCGCACTACTGGATGCCAGAACCGACGTTACGGCCCGCCAGATTTCCATTAGCTTGCCGCTCATGGGGAACGGGCATTTCATTTGGCTACTCGTCATAATTCCTGTCCTGATTGTGGTTTAGGTGAGTTTTTTCCTAGGCAGAAAGTATCGTCCGCCACATCTGCATGAGCACCGCCGTCTGCTCCGGTGGCTTAGCCTCTGGATTGATATAGTTCAACATGGTGTCGGCATTAGAAACAACAGGCATCGCCTCAAATCCATCGCGTTCGACAAACATTTTTTCAATTACCCCATTTTTTACCAGCATGGAATAGCGCCGAGAACGGTATCCCATGCCCTTGTCAGAAAGGTTTACCAGCATCCCCATTTGGCGGGTGAAATCACCATTGACATCGGGGATAAAGCGCACCCGATCAGCGCCTTCTGCTTGCGCCCAAGACGCTAGCGAGAACGGATCGTTGACCGAAATACAAAGAATTTCATCGACTCCGTTCGCTCGAAACAGCCTGGCATACTCGTTGTAGGCCAACAGTTGAATCGGAGAATGGGGACAGGTAAATGCTCCCGGCACTGCAAAGGCCACTACGGTTTTGTGATCAAAAAGATCCGCCGTCGAAAGCTCGTACCTACCCACCTCTGTCAACATTCGAAAGGTAACTTGAGGGACAGGCTGGCCCTCACAATTGAACAACATGTGCCCAGCTCCTTACTCGCATTCAATATCAGTTAGACCCTTATTACCTAAGAGATTGATGGGTAGAGATACTACCCTGCGAATATGGATGACCTGTCCTCGACTCTGTGGAAGAAATGGTTACAGGCCACCCCGGCCAAACAATCGTTAACTTAAAGCGATCACTTACTAGCACCAACTGGTGTGAGTCGTTGGTGAAAATGGTAAAACTCCTTCGCGTTAGCCAGCATGTCTGGGATTCTTAACTAAGCGCTGATCAGATTTACGGACTCATGCGGGTGTTTAAGTCATACTCACTACGAGTATGCATGATGCCAGCTTAATCAACCGCTTTGCCCTTGTGCTGCAAACATAAAAGTGTTTTGCAACATTTAATATCTCTACAAAATGAAATCTATCCACGGTTAGGTGCAGGTTTACTTTCCATGGCCAGGTTCAGCAATGCCAATCGTTTGCCGACCATAGCCGAACCTTACAATCAGCCGATAAGCTAGAGGGTGCAATCGATACGCCCCCTTGGTTTGCTATGAAACGCTTTTTTCGCGCCCTCACCGCTCCCCTCTTAGCCTCCACGCTGGTTGCCGGTTCCCTACCGCTTCCCATTGGCAGCGCCCAGGCCCAGGAGTCGGTATCACCCCGCGTAGCCCAGCTGCCCCAGCCCCCCGACCAGGTCGTAGAGTGCGAGGTGCTAATTGTCGGTGGTGGTCTGGCCGGTACCGCAACGGCCTACGAAAGCCTGATGATGGGCCACACCGTCTGCATGACTGAGCTGACCGACTGGGTCGGGGGGCAAATCTCCTCCCAGGGCACCACGGCGCTGGATGAGTCGCGGGAGCAGCGGCGGCAGCTGTTTTACTCGCGGGGGTATAAGGAGTTGCGCGATCGCGTCGAAGCTAAATACGGCAAGCTCAACCCCGGCGGCTGCTGGGTGAGCGCCTCCTGCTTTTTGCCCGCCGACGCCAACGCTATTCTCATGGACATGCTGGCCGAGGCCGAGCGCAAGGGCGGCGGCGAACTCAAGTGGTTCCCCAATACGGTGGTCAAAGACTTGAGCCTGAACGCCGATGGCACCCAGATCGACGAGGTGGTTGCCATTCGCCACAGCCCCGCACCGGGCACCGCTCCCCTCAACACCGACTTTCTCTCCGAAATTATCGAAGACGCCTACACCTACGACGACTCAGCGCGGCTCTCCAAGGAAATTATTCAGTTTGTGCCCGCAGGCATTGAGCTGGAACGGGTGGAAAATGCCCCCGACAGCAAGGTGGACTGGTTTGTGGTCGAGGCCACCGAAACTGGCGAGCTGATTGCCCTGGCCGATGTGCCCTACGAGCTGGGGTTAGACCCCCGCTCGCCCCTCAACCCCTCGTCGCCCGTGCAAGAGCGCGACCCCTATTGCACCCAGGGCTTTACCTACACCTTTGCCATGGAGCGCACCGCCGAGCCGCAGACCTACGATGTCCCCGACTTTTACGATACCTACGCGCCCTACTACAGCTGGGAAAAAGAGCGCGACTCGCTGAAAACCGCCCAAGACCACTTCGATTTTGTCTTTACCTACCGCCGCCTGTGGAATGCCTCGCCTCAAACGGAAGCAAAAATCTCTGGGGTGCCTCGTCCCGGCGTGGGCGACATCTCGATGCAGAACTGGACCTGGGGCAACGACTACCGCCCCGGCACCGAGCAGGATAACCTGATTTTGACCGAAGACCAGCTAGCGGCCAGCGGTCAGCTAGAACCGGGGGGCTGGCTGGGGGGCTTGCGGGCCGACACCCTGCGCAAGGGCGAAGAGAATGCGATCGGCTTTTTCTACTGGCTGACCACCGGCACCACCGACTCGCAAATTGACGACTCGTGGAAAGAGCCTGAACCCTACAATGTCTATTTGCAGGGGCTAGATTCCCCCATGAATACGGCCCACGGCCTGTCGAAGTACCCCTACATTCGCGAGGCGCGGCGGATTATTGGTCGGCCCGCCTACGGCTACGAAAACGGGTTCATGATCAGCGAGGTGGATTTTTCGTGGAATGACTTTACCGCTGACTTTTACCAGGAGAACCTGGATGAGGGTACCTATACCTCCCTGCGGCGCTACCTGGCGGGCCTGGGAACGGTGGATACCTTTGTGCCCGATGCCGACCCGAATACGTTCCCAATTCGGGCGCGATCGCGCCTCTACCCCGACACGGTGGGCATTGCCCAGTATGCGATCGACTTTCACCCCTGCATGCGCGACTATCCGGCAGAGGCCCCCGGCAACATCGAGCGCCCCGGCGTGCGTCAGGCCCACGGCCAGGCCTACCCCGCCCAAATTCCCCTGCGGGCAATGATTCCCCAGCGAATCGACAACATGCTGGTGGCCAGCAAGAGCATCGCCGCCAGCTACAGTGCCGCCGCCGCCTACCGGGTGCATTCCTTTGAGTGGTCGGTGGGGGCCGCAGCGGCTCACTCCATCGATTTCTCGCTGCGCAACGGGGTGCTGCCCTACGAGCTAGTGGACAACCTGCCCAGCTACGAGCCCCTGCTCGACCAGCTGCGGACCGAGTTGCAGAGCAGCGGCAACCCGGTGCAGTTCCCCAACACCTCGATTTTCAATGAAGACTGGGGCAACTGGCGGCCTTGGTAGGGCGATCGCGCCAGCTGTTAACCAAAGCAGTCGCCCTTGAGCAACACTCATCAGCAGGGTTCAGGATCGCTCAAGACCCTGAACCCTGGGCGTTTTGGGGAACCCATAGTCCTACGTATAGAATTAGAAATCGAGACTTAGGGGTCGAAATATGGTGCAGACTATTGCAGCGAATACGGCAACCCTGCGCGATCTCAAACAGGCTTTGGGGCTACAGCAATCCCTAGATCCAGAATTTTTCTTTGAATGGCGGACAGAAAGCATTGTGCTGAGCGAAACCGAACAGCACCTCCTCGATCGCGTCAAAGCCAATTTCACCGCATTGATGGAAGATCCACCGATGCTAGAAAACAGCGTCAAAATGGTGGTGCTGTCGCCCCTGCTTGATCTAGCTGGGTTTTATCAAAAGCCCTTCCGTATTGAAACCGAAACCAGCATTGATTTAGAGCTCAATGATGACGACACGGTGATTCGTGGCCGCATTGATGTGCTGGTCTTGAAGGAGCAGTTTTGGCTGTTGGTGATTGAATCTAAACGTAGCGATTTTGCGGTTACACGCGCTATTCCTCAGGCTTTGGCCTACATGTTGAGCAACCCAACCCTAGCTCGACCCACTTTTGGACTTATTACCAACGGCAACGAGTTTCTATTTCTTAAGGCGACTCGGCAGCCTACAGCCCAGTACGCTAACTCTCGGCTGTTTTCATTGGTGAATCCGAACAACGACCTTTACGCTGTGCTGCAAGTTCTGAAGCAGTGGGGCCTTCAAGCTGTAGCAACAGAGCCTTAAAGGCGGCAACCCGCCTGAGAACAATCGTGAACACCGACCCTGCTGAATAGGCCACTCTTCCTACAATGCAACCATACAGAGATTTTATGGAGTAACCACGGGAGAGCGGAGCCTATGCAACCCACCCAAAGCCAATTTACCGAAAAAGCCTGGGATGCCATTGTGCGATCGCAGGATATTGCCAAGCAGTCGCAGCAGCAGCAGATCGAGAGCGAACACCTGATGCTGGCGCTACTCGACCAGGACGGTCTGGCCAGCAGCATTTTTGCCAAGCTCGGCGTCAACGGGAAAGTGCTGCGCGATCGCACCGAAGCCTTTATCAACGGCCAGCCTAAGGTCTCCGGGTCAGGCTCGTCGGTGTACCTGGGCAAATCCCTCGATGCTCTGCTCGATCGCGCCGACCGCTACAAAAAAGACTACGGTGACGAATATATTTCTATCGAGCACCTGATTTTGGCCTACCCCGGCGACACCCGCTTTGGTAAAGCCCTGTTTCAAGAACTCGGGCTCAGCGAAGCCAAGCTCAAGCAAGTCATTCAAGACATTCGAGGCACCCAAAAAGTGACCGACCAAAACCCCGAAGGTAAGTATCAATCCCTCGAAAAGTACGGGCGCGACCTCACCGATGCCGCCCGCCGAGGCAAGCTCGACCCGGTGATTGGCCGCGACGACGAAATTCGCCGCACCATCCAGATTCTTTCGCGCCGCACCAAAAATAACCCAGTGCTGATTGGTGAGCCGGGGGTGGGTAAGACTGCGATCGCCGAAGGTCTAGCCCAGCGCATCGTCAACGGCGACGTACCTCAATCGCTCAAAGACCGCCAGCTGATCGCCCTCGACATGGGCGCGCTAATTGCCGGGGCCAAATTCCGGGGTGAATTCGAAGAGCGCCTCAAAGCCGTGCTCAAAGAAGTCACCGATTCCGAAGGGCAGATCGTGCTCTTTATCGACGAGATTCACACCGTTGTCGGCGCGGGCGCGACCCAGGGGGCGATGGATGCAGGCAACCTGCTGAAGCCCATGCTGGCCCGCGGCGAGCTGCGCTGCATTGGAGCGACCACGCTAGATGAGTACCGCAAATACATTGAGAAAGACGCCGCTCTGGAACGCCGCTTCCAGCAGGTCTATGTCGATCAGCCCAGTGTGGAGGACACGGTTTCCATTCTGCGCGGCCTCAAAGATCGCTACGAAACCCACCACGGGGTGAAGATTTCCGACAGCGCCCTGGTGGCAGCGGCTACGCTGTCGACCCGGTACATCAGCGATCGCTTCCTGCCCGACAAAGCCATTGACCTGGTGGATGAAGCCGCCGCCAAGCTGAAGATGGAGATCACCTCCAAGCCCGAGGAGCTCGATGAAGTCGATCGCAAGATTCTTCAGCTCGAAATGGAGCGCCTATCGCTGAAAAAAGAAGTTGACGCTGCCTCGGTGGAGCGTTTGGAGCGCATCGAGCGCGAGCTAGCCGACCTCAAAGAGCAGCAGAGCGCCCTGAATGCCCAATGGCAGTCTGAGAAAGACACCATCGACAGCATTCAGTCGGTCAAAGAAGCGATCGACCAGGTCAATATCGAGATCCAGCAGGCCGAGCGCGACTACGACCTCAACCGGGCCGCCGAGCTCAAGTACGGCAAGCTCACCGAGCTTCAGCGCCAGCTCGAAACCGCCGAAACCCAGCTAGCCGACACCCAAACCACCGGCAAAACCCTGCTGCGCGAAGAGGTGACTGAAGAAGACATCGCCGAAATCATCTCCAAGTGGACGGGCATTCCGGTCAGCAAGCTGGTGCAGTCGGAAATGCAGAAGCTCTTGCTGCTCGAAGACGAACTGCACGAGCGCGTGATCGGCCAGGAGGAAGCGGTGACGGCGGTAGCCGATGCGATCCAGCGATCGCGGGCCGGACTCGCCGACCCCAACCGTCCGATCGCCAGCTTCATCTTCCTTGGCCCCACCGGGGTCGGCAAAACCGAGCTAGCCAAGGCCCTGGCCGCCTACCTGTTCGACACCGAAGAGGCCCTGGTGCGCATCGACATGTCGGAATACATGGAGAAGCACGCCGTCTCCCGGCTGATCGGTGCCCCTCCTGGCTACGTCGGCTATGACGAAGGCGGTCAGCTCACCGAGGCGATTCGCCGCCGACCCTTCGCTGTAATTCTCTTTGACGAAATTGAGAAGGCCCACCCCGACGTGTTTAACGTCATGCTGCAAATTCTTGACGATGGCCGCGTCACCGATGCCCAAGGCCGCACGGTAGACTTCAAAAACGCCATCATCATCATGACTAGCAACATCGGCTCCCAGTTCATTCTCGACGTGGCGGGCGACGACGCCCAGTACGACGAAATGAAATCGCGGGTGATGGATGCCCTGCGGGGCAACTTCCGCCCTGAGTTTCTCAACCGGGTCGATGAGATGATCATCTTCCACGGGTTGCTCAAGTCGCAGCTGCGGGAAATTGTCAAACTGCAAGTGGCCCGGCTCGAAGAGCGCCTGGCCGATCGCAAGATGGCGGTCAAACTCAGCGAATCGGCCCTCGACTTTTTAGCTGAAGTTGGCTACGACCCCGTCTACGGAGCGCGTCCCCTGAAGCGGGCCATCCAGCGCGAGCTGGAAACCCAAATTGCCAAATCGATTCTGCGCGGTGAGTTTGGTGAAGGCGACACCATTCATGTGGATGTCGAAAATGAGCGGCTTGCCTTCAGACGACTCAGCGCCGATCTACTTAAGGTCTAGCTCACCTACCCCTTAGGGAAAGGGCTCTGCCCCTTCCCAGGTCACAGACTCTTGAAATTAGGCAGTAACGGTTTTACACAATACGGTTGCGCAGCTTCATCTAGGTTTGGCAATATAGCTACATGGGCATTTTTACTGGCAGAGCTAGTATAGAGGCACAGATATTCTTCAGTAGGTTCTCGGAATCTATTTGGGCATACTGTTGATAGGGCTGCTCAAGCGATATGCCAGATTATCCGTCACATCTAACTTTGGTTTACAGTTTCGGCAGCAAGTGACCAAGCAGGAGTATCTCTACGACAGACCAGAGTTCTCTGGCATTGCGCCGAATCGTCCAATAGCAAGTGGGGTTCCCTATGAAAATTGATCACGACGTTCCAAGACATGCCTACATGAATGTAATGGAACTGCTCGTCTCTGAAGAGGTGGAAAAGCAGATCAAAACCATGCAGCCCCGCATGCTGAAGTATCTCAAGCGGGTAGAAGTGGAGACCTATGCCCTCAACCGCCTGCCCTCGCTCTACGCGTCTAGCGAGAAGGGCTGGCAGCTTCAGTATGAAAAGGCCAAGCGGGAACTCCACAACCAGATTAAAAGCGCGGTTCGCCAGGCTTTTGCTGCGGTGCAGGTCGATCCAATTCGGTCGTCTGAGCCGCTGCGCAACCAGCAGGACGACGCGGCCACCATCGCCCTCAATAGCCTGCGCGACCTGCTCAAGCAGCCCGACCTCAACTGGGATGGGGCGATCAATCGCCTGCGATCTATGCTTGGCCGTCGCGGCGACCAACCGCCCACGGCCCCAGCCCAGGAGTCTTCGCACCGCACTCGCTACCGCAACGATGCCCCGGATGTGCCCGCCGCTGGCAAGTCTGACTCTGATCACGGCCACTATTGGCGGCCCGGCACCTACGGCTCTGAGGTTTCATGGAAGAAAACCCACACCCCTGGCTCGACTCCGTCAAGCCCTCAGTTTGACTGGAATGACAACCGCTACTCTAAGTAGCTTTGCCTTGACGCGTAGAATCAGGCACTACGAGCACCAAGAGACGGTAGAAGGTTGCCTAGGGCTTCTAGATAGAGTCTCAGTAAATCGCAAAGTTCATGCTAGCCCTCTCCCCCAGCCCCTCTCCTCTCTGGGAGAGGGGAGCTGAAAAATCTTTCAAAGTCCCTCTTCCAGCCTGGGGAGGAACAGCTCTGGTTAGGAGAGATTGTTTTCGATCTACTGAGTCTAGGTTCCTGAACGCAACCTGGTGCCAGGGCTTGCGGATACCGGGTGGGTTATACAAAGCCTGCCTGAGCCAGCAGTAGGGGTGAGATGCCGAGGGCACTAACCCCCTTGCGCAGGCTGGCGGCGGTAGCGGGATCAGTAACTTCGTAAAGGGCGATCGCCCGCTGAAACGCCCGCAGCGCCTCGGGCAGCTGCCCCAGCTTAAACAGGGCTACCCCCAGGTTTTGGTGCGCTTCGGCATAGCTGGGGTTGAGGGCGATCGCCTGACGGTAGGCGGCGATCGCCTCATCCAGATAGCCTCTAGCCCGGTGGGCGGTACCCAGGTTGTAGTGGGCGATCGCCAGGGTTGGGTCAGCCTCAATCGCTCGCTGAAACAGAGCGATCGCGCCCTCAAAATCACCCTGAGATTTTTTCAAACTGCCGTAGTTGATCCAAGCGCCCAGCTTGAGCATGGGGGGCACCACCTCCGCTAGGGCAGATTCGTAGTCGCTGGCGGCTTGGGTCGGTCGGTCGGCTTGGGCTAGGGCGCGGTGGTAGTGCAGTTCGTAGCGGGTCAACTCGTCTAAAGTGTCAGCCTGCTCTAAGGCGCGATCGAGCAGGGGTAGGGCCAGCTCAGCCTGGTCAGACTCGACGTAGAGAGCCGCCAGTTTATTCAGCAGGTAGCCGTCGTTGGGATGCTCAGCCAGGTGGCCTTCCATGGCGGTGCGGGCGCGATCGAACTTGCCGCGCTCTACGACCACTGCTGGGTCGTAGCCGGTGTGGTGCAGAGCCACCTCGCCCAGGGTAATCACCTGCCAGCGAGGGTTTTGGGCTTGCAGCACCGCTACGCTGTCATCCACCGTTTCGTGGTAAGGGCGGTTAAAGGTAATTTCGGGCAAACGGCGAAAGCAGCGGGTAATCAGCGTATAGGGAGCCTGAGGAGCACCCAGCTCTAGGCGCAGCAGATTCACGGCCAGCACGTTTTCGGCAGCGACATCCCCCAGAGGCTTTCCTGCGTCGAGCTGTTGCAGCACCTGGGCGGTCTCCGGCAGCAGCACCTCGTCGGCGTCGAGCACTAGCACCCAGTCGCCTGTGGCGTGGCGCAACGATTCGTTGCGGGCGGCGGCGAAATCGTTTTCCCAGGCAAAGCTGTGGACTTTGGCTCCGTAGGATTGGGCGATCGCCACAGTGTCATCCACCGACCCGGTATCGACCACCACGATTTCGTTCACTACGCCCTGCACGCTCTCAAGCGTGCGGGCCAGGGTAGCGGCCTCGTCTTTGACAATCATGCAGAGGCTAATCATCAGCCTTCTCCTAGGGCCTGCTGTGCCCGCGCGATCGCCTGGCGCACTTGATCAAAGCCCGTACCGCCATAGCTGTTGCGGGCCGAGACCACCTGCTGGGGGGCGATCGCCGCGTAGATGTCGTCTTCAAAGGCGGGGTGAATTGCCTGCCATTCTTCTAAAGTCAGTTCGCGCAGCAGTTTGCCCGCCGCCAGGGACGTCTTCACCACCTTGCCCACCAGGTTGTAGGCCTCGCGGAAGGGCACTCCCTTAGCGGCCAGGTAGTCGGCCACATCGGTGGCGTTGGAGTAGTCTTCGTTCACCGCCTGGCGCAGGCGCGGCACCTGGAAGTTGACCCCTTCGGAGAGCAAAATGGTCATGGCTTCCACACAGCTGCGCACGGTGTTGACCGTGTCAAAGATCGCCTCTTTGTCCTCTTGCAGGTCTTTGTTGTAGGCCAGGGGCAGGCCCTTCATCATCACCAGCAGGCCTTGCAGATGGCCAAACACGCGCCCGGTTTTGCCCCGCACCAGCTCGGGCACATCGGGGTTTTTCTTCTGGGGCATAATGCTGGAGCCGGTGGAGCAGCTGTCGTTGAGGGTGACAAAGCTAAATTCCTCCGACGCCCAGAGAATCATCTCTTCTGAAAGCCGCGACAGGTGCACCATGATCAGGCTGGCGGCACAGGCAAACTCGATGGCAAAGTCGCGATCGCTCACCCCGTCTAAACTGTTGCCGTAGACCTTCTCAAACCCCAGCAGCTCTGCCGAATACTGGCGATCGATGGGGAAGGTCGTCCCCGCCAACGCCCCGCAGCCCAGGGGCGAAATATTCACCCGCTTTTGCAGGTCGTGGAGCCGTTCCCAGTCGCGCTGGGCCATATCGAAGTAGGCAAGCAGATGGTGGGCCAAGCTCAAGGGCTGGGCTCTTTGCAAGTGGGTATAGCCCGGAATCAAGGTTTCCACATGGTCTTCGGCGAGGCCCAGCAGGGTCTGCTGGTACTGGCGCAGCTGGGTCTGGATGGCTTCGATCTGGGCGCGCAGGTAGAGGCGCAGGTCGGTGCCCACCTGGTCGTTGCGGCTGCGGGCGGTGTGCAGCTTTTTGCCCACATCGCCAATCAGCTCCGTCAGCCGCCGCTCCACGGCAAAGTGCACATCCTCTGCCTCGACACCAGGGTTGAAGTCGCCTCGACGGTACTCCTGGCGAATGGTCTCTAGGCCGGTGACGATCGCCTCGCCCTCTTCGGGGCTAATGATCTCCGTTTTGACCAGCATTTTGGCGTGAGCCTCTGAGCCGGTGAGGTCGTACTCAATGAGCGCAATGTCGAAGCCAATACTGGCGTTGAAGAGCGCGATCGCGGGGTGCAGCGCCGTTTCAAAGCGCTGGCTCCAGGTTTGGGGAGAGGGCGTTTGCATTATTGTGCAGTCTGGTTAGAAGGCGGTCAGGTTGCGGATGAAATATCCCAGCACAATACCGAAGAGCAGCGCCCACAACTGTCCTGAATCGACAAAATTGTTCCAGATATTGACCATGTCCCCCAGAATGTCTTGGTCAAACTGCTGGGCCAGCACTGGGGAAAGCGCTTCGGTGTCTACCGTAAATCCGGTCACCCCAGCTACGGCAGGTAGCTCAACTCCGGTAAAATAGCCGCTGAAACCGTCGCCGTCGCCCAGGGTAATGGGGCGCAGCAGCGTGTCTATGGAGGGCAGAGAAGCATTTTGCGAAAGAAAACCTTGGGGCTGGGGCATGACATCCATAGCGGGGTGACGACCTAAGCGTGGTTAACACCCAACAGACTATCACCATACCGCTGCGACCGAGCCTCTGGAACCCAAAAACCGTCAGTGCTCTAGCGGTTTTAGTGGCCCTGGGGCTAGCGGCGTATCAGGCGGGCCTGGGTTGGCCTGGAGCCGAGCTGATCAATCTGGGTGGGTGGCCCCAGATGCGGGAGTTTTTGGCCGCCAGCCTGCGGCCCGATCTCAGCCCCGAGTTTGTCGCCCTCATGGGCCGCGCCGCTCTGGTAACCCTGGCCTACGCGGTGCTGGGCACGGCCCTCAGTGTGGCGCTGGGCCTGGTTGGGGGTCTGCTTTCCTCAGCGGTGTGGTGGCAGACGGTGATCCCTGGCCAAGCCTCGGGTCTGCGCCGCAGTCTGTGGTTGGGGGTGCGGGGGCTGCTGGCCTTTCCTCGCGCCATCCACGAGCTGATCTGGGGGCTGGTGCTGCTGCAAGTGCTGGGGCTAAACCCGCTGGTGGGGGTGCTGGCGATCGCGATTCCCTTTGGGGCGATCGTCGCCAAAGTCTTCTCAGAAATTTTAGATGAGACGCCCCCCGAACCGCTCCACGCCCTGCTCAATGCCGGCACGCCGCCCCTCGCCGCCTTTGTCTACGGGCTGCTGCCCCAGGCGCTACCTAACCTGCTCTCCTATACCTTCTACCGGTTTGAATGTTCCCTTAGAGCCTCTGCCGTTTTGGGGATCATCGGGGCTGGGGGCCTGGGCTACGAAATTTTTCTCAGTCTGCAATCCCTGCGCTACGAGCAGTTGTGGACGGGGTTCTACGCGCTGATTGTGCTCAACGGCGCGGTGGATGCCTGGAGCGCCCTGGTGCGCCGCCGCATGGGCTTCACCAGCCGCCTCGACATCAACCGCAAACCAGGAGCTTCGTCTCGCCCTGCCCATCAGGCTCCCCGGCAAGACGGATTTTTGAAACTGTCGTGGGTGGGGGCGATCGCGGCGATCCCCCTGAGCTGGTGGTGGCTGCGGCTAGATGTAGGGGTGCTGTGGTCGGCCCGCACCCAGCGCCTTTTAGGTGAATTATTGGGCACCGGCTGGCCACCCCTGCCGAGCTGGGCCGAGCTGGTGAATTTGGCTCGGCTCTCCTGGCTGACGGTGGCGATGTCAATGGTGGCGATCGCCCTGGCCGGTCTCGGTGGCATCCTCGTCTCGCTGCCCGCCGCCCAAAACTTTCTGCTGCCGGGGGGCTTGCTGCGTCCCATTGGCCAGCGGGGGGAATCCGCTTGGGTAGCCTATACGCTGCTCGGTCTAAGTCGGCTCGTGCTGCTGATCAGCCGCGCCATCCCCGCCCCGATCTGGGCGCTGGTGCTGCTCTATATGCTGTTTCCCGGCGTGCTGCCGGGGGCGCTGGCCCTGGCCCTGCACAACTTTGGCATCCTGGGTCGCCTGATGGCGGAGGTGAACGAAAACCTGGACGATCGCCCCGTCCGCGCCCTCAGCACCCTGGGAGCCAGCCCCAGTGCGATCGTGGCCTACGGCATCTTGCCCCAAAACCTGGGCCGCTTTTTGGCCTACATTCTCTACCGCTGGGAAGTCTGCCTGCGCGAAACCGTGATCGTCGGCCTGGTTGGTGCTGGTGGCCTAGGCCGCTTGCTCACCGAACAGATCAGCAGCTTCGACTACAGCGGCGTAATGATCACCCTGGGAGTTTTTGTGGTGCTGACCTTTGGGGTAGATGCGGTTAGTCAGCGGTTGCGAGGGGTGTTGAGGGAGTGATGGGGTAAGGGAGTAGGG
>QBLT01000090.1 GCA_003249105.1 Leptolyngbya sp. | reverse complement strand
CCGCTGCAGCCACCGGCCCCAGCCCCGTCATCTAGCTAGCCAGTTTTGCTAGGTAAACCAAAACTTAACCCAATATCCGCCCGGTGCTAGAGGAATAAGGGCGTTATAATTCTCTACAGTTAAACGAATTCTGTTACATCATCCGTTTTTCCTGAGGTTTGCCATGACTAGCCCCGTGCTGCATGCGTTTTATATTGGCCGCGCCCTAGCCGATGCGGTTAATGAGCGCGCCGAGCGGCTGTTGACCGATGGCCTGAGCCTGGTGGGTAAGTTTGATGCCGAGCAGCGGGAGTACCTGCGCCAGTTCACGGATGAGGTCATGGCTCGGGCTCAGCAGGCAGAGGCAGAGGCTGGGGAATCCTACACAGGGAGCACTGCATCGACAGCGGCAGGCTCGGTCACCGATCTACAGGCCACTATCGATACCCTGCGAGCCGAGATTGCCCAGGTACGAGTCGCCTTACAGCAGTATCGGGCTACGTCCCAGGTTTAAAAACTGTTTTGGCCTCACGGGAGGTCTGAGTTTACCGGGGTTGCTGCCCGGGACTATGCTGGTCTGTAAGTTGCTGCCATCCCTTTTGCTCTAGGAACCTGAGTGTCTGCTGTTTCTGATTCCTCCGCATCGGCCAAGCTGCCTTCTTCTCTCGACAACGGCGAGGGTGACTTAGGCTATGTTGAAGGCATGAATGGCAGCTTGAATAACTCACATTACGAAGCACCCCTAGACGAAACTGATCCTATTTCACTGGGCTTAGCCAGCACGGCAAGCCTCGCTGCCGCTGCTGGTGAAAAGACGTCACCTTTCCGCCAGGACTCCTACCGCTGGAACCGGGGCCGATACTCCCGCCAGCGCCGCTTTGTCGACATTTGGAGTTTTGTGTTGCAGTTGTTGTGGGCTCGCTGGCTCTACGGTAAAGCCTGGAGCTACGGCGGCACCATTACTGCTGAGGCCCAAACAGCTCGACGGCGACAGCTTGCCGTTTGGATTCGCGAAACCCTGCTCGATCTGGGTCCTACCTTTATCAAGGTAGGACAGCTTTTTTCAACCCGTGCCGATATTTTTCCTATTGAGTTTGTGGAGGAGCTATCAAAGCTTCAGGATCGGGTGCCGGCTTTTAGCTACGAGCAGGCCCGCGACATTATTGAGGCTGACCTGGGCAAGCCCATCCACACCCTTTATCGCACCTTTGATCCGATTCCGCTGGCGGCGGCTAGCCTAGGGCAGGTGCACCGGGCCCAGACCCACAGCGGCGATGAGGTGGTGGTAAAGGTACAGCGACCGGGGCTGCGATCGCTCTTCACCATCGACCTGTCTATTCTCAAGGGCATCGCCCGCTACTTTCAAAGTCACCCCAGCTGGGGCAAAGGCCGTGACTGGTTGGGCATCTACGAAGAGTGCTGCCGCATTCTGTGGGAGGAGATTGACTACCTCAACGAAGGCCGGAATGCCGATACCTTTCGCCGCAACTTCCGCAGCGAAGACTGGGTCAATGTGCCCCGCGTGTTCTGGCGGTTGACCTCCTCCCGCGTGGTCACCCTGGAGTACATGCCCGGCATTAAAATCAGCCATTACGATGCTCTCGAAGCCGCTGGCTTAGACCGCAAGCGCTTAGCTCGGCTCGGCGCTCAAGCCTACCTGCATCAGCTATTAAACAACGGCTTTTTCCACGCTGACCCTCACCCCGGCAATATTGCCGTCAGCCTTGACGGGTCACTGATCTTTTACGATTTTGGCATGATGGGCCAGGTGCAGCCGGTGACTCGCCAGCGGCTGATGAGTACATTTATGGGAGTGGCCCGACGCGATGCTGGGCAGGTGATGGACTCCTTGGTGGAGCTGGGGGCGCTGGCGCAAATCGACGATATGAGCCCGGTACGGCGCTCTATCCAGTATATTTTGGATAACTTTATGGACAAGCCCTTCGAGGAGCAGTCCATCAATGCCATCAGCGATGACCTTTATGCCGTCGCCTACGATCAGCCCTTTCGCTTTCCGGCCACCTTTACCTTTGTGATGCGGGCGTTTTCTACCTTAGAAGGGGTAGGCAAAGGGCTCGATCCCGAGTTTAACTTTATGGAAGCGGCTAAGCCGTTTGCTGCACAGCTTATGTCCAATGGCAACCCGACCGATGGATCTAACAGTCTACTGGGGGAACTCAGCCGCCAGGCCGCCCAGGTCAGCACCTCTGCCCTGGGTCTACCCCGGCGCATTGAAGACACCCTCGATAAGCTAGAGCGCGGCGACATTCGGGTCAGGGTGCGATCGATCGAAACCGATCGCGCCCTGCGCCGGATTAGCGGGGTGACGATGGCCAACAACTACGCCATTTTGGCGGGGGCGTTTACCCTTTCGGCAACGGTCCTGTTGCTATCTGAGTTTGTTTGGCTGGCCCTAGTTCCTGGAGTACTGGCGGCGGGCACTGGAATCGCGTTTTTGAGAGCGGTGATTCAGGTCAACCGGGCCGATCGTCTGCCTTAGTGGTTTAGCCCAAGTTTGCTATGGTGGATTGTGTTTTTTCAGGGTTATCAGATCCAGGCCTGCTGCGTACCAGCAACCAGGATGATTATTACATCGACCCTGAGGGACGATTTTTCATGGTGGCAGACGGCATGGGGGGCCATGCCGGAGGGCAGGAAGCCAGTCGCTTGGCCACCGCCGCCATCAAGACTTTTTTGCATCAGCACTGGCATGGGGAAATAGCCACAGCCCAGCTCCTAGAGCAAGCTCTGCGACAAGCCAACAATGCCATTCTCGACGACCAGAGACGCCACCCAGAACGGGCTGACATGGGTACTACCGTGGTGTTGGTCACCTTTCGCGATCGCGACCCACAGCCGTGGTGTGCCCATGTGGGCGATTCTCGTCTGTACCGCTTGCGGGGCCACCACCTCGAGCAGCTTACCGAAGACCACACCTGGATTGCCAAAGCGATTCGAGCAGGTGAGGTGAGTTCGGCCCAGTCGCGCAGCCACCCGTGGCGCCATGTGCTGTCTCAGTGCCTAGGGCGCGATGACCTCACCGAGATTGATATTCAGCCCATTGAGGTGCACAGTGGCGATCGCCTACTGCTGTGCAGCGACGGTCTCACCGAAGAATTGACAGACCATCTGATTGCTTCTCATCTCAAGTCGATTCGCGCCTGCGAGGCAGCGGCTACAGCCCTAGTTAATTCTGCTAAACAGCGGGGGGGCCGTGACAACATCACGGTGGTAGTCGTGAATCTGTCGGTATCGTCTAGCAGCAGTGACAGCTAGTTTTGACAACCGCTTTACCTTCTAAAAGGTAGGTATTTGGTGGGCGCTAGATCAACCTTTCAGGCGATGCAATTGGGTTGATTCTCCCTACGATAGCCTCCGTTTGGGGGAGCATGCCATGCTGCGATCACGGAAAAATGCGGGTAAAGTGCCCCTGCAGCGGCGCCGCCTTGACCTAAATAAAGAATATATCAAGAAGTTTGCCTTGAGCATTTTTACTTAGCAGTCATTGCTAAAAATTGTAAATTCTCTGCCGACAGATGACGGTTTGGGGATGACTTGTTATAGTCGCTTACAACACCAGTGAGTGGATCTTTGTCAAATGATCGTTATAATTTGTAAACAATCTCGTATTGACCTTGGTCAGTACTGTGGTTACAACCTATTCCGGTAGAGAAACCAGATGTGTCGGGATTGGTATTCCCCAGGGAGGCCAACTCGTACATCTAGGCCGTAACCTAGGCCCAGCCTGCTCGTTACAAGCCACTACTGGGGTGTTGTTCTCTCTCTCAGGAGCAAATCCATGAACGAACCGATGCAACTCTCTTTGGAGCAGCAGTTTAGTTTGAAGTCTTTTGAAACCCAGGTCGACAAGATGAGCCGGGAGCAGGCCCAGCAGTTTCTAGTCAAGATGTACGAACAGATGATGATGCGAGAAACCATGTACAAGCACTTTCTCAAGCATGAATGGGGGATTGGGCCAAACCCTCAGATCTAAAGGCTAACGTCGCCAAAACGGCATGAAGACGGCGACCTCCCTCTCTTGCACGATTCTTCTGAATCAGGCCGGGGATGCCGGGGCGTCACCTTCAATGCTATGGAACGCTCTATCAACTGCAAAATCGCAGCCAGAGCAGGATTAAAAGCCACTTTTGCTAGTCCGTTTTTTTAAGAGACTTTTTTGTAGCTAGAGCTGTGATAAAGGTTTAACTCACCCAGTCAAAATGCGCTCCTCCCCTCGCTCTCTGGCGAAATAGCTATTTCTACTAGACCTCAGGTACCTGTGCAGCGAGAGCATAGGAAATTGGTCAATCTAGCCCTATGTAGCTCTTGGTTCTGTTTGATGGCTGATTCTTTTGGGAAGTCGACATCGCTACCGTCGGCCCCTGAGCGCTTTAATCTAGCCTACGAAACCTTTTCACAAAGGAAGTTGGAAGCTTTAAGGGGTTGAAACGACCCTTCCTAACGCTATGGTATGAAAAGGGCTTCTCCGGCAGCTGCCGATGGTCTGTGAGGATAGGCCCTAACGATTGCCGACTTGGGCGATCGCAAATCTTGTCCGCTTTGTTGCACCTGAACGGGGATCTATGTTTCAGCGCGCGCTCATCTGTACCGACTTTACCGATGGTATCTACCGTCTCGCTCAGTTTGTGCCGAGCCTCGTTGCTGGAGGATTTAAGTCTCTGGTATTTTTTCACAACGTCTCGGTAGACATCGAACGGGAAATTCCGCGAGACAGCCCAGAACTGTTAGAAAAACCCCGACAGCGCCTGCAGGCGCTGCTGCGCGATGTGCCCGATGACATTGAGGTGACCGTTGAGGTGCAGATGGGACGCGCCAGCGAGAGCATTTTGCGCCTGGCCAAACAGTACCAGAGCGACGTAATTTTTTTGGGCAGCCCAACCCGCACCATGCTGGAGGAGAAACTATTTGGCAGCACTACTGCTGGTTTGGCCGAAAAGACAACAATTCCCATCATTATTTTGCGGCCCCAGCTCGTGTCAACCTACACTACTGCTGAGCTAAAGCTGCGCTGTGCCCACCTATTCCGCTACCTGCTAGTGCCCTACAACGGCACTCAGGGAGGTAAAAAATTGATCAAAAAAATTCATGAGCAGGTGCAGAGTAATCCCAACTCGGTGCTCGAACGGGTGCGCCTGCTGTGGGTGATCGATGAGAACCGGCGCCGGGAGCTGCGGGGTGATAACCTGATCAAGCAGGCTGAACAGGAACTCGATCAGCTTCAGTCGGAGCTAGCTACCCTCAACCTAGTGGTCAATACCACCATTGTCGAGGGCAACCCCCTAGCAGAAATTTTGAAAACGGCTGAAATGCATGATATCGGGGCGATCGCGACCTGCTCCAGCAACATCGGCGGCATTCTCAAATGGTCAGCCCCCAGCCTCACCCGCGACATTTTGCGCAGCAGCTGGCACCCGGTTCTATTTTTCCCCGCTTAAGCACGCCCCCTTGGGCGCGCTGACGGTGCTAGTCAGAGAGGCTAGAGCCTGTATCGACGTAAATCGACTCCAGCTTTTGCAGCACCTTGGCTTTGAGCTTGGTCTGGAGTTCGTTGCGCAACAGGTCGCGGCTAGTGGCGATCGCCCCGGTGGAAGGGCGACTGCGGGCGGTGAGCACCCACTCCTGAAGCAGGCTGCGCTGGGGGTCGGAGACGCTACAGCTCAGCACATGGGCACAGGGGCGCGGGTTCTCTAGGGCAAAGAGCAGCAGCTTATAGGTGCCGGTTTTACCCAGTAGCCCAGCCATGTCTTGGCCCAAAGCCGTTTTAAGATCGAGATAGCAGGGCAGCCAGCGCGCGCCATGGGAGCCGCTGTAGAGCACCGTTAGCCAGAGCATCATGGGGTGTGGCGCCATGGTGCAGATGAAGGTGTTGTAGCGAGTGCTGACCAGCCGTCGGTTGATTTCGGCCTCGGGCATCATCGCCCACAGGGTAGCCAGGGGCCCCTGGCTGGTGGGCAGCGAATGGGGAAAAACAATCTCGGCGACGGGCTTAGCGGCAGGCCACACGGTTAGCTTGCAGACTTGGTCATCCTTGAGCGACTCAGTAGCCGTTGGCTGGCGGGTGACCGGTACTCGGTTGAGGGTGGTGCTAATTCGCTGACTAATGCGAAAGCCGTTGACGTAGCGAGATTGGAGTGGCTCTAGAGTTTGCAAAATTTCCTGGGTGCTCTGGGGGCGCTCATCGGCGAGCTTAGCCATGCAGCTCATCACCAGATCTTCGAGCAGCTTAGGAATTTTAATACCGCTAGCCACCTCACTCATGAGCTTGGGCGACTGGGTTTGATGAACCTTGTACCAGCCGCCAAAGGTATGGCTGCTGGCCCGCAGGGGCAAATGGCCAGTCAGCATTTGAAACATCATCACCCCAAGGCTATAGATGTCGGAGCGGCCGTCGAGCTCGCGACCTTCCATTTGCTCAGGCGAAGCATAGGCCAAAGTTCCCATGAAGCAGTTGGTCTGATCGCTATCGACCTGCATGAGCTTGGCAATGCCAAAGTCTAAGATCTTCGCCAGCTCCCCCAGGGTGGGATCCTGCACGATCATAATATTGCTGGGCTTGATGTCACGGTGAATAATCGGCACCGGCTCAGGCTGAGTTTTGAGAATAATGCCCTCGTGGGCGGCCTGAAGACCCAAGCAAATTTGCCTGATCAGACCCAAAAATCGAGGGATCGGCAGGGGCTGAAGATTGAGCAGATGGCTGAGGCTTTGACCCTGCAGGTATTCCATGACGTAGAAGGGCACCCCTTCGTCGCTGACGCCGTAGTCTGTGACACGTACGACGTGAATGCTTTTTTGGCCCAGCTGAGCACAGGTCATGGCTTCCTGCATGAAGCGATCGCGCATTTTCTCGCCAGGCAGAGTTTGGGAGAGCAGCTTGATCGCCACCTTCACGCTGCCCAGCAGCAAGTCTTCCGCTAGATACACTCGACCCATCGAACCCTGGCCAATAGGTTCTAGTAATTCGTAGCGATTTGCTAGTTTACAGCCCAGGTTTGAGTCAGCCATAGAACGTATTAGCCAGAGGGCAGGGAGGGGCAGGCAAGGTAAGGAGGTGCATCGAAACAGGATATAAACTAAGGCGGCGACAGATTTGAGGCCCAGGAGCTAACCGTTTCCCTAAATTGAGTCAGCTATCCATTGGCGACTGATCAAACACACCAAATCTAGCCCAGTCGTGCGATCTCCATAGTGTCAGCCCAGGGAATGCTGGTGCCCGCTGATAACCCTGCGCACTAACATCCACCCCGGTGACGCACCCTGCAATACCTCGGGCTGGACTCAGCCCACCGCTCAGGACCATAGAGTTAATATGCCCAGTCGCGTCTAAAAGGTGTTGTTTTTACTGTAGTACATTCTCCTCAAAGCACTTGTAGAAAAGCCGCTTACATACCCGGTGCTGAAGCTCCCTGGAGATGAAGGGTTGCTTCCATAGCGCTAGTCAGGTAGTGCCCAGTCATAATGCCGCTGGAGAGGTGGTAGCGGTCGTGGTCAAGGCGATAGAGGGTCTCAAACCCTGTGCGGCGCTGGCGATCGCCCAGGGCCCAGTAGCGCTGAATGATGGAGTCAGGGGCCACCCAGCCCTCGCCTTCGACCCGACCCAGCAGGCTGTGCTGCAGCACAAAGGTATACTGGCAGTCGCCGCTGGTCAACCGGCCCCGGTACTGAAGCGCCATCTCGTTGGGCTGGGTGTCGGGCAGCACCAGCTTCATCACCATAGTGAACCAGTCGTCGCGACTCCAGGCGACCAGGATTTTTCCCTTCACTGGGGTAGGTAGCCGATCGCGCTCCATCCAGCTGCCCTGGAGCGTCCACCGGCCAGGCTCAATTAAAAAGCTATGGTCCACACAATGCTCCCTCAGCCTTTGACATAGCCTGGGACATCGATTGTGTTGCTGCTGATGTCCGGCATAGCCCGCTGTTCTCTGTCCCGTGCTTCTCAAGCATACGCCCTATTGCTCAGACTGGGGTATGGGGCCTTGGCAACCCCTGAACCTAGCGGGGCGGGGCGATATCGTTGCCGTGGCCAAGTATAACGGAGCGGCTGGCCCCAGTAACGGTAGGCAAGTTGCCCGGGAAGCCCTGGCGATACCAGTAGCCGAGCACCGCAAAGGCGATCGCTTCCTTGTAGCTGGCTGATACTCCCACCGCATCGGTGGTCTGCACCACCGTCTCGGGCAGCCGTGCCTGGAGCCGCGCCATTAGCACTGGGTTTTGGCTGCCGCCGCCGCATACCAGTACGCGATCGGGTAGGGCAGGCAAAAAGGTGCGGTACTCGTGAGCCACCGAGGCCGCCGTGAACTCGGTCAGGGTCGCCACCAAGTCCTGCGGCGCTAGCCCCTCCCCCTGGGCATCCTGGCGGCATTGCTCAAAGAATTCCCACCCAAATAGCTCGCGCCCGGTGGATTTTGGCGGCGGCTGAGTGAAGTAGGGGTGCGCCAGCCACCGATTGACTAAGGGAATACAGGGCGTACCCTGAGCCGCCCAAGCGCCGTCGACATCGTAGGTGAGCGCCCCTGCCGACAGGCTGTGCACAGCTATGTCAATGAGGGAATTGGCCGGCCCTGTATCCCAGCCGAGCACCTTGGGCGCGCTGTCCTGACGGTTCCAGGCGGGGAGGTAGGCGACATTGCCAATGCCGCCCAGGTTTTGCACGCAGCGCCGCTCGGTGGGGTGGCTGAGCAAGCAGAGATCGACGATCGGCGCGAGCGGTGCCCCTTCGCCCCCAGCTTCGATGTCGGCCTGACGAAAGTTGCTGACGGTGGGCAGACCGGTGTGCTGGGCGATCGCTACCCCGCGCCCCAGCTGCATTGTGTAGGCCAGCCGGGTTGGCCCCTGGTCGGGCCGGGCCGGACGACCCACCGGACGGTGAAACACTGTCTGCCCGTGGGAGGCAATCAGGTCGGCGGGGCCGGCCTGGGCGATGAGGGCCTGGGCCGCCGTCGCGAAGGTTTCGGCCACGGCATCGTCGAGGGCGGCCAGATGGTCGAGGGCGATCGCCTCCCCCGCGCACAGCGCCAAAATTTGCTGGCGCAGAGACTCGGGGTAGGGGTAGGCCAGCCCCTGAATAAACGACACCGTCAGATCGTAGCCTTGTCCATCTAGTTCAACTAGGGCGGCATCAATGCCGTCGACGGAGGTGCCGCTGATCAAACCAATTACGCGCATGGGCTATATCGGTAAACGCTTTAGACCTTTGTTGCTGCCAATCACCACCATCAGCCCGCCCGCCTTTAGCCGGGTGACGGGGCTGGGGTTGATTTCAAACTGGTCGGGCTCGTTGTCTTGGCTAATCGCCAGCAGGGTGAGCTCGTAGCGGTTGCGCAGGTCGAGATCGACGATGGTTTTTTGGTCAAAGGCCTGGGGCACGATGATCTCAGCAATGCAGTGGTTGGGGTCGATCTCAAAGCGATCGAGAATGCCGGGGGACGTGAGGGAACGGGCCAGCTCGCAGCCCATCTCGTGCTCTGGAAAGACCACATGGTCGGCTCCGACGCGATCGAGCAGCTTACCGTGGATCTCGGATGACGCCTTGGCGACTACATTTTTAACCCCCGCTTCTTTTAAGTTGAGGGTAGTGATGATGCTTTCCTCGACATAGTTGCCGATCGCCACAATCACCGTATCAAAGTCGGTGATGCCCGCTTCCCGCAAGGCCGAGGGCTGGGTAGTATCGAGCTGGAGGGCATGGGCCGCAATTTGGTCGGTTAGAGCCTGGCTGACATGGTTCTCGTTGGTATCGACAGCCAGCACCTCATAACCCAGGTTGTGGAGAGTGGCGCATACCGCTCGACCAAACCGCCCTAAACCAATCACGGCAAACTGCCGATCGGGCGATCGCATTTTGCGCAAAAACGTCAGCGACGACAGATTCACAACCGTTTTTCCCCGTTAAAAATACTGCTCTAGCCCGAGCCTGACCAATATTATCACCCACCATCGGTATCCCCGTTGACAATGGGGTTTCAGCCCAATGGCTATACGGCGAGAATTCTTTTTTGCTAGGCTAGCCTAATGGTTTTGGCCCAGAGGGTAAAGTAAGGACGTGAATATACAACTTGGTCGCGGCAAAGTAGTCCGCAGAGCGTACGGCATTGACGAAATTGCCCTGGTGCCTGGGCCTCGCACCCTAGACCCAAGCCTGGCCGACACCCGTTGGCAAATTGGCGGCATTGAGCGTGAGATTCCCATTATCGCCAGCGCCATGGACGGCGTTGTCGATGTGGGCATGGCGATTCGGCTCTCGGAGCTAGGGGCTCTGGGCGTGCTCAACCTGGAGGGCATTCAAACCCGCTACGACGACCCGAACCCCATCCTCGACAAAATTGCCTCGGTGGGCAAAGAGGAGTTTGTCGGCCTCATGCAGACCCTCTACGCCGAACCGATTAAGCCCGAGCTGATTACCAAGCGCATTCAAGCCATTAAGGCTGGCGGTGGCGTGGCTGCCGTGAGTCTTACCCCCGCCGGGGCGGCTCGGTTTGGTAAGACAGTGGCCGAAGCCGGGGCCGATCTGGTGTTTGTACAAGCCACGGTGGTTTCCACGGCCCACCTGTCGCCGGCAGACATTAGCCCGCTCGACCTGGCGGCTTTCTGTGCTGAAATGCCCATGCCGGTGATTTTGGGCAACTGCGTCACCTACGAAGTCGCTCTCAATCTAATGAAGGCTGGGGCCGCCGCCGTCATGGTGGGCATTGGCCCTGGTGCCGCCTGTACCTCTCGCGGAGTGCTGGGCATTGGCATTCCTCAGGCGACCGCTGTGGCTGACTGCGCCGCCGCCCGCGACGACTTTTTTGCCGAAACCGGGCGCTATGTGGCGATCGTTGCCGATGGCGGCCTGGTTACCGGCGGCGACATCTGCAAGTGCATTGCCTGCGGAGCCGACGGGGTGATGATCGGCTCACCCTTTGCCCGCGCCGCCGAAGCGCCGGGTCGTGGCTTCCACTGGGGCATGGCTACCCCCAGCCCAGTACTGCCCCGAGGCACCCGCATTAAAGTGGGTACCACCGGCAGTCTGGAGCAAATTCTGCGCGGCCCCGCCGGGCTAGACGACGGCACCCACAATTTCTTAGGAGCGTTGCAAACCAGCATGGGCACCCTGGGTGCTAAAGACCTAAAGGAGATGCAGCAGGTAGAGGTGGTCATCGCCCCCTCGCTGCTGACGGAGGGTAAGGTTTACCAGAAGGCCCAGCAGCTCGGCATGGGCAAATAAGGAGATTTCTAGAAAAGAAGATCCCCGCTTTATCGGGCAACTGTGGCCACTGTAGGGTGGGCACTGCCCACCATTAGGGAGAAAGTTTTCCAGAAGTCACCTAAGGAGATTTCTAGAAAAGAAGATCCCTGCTTTATTGGGCAACTGTAGCCACCGTAGAGTGGGCGCTGCCCAGCATTAGGGAGAAAGTTTTCCAGAAGTCGCCTAAGTAGATCTGGCAGAACCTCAATAGTTTGAGAAATGGCTTTTGGGACTTTAGAGTCTCAAAAGCCATTATTTTATTGAGTTCAAGGCATCTAGCTTTTTTTGCGTCGGCAGCCGTGGCAGAATTGGTGAAACAGCTGGAGACAACCCATGGTTGACATGCAGCAAATCGAAGCGCTGGGTCGGCAAATTGCTGAGCAGTTCAACCCCGACCGCATTATTCTGTTTGGCTCCTACGCCTACGGCGAACCCACCGAAGATTCTGATGTGGATCTCTTAGTGGTCTTACCCTTTGAAGGGTATTCGTTTCGCAAGGCTTCAGAAATTCTTAGGGTTACTGATCCTGATTTTGCGGTCGATTTAATGGCTCGAACTCCTGAGCAATTTCGACGACGCCTTGAATTAGGAGACGTTCTCATCCAAGAGATTTGTGAGAAAGGTAGGGTTTTGCATGAAGCCGCGTACCCAAGAGTGGGTTGATAAAGCTGAGGGAGACTTTATCACCGCTGAGCGAGAACTTGAGGCCACTCAAGCTCCAAACTACGATTCTGTTTGCTTTCATGCTCAACAGTGTGTTGAAAAGTACTTCAAAGCTCGTCTCTATGAAGCCGATATTCCCTTCAGCAAGATCCACGATTTACGGGTCTTGTTGAAATCTCTACTGCCGCTTGAACCGACTTGGCAGCAGTGGGAAAAAGCACTGACGGATTTAACCATGGCTGCTGTTGAAGTGCGGTATCCAGGCTTTTTCGCCAATGAGGAGGTCGCGACTGAAATGTATGAGCAGTGTGCTGAGGTACGACAAGCAGTACGGCAAAGTTTGGGTTTGGTGATGCGTGGCAAGTTAAGCTTTTCTAGATTCTGTCAAGCGCTAGATATGGTAGATACAAAAGCATCAAACGCCAAATATGGATATGGTTGATCAGAACGCCTTAGTGAGTATTTACACTCACTAAGGCTCAATGCTTTACCGGCGGGGGTGTTCAGAAAAGCCTGAAACCTAGTTGACAAGTGTGTTCTTGTCTTAACCTGCCACCCATCGGTTTGGTATAGGAGAAACTAAGACACGGGTTTTTGACGTCTTAAAAATACAAAAACTGGCTTTGACAATACTCTGTCAAAGCCAGTTGGGTTAGGGGGTTTAGAAAGAAACTGAGCGATCGCCCACTACCAGCTCCGAGTTGGCGCCAGCGCATGGCCACGAATCAGGCTACCCATCGTCTTGGCGGTGATTTTCATCTGCACCAGGGGGTTGGCGGGCACCACGGTTTTATAGAGGTAGCTGTCGAAGGTGAGCTTCTGCACATCGATGTCAGAGCACATTTCGACAAAGGCCTCGCGGGTGGCGTCGGAACGGTAGAACACCGTTTGCAGCAGATCCAGCACTTTGTAGGTCATGCCGTACTGCTTGTCCCAGCGCTTGAGGTAGACCTTGAGGTCGGCTTCGGTGGGGATGCGCTGGCCATTGTTGGAGAATTCCACAATGGTTTCGGCGCACATGCGGGCTGACTTGGCAGCAAAGTAGATGCCCTCACCGGAGGACTTGGTGACGGTACCGGCGGCATCGCCCACCAGCGCCACCCGACCCACTACCCGGCGAGGTCTGGGGTGCTCAGGGATGGGGTGAGCTTCTACTTTGATGATCTCACCGCCCTCTAGGCGCTTGGCGGCGCGGGCGCGAATACCGGCCTGAAGGCCCTTGATCTTGGCTTGGTTGACCCGCATGGTGCCGGTGCCGACGGCGACGTGGTCGTACTTGGGGAACACCCAGGCGTAGAAGTCGGGGGAAACGTCGTTGCCCACGTACATTTCGGCCAGGTCTTCGTAGTAGGCCATTTTGTCTTCGGGCAGGCGAATGCGCTCCTGGAAGGCGATCGCATAGTTGTAATCCCCAGCCTTGATCGCCTTGGCGACGCGGGAGTTAGCCCCATCGGCCCCGATTACCAGATCGACCTGGAGGGATTTGTTGTCACCCACCAGCCCGTCTTCGCGGTGCTCGGTGTAGTGGAGGGTATAGGCCCCGGTCTCGGTGGTGGGAATTTCGAGGGTGTGAACGGTGCCGTTGATGAGTTTCGCGCCGTGCTTGGCCGCGCGATCGCGCAAAAAGCCATCCATCACCTCGCGGCGGCACATGCCGATGTACTCGTCGTCCTTGAGGGTGCTGCCGATGTTGACCTCGACATTGGAGGGAGAGATCATCTTCATCTTGCGCACGCGGCGATCGATGATTTCCGGCGGCAGATCAAATTCTTCGACCATGCACAGGGGAATGGCCCCGCCGCAGGGCTTGGCGTTATCGAGCTTGCGCTCAAAGAGGTACGTTTCAATACCGGCTTTAACTAGTGTCTCAGCAGCCGAGGAGCCTGCTGGACCTGATCCTACTACTGCTACCCGAAGTACCAAGGGTGCTTACTCCACTATTGCAAAAAGCTACCGATGCATCGTATCACGGGATTTTTGGCATTTTGGGCCACTCTCAAGGGTTGTAACTCGATTGAAACACTCGTTTACATTGAGATACCGGGAGCGGGCAAAGTTCTATTCGTTGACCAGAGATAAATCTATGACGAGTGAATTGTCCACAGATTGCGCTTTATATCCGTTTAGTCACCCTGAGAGTTCGGTTCTTCGGTTAGCTCAATACCTAACTCATCCACCAGCCAGTTGATCACCTGCTGACGCTCGCCGGGGGTAAGGTAAAAGCGACCAGTTTGGCGGAGGCGATCGTTCATATCCTCGACATCGGCCAGGGTAAATAGCCCAGCGGTAGTGCCCAGGGTGCAGAGAATGTCGTCTTGCCCCTGCTCATCCAGCCCACCGTAGCGGTAGCGGGCAATGTGCTGCCCCAGACGGGTAAAGTCGTAGCTGTCTTGGGAGAGCCGCTGCTTTTTGGCGTCGGGGATCGGCTCCCCCGCCGCGATTTTGGCGTAGTCGGTATCAAGCATGTCGAGGTGGACAATGCGGGGCTGAGGGTAAGAACTCACACTGTTTCCTTTGGCCTTAGCGGGCCAGATAGTCTGGTCAGAAATGTTCTAACCAGAGGTATCAGGGTAACTGAGCACCTTGGGGAGACCCCGATTCTGCTGAATGTTTTTCAAAACCGGGCCAGGGCCGTTGCATTCTGAAATACAGTTCGTCAAAAATTAGTGGCCCAACGTCAGGGAGCCAATTAGATCACGTATTGACACCCCCTAGCCAAGAGCAGCGATTGCCATGGCCTGATAGGCCTCTTCGCTCAGCAGGTCGGCCTCCGACTGCACCCGGTCGAGAAACACCTTGCCCTCTAGGTGATCGGCCTCGTGCTGAAAGATGCGGGCGACGAAGCCCTGCCAAATCTGGCGGTGGAGCTGCCCGTGGCGATCGCAGTAGTCCACCTCCACGGTTTGATGGCGTGGCACCTGGCCCCGCACCCCCGGCACGCTGAGACAGCCCTCCCAACTCAGTTCCAGCTCATCGCTGGCCGCGACCAACTGGGGGTTGATCAGCACCGTAGGCTCCATTAGCGGGGCGTGGGGATAGCGCAGGTTAGGGCGCGAGGCAATCACCAAGATCCGTAGGGAATAACCCAGTTGGGGAGCGGCGATGCCGACGCCGTTGGCGGTGCGCACCGTTGTCAAGAGCTGGTCAATCAGCTGCTGTACAAATTCATCCCTCACCGAGTCCACAGGCTGGGCGACCTGGCGCAGCACCGGATGGCCCAGGGTCAGCACTCGAGGCGAGGAATTTGGCGCTGGCGACGAAGCTTCTGGGGTGGTCATGGCTGGGTATTAGAGGGCAGAGCAGAGGTGCTGAGCAATATTGTAGTCATTGTATACATCTCCCCCAGAGGCTGGAGTCCTATGGTTCAATAGACCAGCGGGACGCCTCTGGTGCCTGGCTGAATTGGAGCACTACAGGATCCATTTTTTGTCAAAGCGCTATATGTAGAATCAGGGACATTTTTTATCTATATATCTAGTACCCTATAGATCCCCGATTGCTGCTTGGCCTGGGCTGCCCCAGTCCACGGCTAGGTGCGGGAGAACGGCTCCACTGTCTTGGAAAGCCCCAGTTCTGGCATCAGAATGCTAGCGGGCTAGGGAGTGGTGGCCCAATCAGCTAATCATGCGCGATGTCTGCCTGCGGGCAGCGGTCATTTACGAGGTAAACCGTGGATCAGGCCCTGAATCGGTTGTGGGAAGAGGTGCTGAGCCAGCTTCAGGTGGAGCTGAGCCGCCCCACCTTTGAAACCTGGATCAAACCCGCCCAGGCGCAAACCCTGAGCGATCGCGCCCTGGTAATTTCGACCCCCAACCCCTTTGCCCGCAACTGGGTACAAAAGCACTACGCGGGCACCATTACCCAAGTCGTCAACAATATCTTGGGTAAGGCCATTGAGCTCCAGGTGACGGTGGTGCCTGAGGGAGATGGGGCCTCAGCGGCACTGCTGCCCATGGCTGAGGTCAACTGGCCAACGGCGGCTCCGCCCCTGCCCACTCGCCCCACCCCAGTGTCCAACCGTTCTATGCCGGTGGAGTCGCCCGCCCCAGATCGGGAAAACTACAACGACCTGAACCCCAAGGCGGTGTTTTCGCGCTTTGTGGTGGGGGCCAACAACCGTATGGCCCACGCGGCGGCGCTGGCGGTGGCCGAGTCGCCGGGGCGCGAGTTTAACCCGCTGTTTCTCTGCGGCGGGGTCGGTTTGGGCAAAACCCATCTGATGCAGTCCATCGGCCACTACCGCCAGGAGATTGCCCCCCAGGCGCGGGTGGCCTACGTCAGCACCGAGCAGTTCACCAACGACCTGATCACCGCCATTCGCCGCGACAGCATGCAGCACTTTCGCTCCCACTACCGGGATGTGGATATTTTGCTGGTGGATGACATTCAGTTTATTGAGGGCAAGGAGTACACCCAGGAGGAATTCTTCCACACCTTTAATACGCTCCACGAGGCGGGCAAGCAGATTGTGCTGGCCTCAGACCGACCGCCCAACCAGATTATGCGGCTGCAAGATCGGCTGATCTCGCGGTTTTCCATGGGCCTGATTGCCGACATTCAAGCCCCCGACTACGAGACCCGGATTGCTATTCTGCAAAAGAAGGCGGAGTACGAGCAGGTGCAGATTCCCCGCGAGGCGATCGAGTACATCGCCGCCAGCTACACCTCGAATATTCGCGAGCTGGAGGGGGCGCTGATTCGCGCGATCGCCTACACCTCAATCTCGGGCCTGCCCATGACCGTCGAGCACCTGACGACGGTGCTAAACCCGCCGACAGATAAGATCGAAGCTTCGCCCAGTGCGGTGCTAGCGGCGGTAGCGGAGCAGTTTGGCGTTTCGGTGGAAGATTTAAAGGGAGCCTCGCGACGGCGGGAGATCAGCCAGGCCCGCCAGGTGGGCATGTATCTAATGCGCCGCCACACCGACCTTAGCCTGCCCAAAATTGGCGATGCCTTTGGCGGCAAAGACCACACCACGGTGCTCTATAGCTATACCAAGATCGAGAAGCTGCTAAAGCGCGATTTAGATCTGGCTCAGACGATTCGGCAGCTGGGCGATCGCTTGAGTATGAGCGAGCGGGGAAGGTGAGGAGTGGGGGATGGGGGGATTGGGA
>QBLT01000008.1 GCA_003249105.1 Leptolyngbya sp. | reverse complement strand
GGCATGGGCTGCGACCAGGCCGCTGAGAGCGGGTCGGGGTGGGCCAGGTTGAGGGCAGCTAGCGCCTGCCCGGCAGACTGGTAGCGATCGCCCGGATCATGCGCCACTAGCTGCGTCAGCACCTGGCTGAGCGTAGCGGATAGCTCGACCTGTTCTGGCCAAGCCCAGCGATCGCGGCGATCGTCGTAGAGGGCGTCGGGTTCTTTGCCCGTGAGCAGCACCAGGGTAGTCATGCCCAGGGCGTAGAGGTCGGTGGCCGGGCTCACCTGGCCCGATTCAAGCTGCTCTTCGGGAGCGTAGCCCACGGTGCCCAGGCGGGTGATGGTACCATCGGTGGCCTGGTAGGGCTGGGCCACCCCCAGCTGATAGCGCACATTCACCACCAGCTGCTTGACGCCGCCGAAGTCGATCAGCACCGGCCGACCGTCAGCATTGCGCTGAATCAGGTTATCGGGCGAAATATCGCGGTGGACGATGCCAATGCTGTGCAGGTATTGCAGCAGCGGCAGCGTTTGCATTAAAAACTGCACCCCCTCCGCTTCGCTAAAGCGCTCACCGACAGCGCGACGGCGATCGAGCAGCTCTCGGTAGCTGGGGCCTTCGACGTAGTCTTGCACCAAGAACAGCCGTCCCTCATCCCGCAGCAGCTCGCGAAACCGGGGCACCTGGGGATGGTTGATCTGATAGAGAATGCTGGCCTCGCGCTCAAACAGGGTCTGGGCTTTATCCAGAGCCAGCTTGCCGGGCACCTGGGGGTTAAACTCCTTGAGAACGCAGAGTTCTTGAAACCGGTGGGTGTCTTCGGCTAGGTAGGTATCGCCAAAGCTGCCCCGGCTGAGCTGCCGCAGCACTCGGTAGTGGCCTCCGAGCAATCGTTCTCCCTGTCCTGCTTCAGCCATGGCGCGTACTGCTGAACCCAGCTATCTAGTGTTGCGTTCGATGCATTTGTCACAGATTAGCGCAAACCAGCACTATTTCTATGAACGGCTAAAGTGGGTCATCCAGGGCGCAGCTGGGCGGTGGTGCACCGCTGCTCACACGCTCTGGCTACCGACTTCGTCGATCAACTTTGCGGAGAAGAGAAAACCTTTGCCAAAAAAAGACCCTTGAGTTAGCTATCCTCAAGGGTCTGAATCAGGGTGCATCTACCGCTCCAATCTCCTAGCACCGCCGCTAAATTCCGGGAAAATACCGAGGGTTCACAGATACTTGAAACAAAGTGGCTATGATCCAGGGACTCTGTGAATAGTTGACCTTTGCCCTATGGCTAGCCCTGTGACCTCATCTAGAATCCAAGATTTTCCTGCCTATGCGAATGCTGCGGGGGCAGCCCTAGCGCCGGGAGTATATATCGTGGGGGCGGGGCCAGGCGACCCAGAACTACTGACGGTCAAAGCCCAGCGGCTGTTAAGCCAGGCCGATGTGATTCTCTACGCCAACTCCCTGGTGCCCCAGCAAATTTTGGGGTGGACCCGCCCCGATGCCGAGCGCATTGGCACCGCGACGATGACCCTGGAGAGCATTTTGCCGCTGATGGTCGAGCGGGTGCGGACAGGAAAGTCGGTGATTCGGCTGCAATCGGGTGATCCCAGCCTCTACAGCGCCATTCACGAGCAAATCCAAGCCCTAGCGGAGGCGGAGGTGCCCTTTGAGGTAGTACCGGGAATCAGCGCCTACCAGGCGGCAGCGGCGAAGCTCAATGCTGAGCTGACCATTCCGGGGCTGGTGCAGTCGATCATTCTCACCCGCATTAGCGGGCGTACTCAGGTGCCCGCAGCGGAAGATTTAGCCTCCCTGGCCGCCCACAAAACTAGCCTGTGCCTTTACCTCAGCGCCCGCCATGTAGAAGAATCCCAGGCACAGCTTTTGAAGCACTACGAGCCAGATACCCCGGTGGCGATCTGCTTTCGCATCGGCTGGCCCGACGAGCAGCTCCTGGTGGTGCCGCTCTCCGAGATGGCCAAAACCACCCGCGAAAAAGATCTGATTCGCACCACGCTCTACGTAATCAGCCCAGCGCTGCGGGGTCAAAAGGTGCGATCGCAGCTCTATAACCCCAACCATATCCACCTGTTTCGCCCCAAGGATCGATCCGTCACCCCCTCTGACACGACCCAGGATGCCGTGCCCCTTGAGGCTTGACCTCAGGGATGGCTGGGCTTAGAGTGTTGGCATTAAAACTGAATTTAAGTCTCTAGGGTTCCGGTTTGGCAGATTGCTAAACGGCTGGTCCGAGAGAGGCGGGTTGGTAATAGCCAACTACACGGCGGGATAAAAGCCCGGGAGATAGATGGGGAGCAGTGAGATTGAGCTGCTGCTTAGATCTCCTGGGCTTTTTGGCTCACTTCTCAAAACCTGCGATTTACTTGGCTTAGTGCAACCCTGCGAGGCTTTCCAATGACTACCGATCCATCCAATGACCCAGTATTTCAAAGCCCTGACGGCAGCTCGACCGAGGCCCAGCGGGCGCTAGAGATGGAATCCCGCCTGCCGATGACGGGCTGGCAGCAGGAAGTCTCCCAGGGTCTAGAGTATGGCCTGGAGGCGGCGGCGAGTATTCGCGATCGCACTATCCCCACCTTTTCGCGCGGCGAGCTGCCCCACTACGCGGGCATCAACACCTTTCTCAAAGCGCCCTACGTCGAAGACGTGCGCAAGGTGGGTGAATACGATGTGGCGATCGTCGGTGTGCCCCACGACAGCGGCACCACCTACCGCCCCGGTACCCGCTTTGGCCCCCAGGGCATTCGCCGCATCTCGGCCCTCTACACCCCCTACAACTTTGAGATGGGTGTCGATCTGCGCGAAAACATCAAGCTCTGCGACGTGGGGGATATTTTCACGATTCCGGCCAACAACGAAAAATCCTTCGACCAGATTTCTAAGGGCGTGGCCCACGTGTTTGCCTCCGGCGCGTTCCCAATTTTGCTGGGGGGTGACCACTCCATTGGCTTCCCCACGGTGCGGGGCATTTGCCGCCACCTGGGCGACAAGAAAGTCGGCATCATCCACTTCGATCGCCACGTCGACACCCAGGAGACCGACCTGGACGAGCGCATGCACACCTGCCCCTGGTTCCACGCTACCAACATGGCCAACGCCCCGGCCAAAAACCTGGTGCAGCTGGGCATCGGCGGCTGGCAGGTGCCCCGCCAGGGGGTGAAGGTCTGTCGCGAGCGGGCCACCAACATTCTCACCGTCACCGACATCACCGAAATGGGGCTGGATGCGGCCGCTGATTTTGCGATCGCCCGCGCCACCGACGGCACCGACTGTGTCTGGATCAGCTTCGACATCGACTGCATCGACGCGGGCTTTGTGCCCGGCACCGGCTGGCCCGAACCCGGCGGCCTGCTGCCCCGCGAGGCCCTCTACCTGCTCAAGCGCATCGTGCAGGAAACCACCGTCTGCGGCATCGAAGTGGTGGAAGTCTCGCCCCCCTACGACGTCAGCGACATGACCTCCCTAATGGCCACCCGTGTGATCTGCGACACCATGGCCCACCTGGTCAAGTCAGGTCAACTGCCCCGCCGCGAGAAGCCCAGCTACATCCATGAAGAGGCGAATATGAGTGTGGATGAGCCTTGGGAGTAGGAAAGTTTTGAGTTTTGAATTCTGAGTTAAAACCCTATCAGTAGAACTCAACACTCAAAACTAAGAACTTAAAACTCAACACCCCTCATTCCCCCTCCCCAACCTTCCCTGTTTTCCGCCATGCATGAGACCGACATGACCAAGGCGCTAATTCTCACCGTGCGCGACTGGTGGGAAGCGCAGCCGGGACAGCCTGCGATCGAGAAGGTTCACCTCACCGTGGGCCAGTTCACCTGCGTGGAGCCGGTGGGTCTACAGTTTGCCTTTGAGGTGCAGACCAAAGGCACCTTTTTAGACGGGGCCGAGCTGGTGATTCGCGAAACGCCGCTGGTGGCTTTTTGCCGCGACTGCCAGAGCGAGTATCGACCTGAGATAGGGCTGCAATATGCTTGCCCTACCTGCCAGTCACCCATGGGCGATATTCGCTCAGGGCGCGAGCTGAAGATCGATCGGGTAGAGTATGCAGAGGCGACTAGCCCAATGCCTCCCTATAAGTCTGGGATAAACTGAGACTTATATAAAAGCAACAGGCCACAGCTATGCCCGCCCAAAGCCGCTTTTTAGATCAGTTGCAGGTACTCAACACCCTCTACCAAAGGGGCTATCACAGCGATCTCATGGAACGTTCCCTAGCCAAAATTATTGAGCTAGAGCGTAGCCACGCCCTTCAACAAGCCTCAGATCTTCAGACCAAGCTCCAAGCCTACGAAACCCAGTATCACCTTCCCTCAGACACCTTCTACCAACAGTTCAGTGCCGGAGAGCTGGACGACAGTATGGATTTCGTTGAGTGGAGCGTCTTCTACGACATGTGGCAGTCTGTTCAAACGCGACTCGGTGTTTTGCAATCCATTGGTTAACCGATGGATGCCCAGCAATATCTCACCGAAATCAAATCCAGGCTAATTGCAAGTCCTGTAGTTGAAACCTTCTCAATTGTTGACGAAAGAGATCTAGATGACAGAGGTTATTTTCGCACTCGGGTCACGCTAACCAACGCTGATTTTTTGGAAGTTGCGGAATACTTTGTCATCATTAACGACCAACCCCAGCCAGAGCGCTACCGCTACCAATGGATGGATAGCACTCAGAAAATACTCCGCAAGCGTTGGGACAATGTTCCCCACTTTCCAAATTTACCCAACTTTCCCCACCATGTTCATATTGACGCTGAGGACAATGTTCAACCCTCTAGGCCGAGAAGCACTACAGAATTTCTAGCTTTCCTAGAGACAGAGATATTCCCAGAGCACTAGCCTAACGATTAGGCCTAGGCACCACCCCAAAATGACCTCCCTATCCAAACTTCTCCCATGCACCAGACCTTTGACGCTGCTTTAGGAATCGATCTGCTTCACGTCAACCAGGCCGGGGCCGACCACAACCGCGCCCACTTCGATCGCTGGGGCATCACCTGCATGAACATCATGAGCAGCCCAGGGGCAGGTAAGACTGCGCTGCTAGAGCGCACGTTAGAGGGGCTGCACCAGGAGCTGGCGATCGCCGTCATCGAAGGCGACATGACCACCGAACTCGATGCCGATCGCCTGCGCCAGTACGGGGTGCCGGTGATTGCGATTAATACAGGGCGATCGTGCCACCTCGACGCCAAGATGGTCGCTGGCGGCATCCATACCCTAGAGCACAGCTACGACCCAAAAGCCCTCGACCTAGTGCTGGTCGAAAACGTGGGCAACCTGGTCTGCCCCGCCGAATTTGAGGTGGGCGAACACGCCAAAGTCGCCCTGCTGAGCATCACCGAAGGCGAAGACAAGCCCCTCAAGTATCCGATCATGTTTCAGGAGGCTGACTGCCTGCTGATTACCAAGGTCGATCTGGCTCCCTACCTAGACGTGAACATGGAGCAAATCGCCGCCAACGTGCGGCAGATGAACCCCCACTGCACAATTATTTCGGTTTCGGCCAAGACCGGCGAAGGGCTAGAGGACTGGTATGGATGGATCCGCTATCGCGTGTCATCCACCACCCCAGCCAAGACCCATGCTCACCTCTAACGTCTGCTCTAGATTTAGCGCTGTTAGGGGACTCAGACTGCCAAAGACGACCCCAGCCAAAATCTAAAATCTAAAATTCACGACGGCCCCAGCAGTCGGCGCATGGCACCGCCAACCACCCGCTTCATCTGCTGCGTGCGCCGCCAGCGCTCAAATTCTTGACGATAGGCATATTCATTGGGGCGATAGACGCGCCAGGCATTCCAGCTCACCTGCAACGCCCAGGGACCAAGGATTAGATAGATTAACCAATTCCAGAGCCAGCCACCGGTTACGAGTTGAAACACCAGCACAAAACCAGCGGTGATCAAAAACTGGGTCAAACCGTGCTGAAATCGCTGCTGGCGCTGGCTATCGAACAGCCGTTGGTCAGCCAGCTCATACTTTTTGACGTCCCACTCGCGCTCGGCGGCGGCAAGGGTGTCGGTAGAGATGCCCAGTTCGTCGGCGATTTCTAACAGCTGGGCGCGGGAAAGCTCGCCTGACTCGGTCTGACGGGCGATCGCAAGACTCAAAATCTGCTGAGCATCCTCGGCAGGGTATAAAAACTCACCGTTGCTGGTGTAAGCATCTGTGACCAAATCTGCCATCGTCACCCTCTCGACCGAGATTCCCTCTTTTCTTATAAACAAAAACGATAGGATTTGGGGATCGGTTGCGGTACGGAAAACCTATCGGCACAGGCTCTACAGTCGAATTGGTGAGCCCTCCGCCGGTTTGGGAATGCTAACGAGTGGATACACATCTTGACCATCGGAGTGTGCACTATGACTCAACTGGTTCCCATCCGCCTAGAGGATGGCACCGAGATCTATATGGAAGCCACCGACGACGTGGTTACCCCCGACTCGGCTCCAGCCCCCTACGCCGACCCCTATACCGAAACTGGCCGTACCGCCAAGGGATGGAGCAGCGCCAACCAAGCTGTGCAAGTTCAGGCAGCTCAGAGCTTTAAGGCCATTGAAGGCACCATTCGCACCTATACCAGCCACACCATGAATGCCTTCAAAGATATGGCCACCGCCAACGTCGAAAAAGTCACCCTAGAGTTTGGCCTGAAGGTCGGCGGAGAGGCAGGCGTTCCTTACGTTACTAAAGGCACCGCAGAGAGTAACTTGAAAATCACCGTAGAGTGCTCGTTCAACTAAGCTGCCTTAGACCTAGAAATCATCGTCACCCAGCCGGGTTTTTACCAAAATTAGCCAGCTTTTACTGGCTAATCTGGCAGAAACCCGGTTTTTGTTGTGCCAATTCTAGGCCGATGTATAATAATTTGATGATCAATCCTCGAAATCACGGGCTTTTTCTGCATTTTGTTTACTGTTAGTGAGATGCAGCAGGCTGTAGGTTTCAGGGTTTCTGACCATTTCCCCGACAGATCGGTTGCCAGACCGTTTTGCTGGGAGTCTATAGCTGCGCCACCCTGCCTCTAGGCTAGGTTCCATCGTCTTTAGACCGCTCCTGACAGTTCCTGAAAATCCTAACTAACATCACCGCTACAAGGGCCACCACTACAAGGGAATGAGATCTTGCAGGGATTGACGAGGGAAAAACCTATCTTAATCACCTGTTGTGCTGCCGGTGGTGCGCTGTTTCTTTTGACGCTGCTGGTCAAAACCGGCACGGGAAGAACGCCGTCGCTGCCGCCGCCCCCTCCCAGTGCAGAGAGTCTAAACATTCAGACCGTGCCGGTGCCCTCGCCGCCCACCGCTGGCCCAGATCTCCAGCAAGATCGCTTTGAGCGCGATCTAAACCGGCAGCAAGATCTGGTCAGCAGTCTCCAAGACGAGCTGCGTGCCCAAGAAAATCTGGCCGATGACCTCAAGGCCCAGCTCGAGCGCCAGCAGGCCGAAACCGAAGCGGTGCTGGAGCAGCTCGACACCTACCAGACGGCGGTGGAGGAAATGACCTCCCAGCAGGTGCGGCTGATCGAGTCGATACCGCGCAATAACGAGACGCAGACCATGCTGTTGTGGGGCATTTTGGGGCTGTTTATGCTGCTGGTGCTGGGGGGTGGCACGGCCTTTGCAGTTATCGCCCTGTGGCTCATGCACCTGCAGCGGCGCACCTATCAGCCGCCGCCCCAGCCGATGATGTATCCGGTGCGCATGCCGCCGAATCCCTATTTTTATTACGAAAAGCAGCCCCTGCCGCCCCCGGCCCAGCCGCAGCCCTACATCCAGTACGACGTTAGGCCCTACGAGTAGGGTTAGGCTCCGGCCATGGTTCGAGGATACAGAGGGTTTAAGGTTCTCGGTGTAAGGTTTAGGGGGTAGTACAATGCCCTAGCCCTTTCCTGATGTCATCTAACCCCTAAAGACCATGGCTATGACCCTTACCCAGGTTTGGGGTGCCTTTTTAATTTTTGTGCTGTCTCCGGTGGTGGGTGGGTTGCCCCTGACGGGCTGGTCGACGCGGCTGATTTCGGGGAAACGGCTGCGGCGGGTGGGAACGGGCAATGTCGGCGTGTCGGCGGCGTTTTACCACGGTGGTAAGGTGGCGGGCATTGTGGCGGTGCTGCTGGAGGCGGCCAAGGGAATCGGGGTCGTGCTGCTGGCTCGGTACTACTTTCCGGCAGACCCGGTGTGGGAAATTATTGCCCTGATTGGGCTGGTGATGGGTCGCTACTGGTTTGCCAAGGGAGCGGGCACCACCAACGTGGTGTGGGGCATTGCAGTGTACGACTGGCCCACGGCGCTGCTGACGTTTATGCTCAGCGGGCTGGGGTTTACCATCTTTCGCGAGCGGCGTCAGGGTCGGCTGCTGTCGCTGGTGTTGCTGCCGCTGATTACCGCCCTGCGCCACTCAAATGGAGAGCTGGTGCTGGCGATGACCTGCCTGAGCGGGCTGATTGCCTGGATCTATCAAAAGCTGCCCGACGATCTCGATTTGCCCGACGACGAAGGACGATTGGAGTCTCGCACCATGTTTCGCTTTTTTCGCGGCGATCGCGCCCTTGTTGCCCTCGATCGCCCCCTCGACCCCGCTAAGTTTGGCCACAAAGCAGCCACCCTGGGCCAGCTAACGGCCTGGGGCTACCCGGTGCCGCGCGGCTATGTGCTGCCTGCTGGGGATGACCCGACCGCGCTGCTGGCGATCGCCGAACCCTCCCCCACCCAGCCCCTCGCCGTGCGCTCCTCGGCCCAGGACGAAGATACGGGCACAGCCTCGGCGGCGGGAGTGTATCAGTCATTTTTGAATATCACTGACCAGGAGACGCTGGCGGCGGCGATCGTGCGGGTGTTTTCGTCCTACGGCGCGCCTCAGGCACGGGCCTATCGGCAGAGTAAGGGTTTGCCCGATCAGGGGCTAGCGGTGATTGTGCAGCAGCAGGTGCAGGGGCAGTTTTCGGGGGTGGCCTTTAGTCGTGACCCGATTGCCCGCTGCGGTGATGCGGTGGTGATCGAAGCGCTGCCCGGCGGGGCCGACCAGGTGGTGGGCGGGCAGGTGACGCCCGAACAGTATCGGGTGCTGGTGCAGCCCGACGATGTGCCGCCCCTGGCGGCGATCGCCGAGGCCGATTGGCAGCTCTCTGACGCGCTGACGCTGACGGTAGAGGGCGAGGGCCAGACCCCCTCGCGGCTGCTTCAGCAGGTGGCCTACCTGGCTCGCCACTTAGAAAGCCGCTACCAGGGCGTGCCCCAAGACATTGAGTGGAGCTACGACGGGGAAACACTGTGGCTGTTGCAAAGCCGCCCCATCACCACGCTGCAACCGCTGTGGACCCGCAAAATTGCCGCCGAGGTGATCCCCGGCACCATTCGCCCGCTGACCTGGTCGATCAATCGGCCCTTGACCTGCGGCGTGTGGGGCGAGATTTTTGCGGTGGTGTTGGGCGATCGCGCCCGTGGGCTCGACTTTGAGGCCACCGCTACGCTGCACCACGCCCACGCCTACTTCAACGCCACCCTGCTAGGGGATATCTTCCGCCGCATGGGTCTGCCCGCCGAAAGCCTGGAGTTTTTAACGCGAGGCGCTAAGTTTAGCCGCCCTCCCCTGGCTTCCACGCTGCGCAACCTGCCCGGTCTGGTGCGTCTGCTGCGTCGAGAACTCAAGCTAGAGCAGCAGTTTGCCCAGGAGAATCGCGATCGCTTCGCCCCAGCCCTGCAAGCCTTAGCCGAGACGCCCAGAGATAACCTCACACCCCAGGAATTGCTCGACCGAGTAGACACTATTCTCGATCTGCTGAAGCAGGTCACCTACTACAACATTCTCGGCCCGCTCAGCTTTGCCCTGCGCCGCGCCCTGCTCAAGGTGCCGGAAGAAAGCCTCAACCCCATGCAAAATGACGAGATTGCGGCTCTAGAAGCATTGCGGGCGATCGCCCAAGACATTCGCCAGACGCTCTCAAAGCCCGAGCTGGCCGTCATTACCGACAGCTCGTCGCTGATGACCGCCCTAGCCGAGAGCACCGACGGCGAATCGTTACTCAAGACCATGGGGCAGTTCATTGAGCAGTACGGCTACCTTAGCCCCGTGGGCACCGACATTGCCGTGGCCACCTGGCAAGAGAGCCCTGGCCCGGTGCGCGAACTGCTGGCCCAGTTTGTGCGGCAGCCGCCACCCCCCAAATCTGCCGCCGCCCACGGAAAAGCCACTACCGTCCAATGCCGCCTCGATCTCAAGGGGCAGGTGAATACCCTCTACAACCGGCTGCTGGCCGAGCTGCGCTGGAGCATTTTGGCCCTGGCGACCCAGTGGCAAAAGCAGGGGCACCTGCCAGAACGGGACGATATTTTCTTTCTCACCCTGGAGGAAATTCAGGAGTTGGTAACGGGGGTTGGCACACCCGGTTGGAGGGGCGTGCAGGAGCGGATTGGCGATCGCAAAGCCCAGTACGAGCGAGACCGGCACATGCCTACCGTGCCCTACCTGGTGTTTGGCAACGAGCCCCCCAGCCGCAATCTGCCCCTAATGCCGACCGCCACGGTTCAGCAAAAGCTCACGGGCATTGGGGCCAGCGCCGGCACGGTTGCTGGCCCTGTCCTGGTCATCACCCAGCTCGAATCTGTGACTGCTACAGCAGGTCCCTTCATTCTAGTAGTGCCCTATACTGACGCCGGTTGGGCACCCCTGCTGGCCCGTGCCCAGGGACTGATCGCCGAAGTGGGCGGTCGTCTCTCCCACGGGGCGATCATCGCCCGCGAGTACGGCATCCCCGCCGTAATGGACGTGACCAACGCCACCCAACGCCTGCACAGCGGCCAGTGGGTACGGGTCAACGGCGAAACCGGCACCGTGGAAGTCCTAGAGCCCCCAGGGAGCAACCCCCTAAGCCTTCAGCCAAGCAAAACCTGAAATTTCCTCGCCTCCATCCCCAGGACTATCTCGAATTGAGGAGAAAATCTTGGCAATTTAGTACAATTGAACTATTCTTGGTAATGCAATTGTACAGTTGCAGATTTCAGCCACTCAATTGTTGCAAATATGAATGGTCACCGTAGCGGGGCGCAAGCCCTGAGCTGGATTGTTGCGCTCAGCGTAGGCGTTGGCATTATGACAGAACTCACCCAATCGACCCCTCAGGTTGTTGCTGAAGAGCAAGCGGTAGCCGAGGCTCCGGTCAACCCTTGGCTCGGCGCGTCTTTTCCCTTAGAAAATTTCTCGCGCTACACATCACCCTTCGGCTACCGACAGCACCCCATGGGGGGCAACCGTTTTCACTACGGACTCGACCTGGCCGCCCCCATGGGCAGCTACATCCGTAGCTGGTGGGAGGGCAAAGTCGTTGAGGTACACGATCACACCGCTTGCGGCACCGCCGCCATCATTCAATCTGGCTCGTGGACCCACGTCTACTGCCACATGCAGGGCAGCATCGTGATCGAAAAAGAAGGTGGCCGGGTACTGGTCGATCGCGACGGCGGCATCGAGATTCGCCAGGGGCAAATGGTGACCTCGGGTCAGCGCATTGGTCGGGTGGGCATGACCGGCAGCACCACCGGCCCTCATCTGCACTGGGGCCTCAAGTACGAGGGAGCCTGGGTAGACCCAGCAATGGTCATTAAAGCCGGAGCCGATTATCAACAGCTACAGGCGACGCAAGCCGTAGATTAGCCCTTGGCACACCTGGGTGAGAAACCTTACATCTAGCGTGTCTAGGGTGTCAGTAGCCCGGTGGTAGTGGGGGTTGCGCAGATCTGCGGTATCGGTGATTAGAATGGCCGGATAACCCAAATCCCAAAAGGGCACATGGTCACTGCGGCGAGTGTCGGGCACAGCCTTTCCCTGATTTACAACGGGTAGCCACTGGCTACGCACCCCGGCGACGCGAAAACCCCACCACAGCTGCACCATGGTCGGCATGCTCTGCCAAGGGCCGATCTGGGCGATGTAGTTGCCCCGGTTGGGGTAGATGCGCTCTAACCCAGGCGGATACTTTTGGGAGTGGGGCTGATGGCAGCAGTAGCCCAGCATTTCAAGGGATAGCATGAGCCCTAAAGGTTCGCCGCGCTGGTGCAGGTCAGCGGCATAGTGGCGGCTACCCACAAAACCCAATTCTTCTAGGTCAAAGGCGACTAGGCGCAGGGGAGACTTCCCAGGCTGCTCGGCAAAGGCGCGAGCTAGCTCCAGCAGCACTGCGACTCCGGTAGCGTTGTCATCGGCTCCGGGGGAGCCGGGCACTGAGTCGTAGTGAGCCCCAACTAAAATGGGCGGACGATGGGGATCGCGCCCCGACAGGTGCAAGACCCAGTTGGTGTGCTGCTGACCGCGATGCTCGAAGGTGTGGCTGGTGAACTGGCCCCAGCGGGAAAACTCCTGCTGGATGTATTGCTGCACAAAAAAGTGGTTGGCAGAGGCAACATAGGGGTTGCGATCGCCCACCACCTGCTCCAGATGAGCTACCAACCGAGATCTCAGATCCATATCGCGCAAGGGCTTCACCTAGGCAGGCTTCTGCAGTTCCTTGGTGATGTCGGCCAGCTTCTTGCGGGGTAGCAGCCGAGTTACCAGCGACAGCACTTTGTTGGTCGTGCCGTGGACGGCAATGCGCTGGCCTTTTTCCATGGCGGTATAGGCGTAGGCGGCAACGGCGGCTGACGTGGGCAGCGTTTTGCTGTCAAATAGCTTGGCATCTTTAATCTCAGCCTGCGCCTGAAACTCTGACTGGGTGGGGCCGGGGCACAGGGTCGTGGCGGTAACGCCAGTGCCCTCTAGCTCGGTAGCGATCGCATCGGTAAACGACAGCACGTAGGCTTTGCTAGCGTAGTACACCGCCATATACGGCCCCGGCAAAAACGCCGCTGTAGAGGCCACATTGAGAATGCGGCCCTGACCCTGGGCAATCATAGCGGGCAGATACAGCCGCGTCAGGTGGGTCAGCGCCACAATATTGAGCTGAAGCATGGCGTTTTGCTTATCCCAATCAGCCTCGGCAAAAGCGGTTAGCGACCCAAACCCAGCATTGTTAACCAGAGCATAGGGCGTGACGCCCTTAAACTGAGTCCATTCATAGAACTGGTGGCGGGTATTGGCATCTGTGAGATCGCCCCGGTAGGTGAGCACCTGCACGCCGTGGGCCTGCTGTAGCTCATCCTTAAGCTTCAGCAGGGGTTCTTCCCGACGGGCAACTAGCACCAGATCGTGACGATGGACAGCGCACACCCTTGCCAGCTCGTAGCCAATGCCGCTGGAGGCTCCGGTGATCAGAATTGGCTTGGCCATGGTTTGCCCCCGAGAGTCAGCTAGAGAGAATCGGCTTGATTCTAACGAATTGCCGCTGGGGTCGCCTGCCCACGCCGCGACTGCATCTCCAGGTATACCAGCAGGGCGTTGACGTCGGCAGGGTTAACGCCGCCAATGCGCGAGGCCTGGCCAATGGTCAGCGGTTTGACCTGGTTCAGCTTTTCGCGCGCCTCTTTTGAAAGGGTGTCGATCGCCATGTAGTCAAGGGTTTCGGGCAGCTTGCGGTTGGTGCTCTTAGCCACCTGGTCGATCTGGTTTTGCTGCCGCTGAATGTAGCCCGAATACTTGATGTCGATCTCGGCCCCCTCTTTTTCTTCGCGAATCAGAGACGGATTGCCGAGGCCGTAGCGGTCTAGGTCGCCGTAGTGCAGCCCCGGACGGCGCAGCAGATCGGCCAGGGTAATCGAGCCTTTGATGCGCTGGTCAGTATCCGCTGCAATCCGCTGGCCCAGCTCGTCGTGCTCTTTGACTCGGGTTTCGTGCAGGCGCTCTTTTTCGGCGGCAATATTGGCGTACTTGCGGGTAAAGATTTCCCAGCGGCGATCGTCAATCAGGCCAATTTCGCGGCCCAGGGGGGTCAGGCGCTGGTCGGCATTATCAGAACGCAGCAGCAGCCGATATTCTGAGCGCGAGGTCAGCATGCGGTAGGGTTCCCGCAGATCCTTGGTGCAGAGGTCGTCGAGCAGCGTGCCAATGTAGCTCTGCTCGCGGGCAAATACCAGCATCTCTTGACCGTGTACTAGCCGCGCGGCGTTGACCCCTGCCACAAAGCCCTGGGCAGCGGCCTCTTCGTAGCCGGTGGTGCCATTCACCTGACCGGCGCAGAAAAGCCCCTCAACCCGTTTGGTCATCATGGTGGGGTAGCACTGGGTGGCTGGCAGGTAGTCATACTCCACAGCGTAGGCGGGGCGCAGCATGGCGCAGTGCTCCAGGCCCGGCAGCGTCCGCAGCATGGCCAGCTGAATTTTCTCGGGCAGGCCGGTCGAAAAGCCCTGCACGTAGATTTCGGGAATGTCGCGCCCCTCGGGCTCCAGAAAAATCTGGTGGCTCTCTTTATCGGCAAAGCGCACGATTTTGTCTTCGATGCTGGGGCAGTAGCGGGGGCCTTTTGAATCGACCCAGCCGCCATAGATCGGCGACAGGTGCAGGTTTTCTTGGATAAGCCGGTGGGTTGCGGCGGTGGTGCGGGTAAGGTGGCAGGGCATTTGCTCGCGCTCAACCCAGGCCTCGGGGTCGAAGCTAAACCAGCGGATGTCATCATCGCCGGGCTGGGGTTCGAGCACATCGAAGTTGATCGAGCGGCGATCGACTCGCGCCGGAGTGCCGGTTTTGAGCCGTCCGGTCTCAAATCCCAAACGGTTGAGGGTGTCGGTCAGGCCGGTGGCGGCAAATTCCCCAGCCCGACCCGCCGCCATCGATTTGTCACCAATCCAAATCGTGCCGCCCAGAAATGTTCCGGTGGTCAAAATTACGGCCTTGCATTTGAAGGCCACGCCAAAGTAGGTTTCGACCCCCACCACCTCGTCGTTGGGGCCAAGCACCAGATCCGTCACCATGCCCTCGCGGATCACCAGATTCTCCTGGTTTTCGACGATGGTTTTCATCACGGCGGCGTATTCGCGCTTATCGGTCTGCGCCCGCAAGGCCCACACCGCTGGCCCCCGCGAGTTGTTGAGCACGCGCTTTTGCAGGTAGGTGCGATCGGCCATTTTGCCAATTTCGCCCCCCAGAGCATCGACCTCGTGGGTGAGCTGCGATTTGGCGGGGCCACCCACGGCGGGGTTGCAGGGCTGCCAGGCAATTTTGTCGAGATTGAGGGTAATCATCAGCGTGCGACAGCCTAGGCGCGCCGAGGCTAGGGCTGCCTCACAGCCCGAGTGGCCGGCACCGACGACCACCACATCATATTCATCGAGAAAGTTGGCGGCACCTGGGGCAATCATGCAGTCTGGACACAACAGTACTCACGGACTTCTAGTTTAGCGGGTTGCCGGTGAGTCTTTGGATTTATGTCAGGTCTGAGAGGATGCTCCTGATAGCAACGACCAAATTATCTATTTCTGACTCCAGCGTGAGGTAGTGGGTGCAGGCGCGGACGCAGTTGGGCGCTTGCAGGGTACGCAAAAACACGCCCTGGGTTTCTAGATCATCTACCAGTCGCTTGTGCCAGGTTGGGGAAGGTTCGCCGTTCTCTAGCACCCAGAAGGACACTAAGCCTGAGTCGGGCGGGGTTTGCCGCACCGGGCGCAGGTAGGGCAGCTCCTGCAGCTGCGACCACAGCCGCTGGCTGAGTTCCACTAAACGCTGGTAGCGCTGGGCTGCGGTGCCCCACTCAGATTGATGGGCGATCGCCGCCCTTAACCCCGCTAGCAGGGGATAGTTGGAGGTGGCCACCTCGTAGCGCTCCCCGTTGGGCTTCCAGCCGGTGGGGTTGGCGGCGGCGTCGGTGGTAATGCCGCGCCAGCCAATGAAGGTGGGAGCAATCTGCGCCATCGCCTCGGGGCGCACGTAGAGCCCACCTAGGCCGGCGGGGCCGCACCGCCACTTGTGGCCAGTAAAGGCGTAAAAATCGACCCCGATCGCGGGCAGGTCCAGTGGCAGAGCCCCGACGGACTGGGCCGCATCCACCAGCACTAGCACCGGGTTGGGGCGATCGCGACAGACCTCAACGATGCGTTCCAAAGGCAGCACCTGGCCGGTATTCCACAAAATGTGGCTGATCACTAGCAGCCGGGTGTTGGGTTGCAGGTGCTCAGCCACAATGGCGGCTGGGTCACCGCCGTTCACGGTTTCGAGCAGGGGGCAGAGGCTGTAGGTGACGCCAAAGCGGCGGCAGATCTCCTGCACGGCGGCGATCACGCCCGGGTGCTCGCAATCTGAGAGCAGCATGTGATCCCCAGCCTTCCAGGCGATGCCCCAGAGGGGAATGTTGCAGCCGACGGTGACATCTTCGGTGAGAGTGATGGTGTCGGCGGTGGTGCCCAGTTCAGCGGCGATCGCCGCTCGGGTTTGGGCCGCCTCGGCCATAATCCACTGGTTGGTTGCCCCCGAGAACGGCCCCGTTTCCTGAATTTGCTGGTGAGCCTGAAAAATGGCGTCTAAGGTAGCTTGGGCCATAGGTCCCTGGCCACCATAGTTAAAGTACTGCTTACCCCTCAGGGCTGGAAACTGCTGGCGGTGGACAGCCAGGCGATCGAGCACAGCGGCGGCAGAGGAATCAATCACGGTTAGAGGGTGTCTTGATGTGGGGATGAGTCTTCATTAACCCTATAACACCCAGCTCAACCCTGGGGCGGCCTCAGCATATCCCTCAACGACCCAAGCACCGCCCCGGTTCCCTGGAAGCCGCTGTAGGGTATAACATTGAGAATATGTAACCACGGGAATGATCCTGCTACATTGGTCAGCTATGGGAAATGATTGGCAGCAGCAGTGGAGCGATGGTACTCAGCAATGGCTGTCGCAGTACCCTATTGTAGCCATGCCCGTCTGCACCCACGGCTCTGCCCAGACTCCGGTGCTCCTACAGCTTTTTTCTTTGTTCTCTAGCACCTGCCCAACAACTCGCTTTGTCTGCTAGTCACCCTCTGCCACCGCGTTCAATTTCAGGGGGTGGCCCGCCAAGCCCCCTGAGCTTTTCCGCTGAGACAACAACGCCCAATCCGCTAATTCAATGGCTCACCGACGACGTGCTGTTTCATTACCAGCGCTGTAGTCGGCGGGCCTTTTTAGATCTGTATGGCGATCGCAGCCAAAAAAGTATCCCCTCTGACTACCTGCTCAAGCTGCGCCAGGATAGCCTCACCCACCGTGAGCGTGTGCTCGAAGACTACTATCCCCTCTACCGGCCCGAGTTTGCATCGGGCGACTGGGCCGCCGGGGCAAAAGCCACCCTAGACCTGATGGCCGAAGGCGTTGAGGCCATTCGCCAGGGGGTATTGGCGGCCCCCTCAGCAGTGGATGGGGTGCAGTTGGTAAGTCAGCCCGACCTGCTGATCAAGCGGCCCGGCTGGTCGTGCTGGGGCGATTGGGTCTATGTGCCCATAGATATCAAGCTGGGCAAAAAGCCGAAGCTCGACTACCAGGTGGTTGCGGCCTACCATGCCTACGTGCTCTCGCGGGTGCAGGGGGTGTGGCCCGATACTAGCTGCCTGTCCCTGCGCGGTGGGCAAACCTACCACATCGACCTGGCGCGGCTGGTGCCCAAGTTGCAAATGGTGCTCAACGATTGCCTAAGGGACCTGCGCAATACAGCTATGCCTGAGCTGTTTATTTCCCACAGTCGCTGCGATCTCTGCCACTGGTTTGACCATTGCTATACCGAGGCTAGAGCAACCCGTCACCTATCGCTGCTGCCGGGGGTCACCCCTGCCCGCTATGAGTTTCTCAAGCAGCATCACCTCACCACCGTTGCCGCTTTGGCCAAAGCCAGTCCGGCCCACCTAGCGCCCCTGCCCGGCTTTGGGGAGCAAGTGGCCGAAAAGCTAGTTCACCAAGCTCAGGCGCTGATCGACAACCGCGCTATTCCGCGCAGTGCCCCCCACGCGCCCCACGGGTTTCCGCTGTGGCCGGAAGATTTGCCTGAGGGCGAAGTCGAGCTGTACTTTGACATCGAGGCCGCCCCCGACCAAAACCTGATCTACCTCCACGGGGTGCTGGTGGTCAACCACCGCACGGGTGACACTAGCTTCCACGCCCTACTGGCCGAAAACCATCCCCAAGAGCGCCGCGCCTGGAACGACTTTCTCGATTTGGTGCACACCTATCCCTACGCGCCGATCTACCACTTCTGTCCCTATGAGGCCCAGGCGGTTCGCAAGCTGGGGCAGCTCTATGGCACTCCCCACCGCCGTATTGAGGCGCTGCTCGATCGCTTCTTTGATATCCACAAGTGCATTACCGACGGCGTTACTCTGCCCATCGAGAGCTATGCCCTCAAGCACATTGCCCGCTGGATGGGCTTTGACTGGCGCGACGAGGGAGCCAACGGAGCCCAGTCGATCTGCTGGTACAACGCCTGGGCCGAAACCGGCGATCGCACCTACTTAGACGCCATCCTGCGCTACAACGAAGACGACTGCCGGGCCACCTACCACATCAAAGACTGGCTGGTTAAATTTGCCGAGCCCTACTGGGATCAGCTCTACCAAACCATTGGCTAGACTGCCTGGATATTGACCTAGGACACAACCACACTGTAGCGGCCAAAAATCTGGGCCAGACCAGGGACGGCACTCTCCACATCGCCAATCACCGACTGGCGCAGCTTAGTGTAGGACGATCGCACCAGCCCGTTGTCGGTTTTGGCAATGCGGCGATCGGTGACCCCCAAAATGACATCGGCAGCTCGCCCCTGGTTCTGAGCTAGATAGGTCACCGGATCGCCCGCCTGCTCGCCCTCAGCCCACAGGGGTTCTAGGGAGGCCACCACCTCGGGCAATATGCGCTCAACGGCTCCAGGAATGTAGCCCGAGTTCATCCCCTTAACGACTCCGTAGGTGGTTTTTAGGGCCATGCCCCCAAAGCCACCCTTAGAAGCTACCTGGCCATCGATCAGGGCGGCACAGTCAGCCGCTACCTGAGCCTTCACAGCTTTGTCACTTAGAATATCGCTTAACCCCATAGCGCTCAAAATCTCAGTAATAGGTTTTGTACTGGCTCAATCTTCCATAGCCTCAAGGCTAGATCAGCATTCCCTCGCTAAGGTTCGAGATTGCTTAACACATCTATAAACTTTGCAGGGCAACCCTTGTCGCAGACCCGCTGGATCAGTAGCGTAGTCCCACGTTGAAGCCCGCCTATTCGAGAGCCGTCAGATCGACCACCCAGGTCTGCCCATCTAGGGAGACGCGATCGCCCGTTACCAGCTTGCGCCCCCGTCGAGTTTCAACCTCGCCGTTGACGCTCACCTCCCCATCTTGAATCATCAGCTTGGCTTGTCCCCCTGTAGAGACCACCTGCATTTGCTTCAAGAACTGGTCAAGTTTGATGTAATCCATACTGGGCATAGCGCTATTCGGAAAAATGGTGGGAAAGAGCAATAGAAAGTCTTCAACTCTAGAGGCTGAACCGCCCTTTACACTCAGGTAAGGGTGTTTATATCACTGCTGCCAGTGGAGGGGCACGATGTATGACCAATCACCAACTCCTGCAAGAATTTAGACAAAAGCAACAGCAACTTGAGCAATTTCGCCGCGCCGCCAGCGCCTCGCTCCAGGTGCTATTAGACCAGCACGACTGGGGGATGATTACTGGCGCGGGGCACGGGGGCTTACCCCTACTCACCCTACGGTTTGACTATCGCATTGCCCTCGACGACCCCTGCTTACTGGCCTTGGCAGAAGAGGCGGAGCAAACCTGGGGGCCCATAGACTTTGCCCTATTTTCCGGTGAATCTCAAGATCCGGTGCGAGTGCTGAGCCGCACCCTGCTCGATCAGCGCTGGCGGTGGCGGCAGTCTAGCCACTGACCTCTGTACTGTTTGGCGATCGCCAACCCTCAGCTATTTGAGACCTTAATAGCTCAGCTTTAGGGCGTTAACTGGTACGTCGTCCCATGACTCGACGGTGCGGATTTGGGCGACCCAGCCAGCAGCGCGTTGCTCCTCGGACAGGTTGTCTAAGAATGATTGGTAGCAGGCCTGAGCCTGGGCTTCGTCGCTACAGGCAATGCATGAGTAAATGATCCCCGACGGATCAATTTGTTCGTTGACCCAAATCATGGGCGATTATGCCTTTAGATGTCTATTAGCCGACTCTAGCATTTGAAACCTCTGTTTTTGAAGGGACATTAGGAAGCAGTCGACTGAGGGGTGCCGACACTGACCACGGTTTGGCGCAGCTCTGCGATCGCCTGCAATTGGTAATCGTTGACTTCTTGAAGTTTAGTCACTGCCCCAGTCAGATTCTCTAGAGACTGTCTCAGGCCGTTGACGCTTTCCTGCGCTGGGTTGAGCAGCTCTTCGCAGACCGTGAGCTTGCCCATCAAGCCCGCCAGATCTTGCTGCTGCCGCCGCAGATCTGCCTCAAACGCCTCTACCTCAGTGCGGTGGGTAATCAGGGCTGCCTCAGCAGCTTCGATCTCCTTCTTGAGCTGGCCAATGCCATCCTGGATCTTCTTGACCTCAGTCTCTAGAGCTTGAATTGTATCGGTCGTGTGCTGGCGCTGGGTATCAATGGTGTTGAGCAGAGGCTCTAGATCGACAGCGCTAACTGGCGTTTCTTCCACCGTTAGGCCCTGGCGCCGCCGCAGCACCGCCTGATGTTGGCTCAACACTTCCTCACGCTCTAGCAGATTGCGCCGCTGACCTACTAGGGTTTCGTTGAGCATTTGGTAGCGATCCTGCTCTTCTTCGATCTCGGTTTCTAGCTGAAGGCGCTCAAACTCACTGGCCTGCTCGATCTTGAGCTTGATCTCATCAATGGCCTGCTGCTCTAGGGTCAGCTCCTCTTCCTGGTCGGAGACAAAGCGAGACATTTTCTCCAGATCTTTTTCCAGATCGCCCACCATGGTTTGGAGATGGTCTAAGTCCATGGCCTCCAAAGCTGCCACATCGACCTTTTTGCTCAGCCGCACCTTGTCGGTAGTGTTGAGCAGGTCGTAGATTTTCTGGTGCAGGTTTGCCTGGGCTTGCAGGGTATCCGTGAGAGTCTGAATCTGCTCCTGCTGGGTTTTGACCATTTGCTGACGCAGCTTTAGCTCTTCGCGTTTGGCCACCAGTGCGGCTTCAGCCTGACGCCAGTCGGCCCAGCGCTGGCTGAGTTGGGTGGCCTGCTGGTCTAGCTCCTGCTGGCGCTGTTCTAAGCCCTGGCGCTGACCTTCGAGCGCTTGTCGATAGTCACCTAGCAGCCCCTGATGGTAATTCAGCCCATCGGTAGCGTGGGTAAGCGGATCCCGCAGGGCTTCAACCGGCATCACGGCTTCGGTAAGACGGTTGAGGGCACCTTGTAGGTTAGCTACTTGATCGGGGGCGAGGCCAGCGGCTGCACTTCCCTCAGCCCGCTGCTCTTCCAGGCGGCGCATTTCCCCGTTGAGGTGGGCCCAAGCCCCTTCGAGATCTTGATTTTTTCGGGTGAGTTCTGCCTGTTGTTGCTCAAGGCTTTGGCGCAGCTGATCGAGCTCTTGCCGTTGGGCATCTAGCTGCTCAAGATCAGCTTCGGCCTGCTCGACCTGCTCCTGGCGGGACTCTAGCTCCAGCTCACGGCGGTTGAGCTCCTGACTCTGGAAGGTAAGCGACTGCTTCCACTGCTCGATCTCTTCTTCCTGAGTCTTGGACTTTTTGCTCAGGTTAGAGAAATTTTGCAAAATGGTGGTCAGCGATCGCCCCGCCTCGTAATGACGCTGGATCTGTCGGTTATTGCTGACCTCCACCATCACCAGGGCACCAGCGTTGTATGAGGCATCGTCAGGGGCCACTAAGGTCTCATCCCCAGTGACGGTGCTCCAGCTATTTTCGCTGCGCTGACAGGCCAGCAGCTTAAATTCAGGCTTGCCGCTGCCAATAAACCCGGTCTTTTTCTGGACTTCTGCTAGGTACAGCACGCTGGTGGTCCTCGTGGCTTAGAACGTTGACGTTAGGGAGATAAATCTGACGCAGTACTTGCACTTAAGAATTTTGCATCTCTATCAATTGAGAGGGGTGGGCAGAGGACGGCCTGTTTACGTAAACGATCTGGGCTGCGTAAATGGAGCCTGATGCATCATTTAGATAGATCTAGATTAGCTCAGAGCCTAGATTCCCAGGTATTCTGTCTTTATCTGGGCTGCTGTCTATCCTATCTAGTTGTACGGGCCTAGTTGCTCCGGGACTGCCCCTCAACCTATTCCCGACCCTTAGGGTCAGGGTAAAGTTCTAGGCCTATATGCCCTTAGAAAACCCGCGATCGCATCACAACCGATGGCCCAGCTACCGTGAACTAATGGTCAACGGCTAAAGACTAGGTTAGCTGCTTGTCTGTGGGTCATTACCAACGCTGCCAAAGCTACTGCGAATCTTAGCGAATTTTGGTCAGGTAAAACCGACGCATTGGGCAACCGATGACAACTAAATATACGACCCTGATTGGAAAGCACGTGTTTAGAGTTCCCAAAAAACTCTTTGCCGAGCAGGGTCTGGCGCGGCGCTCCCTCAGCATCCCGCGCCGCGCCTATACTATAAAGAGTGATGAGCAGATTAGTCCCTAGCCGTCTTTGGCCTTTAGGCCGATGGCTCACCCTCTCGGCTTAACCAAGTCAGCACAGCGTCACCAGCTTTTGATTGAAGCGATCGTTACGCCAAGAGAATCTTAAAGGGTACGATTGGGTTCCAAGTTAGGGCATGCTGAGTTCAGCCCCAACTTTCCTGGCCTGGCTAATCAGGTGCTGTTCCCATCCTTGGGTTGCCTCATGCAGGGTTACTTGTCAGAAATTGATATTCGCAGCATTCTGCAGCTCATCGAGCTGGGGCAGCGCACTGGCGAACTGTACTTAGAAAGCTACGGCAGCAACACAAACCAAGCTCCCAGTCAATCATTTGACGGAGGACTGGGAGCGACTGATTCGCGCTCTTGGTTAGTATTTTTAGCCAATGGACAGCTCGTCTACGCAGGCACCACCGATAACAAGCTCGATCGCCTGCGTGACCATCTGCACCGCTACGGCATCGATCGCTCTCTGCCAGACCCCAGCACCACCGCCGCGATCGCCGCCTTCAACTCCCTCGAATACGGCACCCTGTGGGCCCTGCTTGAACAACATTTAATCACCCCCGACCAGGGCCGCACCATTTTGAGCCACATGGTGCATGAAACTCTCTTTGATCTACTGAGCCTTCACCACGGTGCCTTTGTGTTCCAGCTCAGCTCAGCCCTCAGCCCCCAGCTGATGACCCACACCATCAGCGACTTAGTGGCGGGCATCACCCAGCAAATTCAAACTTGGCATCAGCTACACCCCCACCTGCAATCGCCCGACCAGTGCCCCGTTCTGTTGGCTCCTGAAGCTTTTCAAGCCAGTGTGTCCAGCCAGGTCTATCAGCGCATGGTCCAATGGATGGATGGCAAAACTTCTATTCGCCGCATTGCCCGTTATCTCAGTCGCGATCTGCTCAGCGTCGCCCGCAGCCTAGTCCCCGCCCTTCAACAGGGACAGATTAGCCTCATCTATAGTCCTGCCGAGGGCAGCCCTGCCCCTAACATCCAACGGCCTGGGCCCGATCGATTACCTCGGATTGTCTGTGTCGATGACAGCGCCACTGTTCGCCAGGCCGTAGAGCGCATTCTCGCTGGCCAAGGCTACGAAGCTACCTCTATCGGTAACCCCCTCAAGGCCCTGGGCCTGCTGTTTCAGCTCCAGCCCAACCTGATTCTTTGTGACATCACCATGCCTGAGCTCGATGGATACGAGCTATGCGCTATGCTCAGGCACTCTAGTGCCTTTCGCCAAACCCCCATCGTTATGCTTACCGGCAAGGACGGCTTTTTAGACCGGGTTAAAGCCAGAATGGTCGGTGCAACTGATTACTTAACCAAGCCCTTTGGCCCTGGCGAGTTGTTAGCCTTAGTCGAAAAGTACGCTGGCCCTGGCGACCTCAATCGCCCCCGCCCGGACACCCTGCTAGCTGAAGCCATTGAAGACGAATTCGACATCGACTTTAGCAAGGCTCCGCTGCCCCAGTAACATTCCTTAGCCTAACCAGGGTTTTTGCATCAATTCCGATAAGATTCGCCATAATCTAAACAACCCAGCTGATTAATTTCTCGAAACCGACAGCATAGCCAGCGTTTGAGGGTACTTTAGAGTCACAGGTTAAAGCCCTTAGGGGCTGCTTTTAATCGTGGTCGATCTGTGTCTTAGGCCTTGATCGGCGGTAGCTGCACAGCGTTCCTGAGGGTTTATATCTGGCCCTTGAACTGGCCTTTTTTGAATCAACCTATGAGTACAGTTCTGGTGGTAGAAGACAGTATTCCTCAGCGGGAAATGATTACCGAGCTGCTACGGGGCATCGGCCTCAGCGTCACCGTAGCCAGCGATGGCATGGAGGCTCTTGAGCAAATGCAGAGTCACCGCCCAGATATGGTTGTCCTCGACATTGTCATGCCTCGCATGAACGGGTATGAGCTCTGTCGCCGCATCAAAGCCGACCCCTCTACCCAAAACGTGCCAGTAGTCATGTGTTCATCCAAGGGGGAAGAATTCGATCGCTACTGGGGCATGAAACAGGGGGCAGACGCATACATTGCCAAGCCCTTTCAGCCCACCGAGCTGGTCGGCACAGTCAAGCAGCTGCTCAGGGGATAGCACTAAAGTAGTGACGCAACAAAGAGTAACGTAACCACAGGCTTATGGTAGGCAATCCTGACTTTCTCACTCAGACCGGGCAAGACCAAGATCCAGAGCTGCAAGAGCTGGAAACGCCCGATGGCGAGCTGTTTTTACGGTTCTTCGTCACCCCCGAAGATGAATTTGCGCTGCCCGCCACCGGCATTCGTCGCATTATTGAGCAGCCCCCCGATCGCATTACGCCCATACCTAATGTGTCGCACCTGCTGCTGGGTACTCTTAATGAGCAGGGACGGGTGGTGTGGGTTGCTGATCTGGGTCAATTTCTCGGGTATTCATCAGTGCTCAACACCGATCGTCCAGAGATTTCGGTCATCGCCATTGAAGATCAGGGAACTATGCTAGGCTTGGCCGTTAACCGAATTGTGGGCACTCGCTGGCTCAATCCCGACAAAACTCGGGTGTCAGACAATAGCCCCGACACAATGGCTCCATTTTTGCGCGGTGAATGGGTCATTGACGCTGAGGAAAATAAAACCCTTAGGTTGCTTGACCACGTTGCTGTTATTCGCTCAGCCCGCTGGGCCACCTAGGCTGAGCCCATCCTTAACCCCCTTAGGACATTTGCACCGGCAGGAGAAGACCATGGCTTCAGGCATCGATTACTCTCAAGCCTATCAAAAAGCAGAACGAGCCTACGTACAGGGCAACTACTCGGAGGCTGCGGCAGTTATCGATCAGCTGGCCGACGACTACCCTGAAGACCCTAGCGTACTGCTGCTGCGGGGCCATATCTACTGCTACGGCCTACAGCGGTACGATGTTGCCGCAGCCCAATACAGTGCTGTGCTCGATCTCACCTCAGAGCCAGAATACGTCGACTACGCCAGCAACGGTCTTGACTATGCCAATCAGTTTGCCGCAGAGGCATCCTCCGGTACGGCTATTGATTACGAAACCGATGCTGGTGATACCTTCTTCGATGCTGGTGCTTCGATGTCGATGGGTTTAGAGAGTAGTGTCGGTGCTAACCGTGCCCCCGGATTGTCAGATAGCCACCTCGACCTTGGCGACTTTAGCCTTGAGGACGACATGCCCGGTTCAATCGCCAACGGTGGGTTTGGCGATCCCTCCCTGGCTGATCCTTTTGCAACTGATCCGTTTGCCACCGACGACCTCTTCATCACCGATCCTGACGACAGAGCCAGTCTTGGTTTTGGCGCTGACTCTGCCAGCGGCAACTGGACTGAGGGCCAAGAGAGCCTAGGCGACATCACCTTCGATGATGATGCCTCTTTTGATTCCCTTGAGGTGGGTCGTGCCGACGACCCCTTTGGCGGAGCCGCTGAGGCCCAGAGGGGTGACTTCTACAGCGACGTAGATCTGGCCTCCCACGGTTTTGACCAGGGCTGGCCCCCCGCCGATGATGGCGGCGACGACATGACGGTGTTTGCCCCTGAGCCCGACCTGCTGGCTGACGATCTCGACACGGCTGGCGATAGCTCCGATCTCGACTACAACGCCTTTGCCGACAATGGATACATGTCAGATTTAGACGACGGCACTCAGCCCAACAGCAACGTTGACTTTTTAGACGAATTTAGTGACTTTGATGACTTGGGCAACTTACCCGACTTTGAGCTGTCAGACAGCTCCGCGGGGTTTACAACGCCCTCGGTGGGCACCTCAGGGCTGACCTCAACCGACGACAACAGCGGCTATACCGGGGGCACCTCAGCCTTTGACCTCAGCGATATGAATGATCAGGCGGTGATCAGCGACGACGATATTTTTAGTATTGCCGGTGCCAGCGATAGCCTGCCTGTGTTTACCCAAACCGATAGCCATGATGTGGAAGCGGTAACCACCGAGCAAGACTGGCTAGGCTTTTTAGACAATGCCCCGCTGCCCACCAAAGAGCTGATCGTGGCGATCGCGGCGGGGGTGGCCTCGGCCCTAGCGGTAGGCGTCATTAACTTCACCGCTTCGACCCTACAGCCGGGACGGTCCATGCCCAAAGCCGTGCATGCGGCGATGGCCTTAGCGGGTGGAGTAGCTGGATTTGGCTCAGCCCTAGTGGTGGGGCGCTTGGCCCACCGTCAGGTAGGCCGCAGTGTTGACGACCTCCAGCAGCAGTTTGACACAGTTATTCGGGGCAATCTGTCGGCTCGAGCCACGGTGTTTACCGAAGATGAGTTTGGTCGGCTGGCCAGCAGCTTTAACAAGATGTCGCGGGTGATTTTAACCACCACCAGCGAAGCCCAGCGCAAAGCCCAGGAGCAAGAGCAGGCCAAAGAAGACCTCCAGCGCCAGGTGATTCGTCTGCTAGACGATGTGGAAGGGGCGGCTCGGGGCGACCTGACCGTGCAGGCGGAGGTAACCGCTGACGTGCTCGGAGCCGTAGCCGACTCCTTTAACCTCACCATTCAAAACCTGCGGGAGATTGTGGAACAGGTGAGTGTGGCCGCTCGCCAGGTGAGCAAGGGGTCTACGGAAAACGAGATTTTTGCCCGCAGTCTGTCGGCAGACGCCCTACGCCAGGCGGAGGAGCTAGCGGTGACGCTGAACTCGGTGCAGGTGATGACCGACTCGATTCAGCGGGTGGCCGAAAGTGCTCGTGAGGCCGAGGAAGTGGCCCGTACCGCGTCGTCTACCGCCCTGAAGGGGGGTGAGTCGGTGGAGCGGACGGTGGCCGGTATTCTCGAGATTCGCGAAACGGTGGCCGAGACTACCCGCAAGGTGAAGCGTCTAGCGGAATCTTCCCAGGAGATTTCGAAGATTGTGGCGTTGATTTCGCAGATTGCCTCCCGTACCAACCTGCTGGCCCTCAACGCCAGTATTGAGGCGGCGCGGGCTGGGGAAGCCGGTCGCGGCTTTGCCATTGTGGCGGACGAAGTGCGGCAGCTGGCCGATCGCGCCGCCAAGGCCTCTAAAGAGATTGAGCAGATCGTGCTGCAAATTCAAAGTGAGACGGGCGGGGTAATGACCGCCATGGAAGAGGGCACCCAGCAGGTGATTGAGGGCACCCGACTGGCGGAGCAGGCGAAGCGATCGCTCGAAGACATTATCCAAGTGTCGAACCGCATTGACGTGCTGGTGCGATCGATTACCGCTGACACCGTCGAGCAGACCGAGACCTCCCGCGCCGTAGCCCAGGTGATGCAATCGGTAGAACTCACGGCCCAGGAGACTTCCCAGGAGGCCCAGCGGGTGTCGGGTTCGCTGCAAAACCTGGTGGGGGTTGCCCGCGATCTGCTGACCTCCGTGGAGCGCTTTAAAGTGAATAAAACAGATAGCTAGGTGCAGTTAGTCAACGGGAGCGAGCCGGACGCGGTCAAAAAGCATTCAGAGGGGAATTGACATGTCGCCTGAAGATCAAAAACGCATCTTGGGGTACTTCATCGAAGAAGCCAAGGATCATCTCAACACCATCGAGCAGGGTTTGCTGAATCTGACGGACACCCTCAACGACTCTGAGATGATGAACGAGGTGTTTCGGGCGGCCCACTCGGTGAAAGGCGGGGCGGCCATGCTGGGGCTAAACAGCATTCAGCGCACCAGTCACCGCATGGAAGACTTCTTCAAGGTGATGAAAGAGTCGCCGATGCGCCCCGATCGCGACCTGGAAACCATGCTGCTGCAAATTTTCGACGGGCTGCAAGAGCAGCTAGAGCAGCTACAGAGCCCCTTTGGCCTCACCAATGACCAAGCTCAAGAAATCATGGCTCCCCTGGAGCCCATTTTTGTGCAGGCTGAAGCTCACATCAATTCACTAGTAGCCGCTGCCCCAGCCGCCGCTCCCACCGCTCCGCCGCCGCGTCCTGCAACGGTAGCGGCAGCACCTCACCCCGAAACCAGCGCCCTTCAGCTTGTGTTTCGCAGCGATGTTCCAGCGCTGCTGCGAGATATGCTGGCCACCTTTAAGCAGCCCGACAACAGCAGTTCTCGCCAGGCCCTCAGTCGGCTATGCCAGCGCCTGCACAGCCTAGGCGAACAGTTTGAGCTGGCCCAGTGGTGCGCCCTGACGCAGGTGGTAGAGGGGGCGATCGCTAACCCGGCCCAGACCTACCGCACCTTAGCGCCCGTAGTCATCAAAGACCTTAAGCAGGCTCAAGACCAGGTGCTAGCTGGAGGCATTACCCAAGTAGCTGCATCTAGAACGCTCCAAGACCTGCTTCCCGCGCAGGCTGAGCCTGAGTTCGGTCCCGATGACTCTACCCTCGATGCTTTACTGGCAGAAGCGCTTAACGACAATTCTGACGGGCCTGACCTCGCCGATTTGTTTGCTGCTGCGGAAGAAGTCAACGCCGACGATCTGGTCCTAACCAACACCGAAAGCTGGCTGGAAGACCTGGCGCTAGACAGCGCCGACAATGTGACCGAAACCGGTTTAGAGTCGGTCTTTGGCCAGTTTGACACGCCGCTACCCGCCGAACCAGCTATGCCCCAGGGAACAACTGGCAGCATAGGGCCAGAGGTAGGGGCAGCCGAACTTAACAGTCTGGCCGACCTGTTTGAGGGTGCCTCCGAAAGCCTGGCGGACATTTGGGACGAGGATTTGTCCGATGGTTCCCTAGACGATTTAGACCTAGACGATGACGTCACCGCCGATGGTGACGACTCTGAGTTTGCCGATTTGTTTGCTACTGAAGCGGTCGTTGGTGAACCTGACACCACTGAGAACTCTGCCATCGACGATATGGCCAGTTTGTTTGGCTACGACCTTGATGCTGGAGCAGGCATCGAGCCTGCTGCGGGGAGCGAGCCCAATTTAAGCACAGGCTCTATCACTTTGACCGACTTGCTCACCGGAGATACGGCCCCAGAGACTGCGATCGCATCAGAAACCAACCTAGACCCCCTGGCAGATTTTCTTGACGATGGTCCTAGCGTTGTCGTTGAGGAAATGGCCGCCGCGCCTCTGGATGATTTCTTTTATATGGGCGAGTCCGCTGAGGCCCAGGCGGCTGGGGGCGACATCAGCGAGGTCGATAGCTTCTTTGATGCCCTTCCAGATGAAGATTTCATCAACGATGACGATGCCCATACCATGCCGGAGCTACACCTAGAACTCGATCTAGATAGCTCAAGCAGCGGTGGCTCCAGTAGCGATAACGGGCTTTTTAGCTCTGAGGTGCCGAATCTGCCTACTGAGGATGGCCAGGCACCTAGCGTAGACACGGCGGCAGAAACTGCGAACCCCTTTGGGGAGACGGACGCTTTACTAGATGATCCCTTTGGGGAGCTGAACCTGACCGATAGTGCTTTTGACCGCGCCTTTGATGATGCCCCTGACGCCGTCGCCGTGGAGCCTGAGTTGACGGCAACTGAGGCTGACGCTAGTTTCGACGTCCCCAGTGATGATGACCAGGGGGTCGAGCTGACCGCTGCCTCTTTTGAGGTTGAGGGATGGAGGGCCGAGGCATCAATGGAGGAAGCCAGCTTTGCCGATTTAGAAAGCTTGCTCGATGAACCTGTCCTTGAGGCCGACCTGTTTGCTGACTCAGACAGCCCTCTGAGCAACGATCTAAGACTCTCCAACGATGTCTTTGAGATGTTTGAGGGAGAGGCACACAATGGCAACGGTCACACCGAGACTACCCCGCCGCCCGCTAGCCAAAGCTTCGATGACTTTGGTGGAGACGACGACAGCTTTGATGACCTAGAGGCATTGCTAGGGGAAGAAGCCCCCGTTACCGACACAGGGGCTATAGGGCAGACGAACAATGGGCTATCCACGGCCAGCTTTGACAGCAACGATGCCGAATTTGGCGATCTTGAGAAGCTGTTAGAAGAAGCCGACCAGCTTGGCGGATCGGCTCCCAGTCTGGGGGCTCGGCGGGCCTCATCAATGCAGTCATCCCGGCGATCGCCCCGCCGGGCCACCAACACCACCGACCAAACCATGCGCGTTTCGGTGGGTCACCTCGACACCCTCAGCAACCTGGTGGGGGAACTGGTGGTCAACCGTAACTCCCTAGAGCAAGACCAGGAACGCCTGCGGCAGTTTCTCGACAACCTGCTGCACCAGGTCTCGCAGCTCAACGATGTCGGGCAGCGCATGCGCGATTTGTATGAGCGATCGCTGCTGGAAAGCTCGCTGATTGCCAACCGTCAGGCCTTTGCCCTGGGAGTTTCCTCCTCGGATCGAGGGGGCAGTAGCCACGCCACCGGGGCCACCTTTGACGCCCTTGAGATGGATCGCTTCACTGGCTTCCACACTCTCTCCCAGGAGATGATTGAGCTGATTGTGCGGGTGCGGGAAGCCTCGTCGGACATTGAGTTCACCATCGACTCCACCGACCAGATAGCCCGTCAGTTTCGCCAGGTGACGACCCAGCTGCAAGAGGGCCTCAACAAGGCGCGCATGGTGCCCTTTGGCCAAACCGCCGATCGCCTGCCCCGCGCCGTGCGCGATATTTCGCTCAAGTGTGGCAAAGAGGCCCAACTAGTGGTCGAAGGGCGCGACACCCTGATCGACAAGATGATTCTAGAGCGACTCTACGACCCCATGACCCACCTGGTCAATAACGCTATTACCCACGGCATTGAGTCGCCCGAAGAGCGCCTGGCCACAGGCAAGGGCCGAGAAGGCACCATTACCGTGCGCGCCTTCTACCAGGGCAACCAAACCGTCATCTACATCGCCGACAACGGCGGCGGCATCAACCCAGCGGTGGTCAAGGCCAAGGCCCTCAAGCAGGGGCTAATTACCCCCGCCGAAGCCCAAACCATGACTGAAATTGAGGTCTACGATCTGCTGTTTTTGCCGGGCTTTAGCACCCGCGATCAGGCCGATGACTTTTCTGGCCGCGGCGTGGGCATGGATGTTGTGCGCACCGCTCTATCCGACATTCGCGGCTCGATCACCGTCGAATCTGAAGTGGGCAAAGGCACCAGCTTTACTATTCGTCTGCCGCTTACCCTGAGCATTACCAAGGCCCTGAGCTGCGTCAACAACCAGGCCCGCATCGCCTTCCCAATGGATGGGGTTGAGGATATGTTTGACGTGCCCAAGGAGCGCATTCAAACCGACGCCCAGGGTCACGCCTGCATTCTCTGGCGCGATACGCTGCTGCCCTTCCGCCCTCTTAGCGATCTGCTGCGCTTCAACCGCAGTTTGGGTCGGGGTCGGGTCTACGGTGGCCCCCAGGATGAAGACGTGGTCTCCATGGTGGTGTTGCGCAGCGCCAGCACCTTTATCGCGCTCCAGGTTGACCAGGTGATTGGTGAGCAGGAGATTGTGATTAAACAGTTAGAAGGGCCGGTGCCCAAACCCATTGGCATCGCTGGTGCCACGGTGCTAGGTGACGGGCGGGTCATGCCGATCGCTGACGTGCTGGAGCTGATCGATCTGGCCAGCGGTCGTCTGCGCCGCGATGCTTCGACCTCGCTGTGGACCCAGACGGTGGATGAGGAACCGGTCGAGACCGTGGCCCACACCGACCCAACGGTTCTAATTGTGGACGACTCGATTACGGTACGCGAACTGCTGTCGATGAGCTTCAATAAGATCGGCTACCGGGTCGAGCAGGCCCGCGACGGTCAAGAAGCCTGGGAAAAACTACGCTCCGGTTTGCCTTGCGACCTGGTCTTCTGCGACATTGAAATGCCGCGTATGGACGGTCTAGAGCTGCTCTCTCGCATGCAGAAAGACAGCGCCTTGAGCCAGATTCCCACCGCGATGCTGACCTCCCGGGGGGCAGACCGCCACCGGCAGATGGCGGTTGATCTAGGAGCTAAGGGCTACTTTACCAAGCCCTACCTGGAGGAAATGCTGCTGGATGCAGCCAAGCGCATGCTTGAGGGCGAGAACATGATTCGTCGGAAGACGTCCGATGAATCTGAAACCTAGGGCGAGCAACCGTCAGTTTGTTGAATGACGGGCGAATTCATCGGTTAGGTCACTCGGCGAGACGGTCGAGCGCTTAATCGAAACCATTGCGCCGCTAGGTGACGGCAGTTCGGGTTAGGATCACAGACATCTTGAGCAGTGTGGGCCATGACCGTAGCAGAGCGATCGCGCCTTGACTGGACACCGATTATTGACGCCTTTAGCGCCGCTCTGGGGGGCGATCGCGTGGTGCGCCGCAAAGAAGAACTATTGGTCTACGAGTGCGACGGTCTGACGAGCTATCGCCAGCGGCCCGCTGTGGTGGTGTTGCCCAAAACCACGGAGCAAGTGGCGGCGGTGGTGAAGATCTGCGATCGCTTTCAGGTGCCCTTTGTGGCACGGGGCGCAGGCACTGGTCTCTCGGGCGGGGCACTGCCCATCGAGGACTCGGTGCTGATTGTCATCGCCACCATGAACCAGATTCTCTCGGTGGATCTCGACAACCAGCGGGTGGTAGTGCAGCCGGGGGTGATCAACAACTGGGTAACCCAGGCCGTAAGCGGGGCAGGCTTTTACTACGCCCCTGACCCCTCTAGCCAGTCAGTGTGCTCGGTGGGGGGCAACGTGGCCGAAAACTCGGGCGGGGTGCACTGTCTCAAGTATGGGGTGACCACCAACCACGTGCTGGGGCTAAAGGTGGTGCTGCCCACGGGCGACATTGTCAACCTCGGCGGCGAGGTGGCCGAAACCCCTGGCTACGACCTATGCGGGCTGTTTGTTGGGTCTGAGGGCACTCTGGGCATCGCCACCGAAATTACCTTGCGCATTCTCAAAGCGCCTCAGTCAATCCAGGTATTGCTAGCCGACTTTACCTCAGTAGAGGCCGCCGGGGAGGCAGTGTCGGCAATCACCAGCGCGGGCATCATCCCCGCTGGGATGGAGATGATGGACAACTTTAGCCTCAACGCGGTGGAAGATGTGGTGGCCACCAACTGCTACCCCCGCGACGCTGCGGCGATTTTGCTAATTGAGATCGATGGATTGCCAGCGGAGGTGGTGGCTACGGGCGATCGCATTGCTAACCTCTGCCGCCAGAACGGGGCGCGCACGATCACCATCGCCACCGACGCTGAGGAGCGCCTGCGACTGTGGAAGGGCCGCAAGGCCGCCTTTGCCGCCATGGGAAAGCTCAGCCCCGACTACTACGTGCAGGATGGCGTCATTCCGCGCACCCAGCTGCCCTACGTGCTGAAAGAAATTGAGGCCTTGGGTGACAAGCACGGGTACCGAGTGGCTAACGTCTTTCACGCCGGGGACGGCAACCTGCACCCGCTGATTCTCTACGACAATGCTATTCCTGGTCAGCTAGAGCAGGTCGAAGACCTGGGCGGCGACATTCTCAAGCTGTGCGTGCGGGTGGGTGGCAGCATTTCAGGTGAGCACGGCATTGGGGCCGACAAGCGTTGCTATATGCCCGACATGTTTTCGCCCACGGACTTGGAGACCATGGGCTGGGTGCGAAAAGCTATTGACCCTGAGATGTTGGCCAACCCCACCAAGCTGTTGCCTTCCCCCCGCACCTGCGGCGAAGCAGCCCACAGCATAGCAACAGCGACCCTGCCCAATGTGGAGCACTTTTAGGATGACTTTAGCTGGAAAAAGGCTACCACTTAGGTCTGCGGTTTGGACAACAAAAACTGTTCTGAATCGTGATGTCCTCCTTTCCAAAAACTACGGTTCTTAAGCACGCCCTGACTTTGAAATTCCAGCTTCTTTAACAGCTGTTGAGAGGCAGTATTTTCTAGCATCACCTCCGCAACAATATTATCTAAATCCTCTACTTCAAAGCCGTGGTTTAAGATGGCGCTTAATGCTTCAGTTATCATGCCTTGTCGCCAATACTGGCTGGCCAGCTCATAGTTCAGGTAAATCCGCAGAAGCCAATGATAGAATTGCTAGACTTGAGGGCAATCGATCGGCAGATACCGCGATCGGTTTCAAATCCTACTTTGCGTCGTTCCATGAGCGCCCTAGCATCATCGAGCTGAGTGAAGGTATTGAGGTCGTGGAACTGAGTTACCCTGGAGTCTGAAAAGAGCGAAAAAATAGCATCGGTGTCGGCTTCGGTCGCCTGGCGTAGCCACAGCCTTGGGGTTTCAAGATCAGGGAAGACTTTCATGGCTCAATACGGTTTCATAGTGCTCAACTGTGGGAAAGGGCTCGTAGAAATGATGCAATAGAGCACGCCAGGTTTGATACTCTGGTGATTGTCGAAACCCTAGAGTGTGGTCTTCTAGAGTTTGCCAACGCACCAGCAGCACGTACCGATTTTTAGCTTCGATACAGCGCTGTAATTCGCAAGAAATATAGCCAGGCATAGCGGCAAGGATATTGAAAGCCCTTTGAAAAGCATTCTCAAATTCAACTTGAGCACCTAACTTAATCGTTAGAACAGCGACTTCCAGTATCATTAGACATCCTTTTCTTAGAAACTAATCTTCAGCTATCATTCCGCTCAACGACAGCAGCATGATTTTATTCTAGCCATCAAAAAACAAGGCATGGCTTCTCCTTCAAACGGCATAGTAATCGGCTCATCCCCTTGGTAGATACAAGCGGGGGAGGTATCGCTCTAAAGTTGCATCAGCGATGGGTAAGCAACTGAGAACTTTGCCCCTTAAATCGCTTAATTATATTCTCCACCGGAGGTTTTAATGTCTAATCCTAGAGCTGAAAGCGACAACTACGATCCGCACATTATTCCAGCGGAAACTGCTGCCCGCAAAGAACGTGAGGGTGGCAACTTTAAGCAGACTCGCGATGAGACCCACAGTTCTATTGACCCCAGCGGTGGTCAAACTGTAGATAAAGAGGGCCTCGCTAACAACTACCCCATCGAGCCTGAGATGTATATCAACGAGCCCGGCGACCTACGTGAAGAAGCAGAGGCCGAAACAGCTCGCCGTAAGGCTGAACTACGCGAAATTAATCAAAACGAAGAAAAAGGCAAGGTAACCACCGAGTCCGATGAGCGCGGCAAGGGTGTTGGAGCCGTCTAGGCTGACCTGAAAATGTAGCATTCTTGTAATGCTGGGTGCGCTGGTGCGATCGCAGCGCGACAATGGGGGTAGGTCTGATGACTGCTCCCATTGTTTTTTGCACTTTTTTTGACACTACATCTAAAGGGCATTACCGCAATGACCCCAGCTACCCTAAGAGAACTGGTCAATCGCTACTACCAGGCTGGTGCCCGCGACCTGCACGGTCTAAATTTGCAGGGCTTAAATATGGCCGCTGCCCACCTAGCCAATGCTGACTTGCGGCGCACTAACCTGACGCGGGCCAACCTTTACCAGGCCGACCTGACCCACATTGATGGCTATCAAATTACGTTGGCCCAGGCCGACCTGCGCGGTGCCTCTTTGGCCAATGCCGTCCTACGCGAAGCTGACCTGCGCAAAGTTCACTGCCACCGCGCCACGCTGATTAATGCTGACCTGCGCGACTGTTGTCTTGACCACGCCGATCTGAGCCATGCCAATTTAGAGGGCGCTAACCTTACCAAAGCCGACCTAAGCCACGCCAACCTCTACTGGGCCAACCTGCGCTACACCAATTTGACCGGGGCCAACCTGACTAAGGCCAACCTGACGGGTGCTAAGTTCTGTCAAACCATCATGCCTGACGGCACCGTACGTGATTCAGAGTGCGCTGTCGTGCCGCAGGCAATGCCTTAACGCTTAAGCGAGCCCTAGCGCACTGAGGAGGGCAGTGTTTCTGGCGCCAACAGGTAGCGATCGCTCCAGTCTTATTGGTGCGGCTCAGTAAGTCTGCCGAGAGAGTGGTTTGCCTACTGGGCAGGCCACAGCTGCTATCAGGAGTCCTTCGATCGCTCCACTGCGCTATTCCCTGGTCTTTCTGTTCCTCTATCCTCTCCTGGCCAAGCTGCGGGTTTTATTAACAACATCCCCGGTAGGGGGATGTTAGCCTATGGGAGAAAGACATCTCCGAGAGGGCCATCGCATGGTTGCAACCCCCGACGTTATCCAATCGTCTGAACGTTCTACTTCCCCTAGTGGCAGCGGCAAGGTCGCTGTACTGCTCATGGGTTATGGCGAAGTTGAGAGCTATGACGACTTTGCTAACTACAACGAGCAAGCCCTAAATTTGCTGACGGCTAAGTTTGCCCCGGTGCCCACCTGGGTTTATCCGCCGCTGGCCAAGCTACTGGCTGCCTTCGACCTGCACGAGTGGAGCCACCAGCACGGCAACTTTATCTCCCCCCACAACGCTATTTTTGAGGCCCAGCGGGCCGGCATTGAGGCCAACCTACAGGAACGCTGGGGCGATCGCATCAAGGTATTCAAAGCCTTCAACTTCTGTAAGCCCTTCTTGCCCGACCAGGTGCTAGGGCAGATCAAGCAAGAGGGATACGACAAACTCCTGATCTATCCCCTGCTGGTGGTCGATTCGATCTTCACCAGCGGCATCGCGATCGAACAGGTGAACGAGGCGCTGGTGAAGCTCTCCGACGGCACCGAGCACTGGGTGCAGGGCATGCGCTACATCCCTTCATTCTTTGATGCCCCCGACTACATTGACCTGCTGGCCACCATGGTCGAAGAAAAGATTAAAGATCACCTGGCCGTGGCCCACCTGCCCTCCCAAACCGGCATCGTGCTGATGAACCACGGCTGCCCCCACGAGGCCAAGGGCTTTACCTCCGGCATTGACGAGAGCCAAAAGCTCTACGACAAAGTGCGCGATCGCCTGATCTATAAGTACCCACTGATTTCAGTCGGCTGGCTCAACCACGATACCCCATTGATCAAATGGACCCAGCCCAACGCTGACCTGGCGGCTCGCAATCTGATCGACCTGGGAGCCACCGCCCTGGTGTTTATGCCCATTGGCTTTGCCACCGAAAACCACGAAACCCTGCTGGATGTCGAGCACATTATCGAAGGGCTGCGCCGCAAGCGACCCGACGTCACCTATGTGCAGATGCCCTGCGTCAACGATCGCCCCGATTTCCTGGCTATGGCGGCCACCTGGGCCGACAAGCACATTGCCGATCTGTTAGAGGAAGATGCTCTAGCTATCAATCCTTCCCTGGCGGTGTCTCAGGCGGCAGCGGTGCACAGTCATCATGGTCACAGCCACGACCACCATTTACCCGGTCATGATCACGGTCACAGCCATGATCATGGTCATCATCACCACTAGCACCGGGTTTAGCTCTAGAGCCTGAAAGGATGTTTTCGCTTCAGGCTCTAGAGGATGACAGGCGCATGGAAGCGGATGAGCGAGGCTTGCTCATTCGCTTAATCAGCATGTTAGGCAGGGTGATAGGGCTAAGCGCCACGGCCAAACCCAGAAAAGCCCAGCTGCTGAGGCGGCTTTTGGGGTTCGATGGATCGGTCAAAAATGAGCCAATGGCCAGAAGAAAAACCATCAGCGATGCCAACAGATAAAGCTTAAGGGCCATAGTGTTTTGAGGTTGATTGCTCTATCTATAGACTGCCCAGGGCCAATCGCTCTAGACATGGGAAAGATACTGAACTTTGAAGTTAGAAACGCCGGCTCCACCTTGTCTGCTCGATCTCAGCAGCGGACAGGCGATCGCACCTTACCATCGATCGCAGACAGACATTTGTAGCCTAGCGATCGCTACTACCTAAGTGCCCTGGGTGACAAGCCCCAGCAAACCCGCTAGAATCAGCCGTTAATACAGGTGTTCTAAGCGATGGATGGGTTATGCCAGTGAGTTCCAGCCAAATTAAAGCCCTGCTCGACCAAAAGCGGGATGCCTTTAGCGCCTTCAGTCGGGCTAAGTTTGAGCTGATGCACGCCTACAACCGAGCGTGGATTGAGTTTGCCGCCCTGCCCCACCCCAAGCAGCTCGCTCAGCTAGATGTCCACTCCGGGCCAGTGGGAGCCCGGCCCCTAGAGGCGATCGCCGTCGAGAAGGGAATCTTGCCGTTCTTCTTCACCGAATCTGGCCCGGTGGGCGATCGCTGGACGAACCGCGAACAGAGCGCCCAGTGGGTGCAGACCGTGCTGGAAGACATCACCACCTTTGCGGTGGATGGCTCTCAAATCTCCCCTGGCAAAGATATTTCTATCCCGATTGCGCTGCTGCAAATTGGCTGGTTTGAGAACCCTCACAGCGCCACCCGCCCCTACAAGAAAGATGTGCGGGTTGACCTCATGACCCCTGCCGATCTGGGGCCAAACCCGGCTCAACCGGTGGAGCGCCGCGTCAACATTCGTCGCTTTCAAATGGAAGTGGCGCGGCTGGTGGAATACATCAATGCCTGCCCAGACCCAGAGCGCACCCTGGTATTTTTCGATGGAGCGCTGGTGGTCACCTTTGCCGAAGCCTTTGACCAGGAGAGTCAAACCGCCTACGTGCAGTCGATTCTTTCCCTATTGGAGGCCAGCGATCGCCGTCGAGTTCCCCTAGTGGGCTATGTTGATACATCTTACGCCCGTGACCTGACCACAATGCTGCACCACGTTTATGGGCTAGAGGCCACCGAGGGCATTCACGACGCCCAACTGCTGGCGCGGCTGATGGAGTGGGGCGATCGCAGTGCGGTGTTTCAGTGCGATCGCGGCGGCGTTTTGGATCAATACAACGACTATGGCGATCAAATTGCCTTTACCTATCTCAAAACCACTCGCGACGGTCACCCCGTAAGGCTCGAAATGCCGCGGTGGATGTGGGAAAGCGGCCATATTACTCAATACCTCAACTGGGTGAGGGGTGAGGTGATTATCGGCGGTGGCTACCCCTACAGCATTGAAACCGCCGATCAAACCGCCGTACTTCAGGGCCAAGATAAGCATATTTTTCTGCGGGTGCTGCAAGATTGGGCCGAGCGCGAAGCTATCAACCTGCGCCTCTCCCGCAAAATGGTCAGCAAACAGCGCCGCCGCTAGGCTCTTCATAAAGTCTTAGTGAACTGCCGCCAAGCTCCGTAATTTGACCTACACAGTCCGTTACGGAGAGTGTTTTAGTAAAGAAGTACACCTAAAACCTGTATCTGTCTCGGAGAGACCATCAGACGCAAACGCCCCCTTTCGTCTATGGCTACTGCCTACAGTGCCTATTCAAGGAGGATTTGCCCAGCATGAGAATGTTCAAAACCTTAGGATTTGTCCTAGCGCTTGTGGGTCTGCTGGGGGCAATCGCTCCCGAAGCAACAGCTAAAGCGAATGGCAATGGCAATGGGAAAGGGAATCAAACCAGTCAGCCACCGGTTGCCACCACTCCACCGGTTGTCACTGCTCCACCGGTTGCCACCACTCCACCGGCTGCCACCACCCCGTCGGCTGCCAATCAGCAGACAGCGTCTCTCGCCTGTGCCAGTGGCTCTATAACCAGCAACCCGCTAGCTGGAGGGTCATTCCTCAGCCATACGAACTGTTTGAGGGCATCGGGCAATGATTTTAGCAGCAGTCTCAGTACTGAATTGACAACCTATCTCAACCAAAGTTTTGGAGATGCAGGCGGCTGGGTGTCCGGTGGTAAATACGACAGCGGCCAGCTTTCCTTTCTGCCCGGTAGTGCTGGGGTTGAGTCTCAAGACTTTGGCTTTAGCTGGGTGCAGACCGGCAAAGGCACCGGCACATGGAGCGTGAGCCAGGCAATTACGACCCCCTTTGTAATTAGCCTCAAAGCTGGCAACGCTTACACCGCTTACTACGTAGACGGCAACACCGGCACCCGAAGTGGCACCTGGGCCACCTTTGACGGCAAAGATCTATCCCATGCGTCGATTTTCGTTGCCAAGGGCGGACTTACCCCCGAAGAACCCAGCATCACCGTGCCAGAACCGGCATCTACCGCAGCCCTAGTGCTGGTGGGCTTGAGCGCCGCTGGGCTAGTCCGCAAAAAGCAGGGTTAGGCCAGTTAATCTCAACATCTCAAAATTACCCACAATGCTCCGGCGACCTACCCATGGCGTCGGAGCTTTTCTGTGGAAAGGCGCTCAAGGGCTTTGCCCTGTGGTTGAATCGGAGAATAGCGCGCTGAAAAATACCCTCAATGGCCGAATCACAACCACCCACCCGCCAGGAAACCGACAGCATGGGGGCGATCGCCGTGCCCAGCGACCGCTACTGGGGCGCCCAAACCCAGCGGTCTATTCGCTATTTTTCCATTGGCCAAGACAAAATGCCGTTGGAGGTGGTGCATGCGATCGCGATCGCCAAAAAAGCGTCAGCCTTAGCCAACGCTGACCTGGGCAAACTGCCCCAGGAAAAAGCTGACTTGATCGTCCAGGCCGCCGAAGAGGTGCTCGACGGCACCCTCGACGATCACTTTCCGCTCCACGTGTGGATGACCGGCAGCGGCACCCAGTGCAACATGAACGTCAATGAGGTGATCGCCAATCGGGCGATCGAGCGGGCAGGCGGCGAACTGGGCAGCAAAAACCCCATTCACCCCAATGACCACGTCAATATGTCCCAGTCGTCCAACGATGTATTTCCTACGGCTATGCACATCGCTGCCGCCCAGGCCCTCGTCCACACCCTGAGCCCCGCCGTCGCTCGGCTGAGGGATGCCCTGGACGAAAAAGCTCAGGTCTGGGCTGACATCGTCAAAATTGGTCGCACCCACATGCAGGATGCCGTACCGCTCACCCTGGGTCAGGAATTTTCGGGCTATGTGGGCATGCTCGACGACAATCTGAAACGCCTTGAGGGGTGCCTGCCAGGGCTGTACGAGCTGGCCCTGGGGGGCACGGCGATCGGCACCGGCATCAACGCCGGGCCAGGCTTTGCGGAATCGGCTGCCGAACACATTGCTGCCATCACTGGGCTACCCTTCGTCAGCGCCCCCAACAAGTTCACCGTCATGGGTGCCCACGATGCTGTGGTGATGGCCAGCGGCGTGCTCAAAACCCTATCGGTGTCGCTCTACAAGATTGCCAACGACATTCGCCTGCTCAGCTGCGGCCCCAGGGCCGGGTTTGCCGAGCTACAGCTCCCGGAAAACGAACCGGGGTCATCGATTATGCCAGGGAAGGTCAACCCTACCCAGTGCGAGGCCCTAGCGATGGTAGCGGTACAGGTCATGGGCTACGACGCAGCGGTGGCTTTTGCCGGAGCCAGCGGCTATTTAGAGATGAACGTCTATAAGCCGATGATGATCTTTAATCTGCTGCAATCGGCGCGGCTGATGACCGACAGCTGCCACAACTTCACAGAGTTTTTGGTGGCTGGCATGACCCCCAACCTGAAACGAATCGACCAGTATGTGCAGCAGTCGTTGATGTTGGTCACCGCCCTGAACCCAGCCATCGGCTACGACAAGGCCTCCCAGATTGCCCACCACGCCTTTGAGCACGACCTCACCCTGAAGCAGGCGGCCCTGGCCCTAGGCTACGTCTCAGAATCGGAGTTTGACAGGCTGATCGTCCCCCGCCGCATGACCCAGCCCTGAGCTATAGCAAGCGCTACAGTGTCCACACCGGTGGAATGTTAAGGACTATGTTGATTTGCTCAGATTGCTCAGGTTCGCGGCAGCCATTCCCGTATGATCATCCTTAAAGTTTGTAAATTTTCCTAAGATTCTGGAGATTCAAACGTGTCTCTTCCGTTACTAAACTATTCCCCGTCCAGTCAAAATCAGCGCGTTGCGGCTTACGAAATCGGCGGCGACGAACAGCCCAGAATTTTCTCCACCGATGACCTGTACGATACCAGCGACATGGATGCGCTGATTAATGCAGCCTATCGGCAGATGTTCTTCCACGCGTTTAAGTGCGATCGCCAGACCTTTCTGGAGTCGCAGCTGCGCAACGGCCAAATTACCGTGCGCGACTTTATTCGTGGCCTGGCGCTGTCGCCTACCTTCTACAACAGCTTCTTCGAGAAGAACAGCAACTATAAGTTTGTTGAACACTGCGTCCAAAAAATTCTGGGCCGCGACGTGTACAGCGATCGCGAAAAAATTGCCTGGTCTATCGTCGTGGCCAACAAGGGCATCAAAGGCCTAGTGGATGAGCTGCTCGACAGCGAAGAGTACCTCACCAGCTTCGGCTACAACACCGTGCCTTACCAAAAGCGTCGGGTCCTGCCCGGTCGTCCCGAAGGCGAGCGCCCCATCCACATCAAGAACCCCCGCTACGACGCCTACCACCGCAACCTGCTGGGCTTCCCTCAGATTGTGTGGCAGTCACAAGTCAAGCGCTACGTTCCCCAAGAAAAGAAGGTTACCGCTGGCAACCCTCAGGCTTTCCTGGGCATGGCCCGCAGTATTGGGGCCACTGGTGCTGCACCAGCGCGCGTATCGACCGGCGAGATCAACATTGCCACCGCTGTGCCCTACCGCAAAGTGTCGTCGTAACTAGGCTCAGCAATAGCCTTCTGGTTATATTTCTAGAACACCCTCGGGGATGCGAGCTACTGCTGGCATCCCTTTTTTTGCTTAAGCTGAATAAATCTGTTGGCCAGGAGCTGTGCCAAAAAAAGGCATAGGCAAAAAAAATCCCCCGGCCTTAGCCAGTGGGACTTTTCAGGGTGCATCTACCATTCACCTTTTCACCTGAGACGAGACTCCGTCCGGAAAAGTTGCTGAAGAGTTTTAGCTTATTGTGGGCTCTCGACATTGCGCAGCACCTCTGCCTGCTCTCGCAGGGAAGCGGCCCAGTCTTCAGACCCATTCGCCTCAAAGAGGGTGGCAGCCTGCTCAAAATCGGCAATTACTGACTCTCGCGCTTCTACGGGGATATCCTCTGGCCCTTCTACCGCATCGCCCTGCTCCACATACACCTGCCCTAGCGTGGCCTGGGCCCGCCCTAGGTAGGCCGACGACTGATCGGGGTCAATGGCGATCGCCTCAGTGTAGGCAGCAATGGCCCCAGGGTAGTCCTCGGCCAGAGCTAGGGCCTCGGCCTCAGCATAGGTCACCTCAAACTCAGTAGAGGTGCGTACAACCAGGTCATAGTCACCACCCTGCCCCGAAAACGAACGGGCCACCACGGTGTAGGTACCGTCCTCAGGCAACTCAAGAATAATGGTTGAGTTTAGCGTGCCGCCAAAATCATCGTTAGAGGCAAGCTCGGCCTCTCCTGGACCCATTAGCGACAACACGGGATCAAAGTCCTCACTGGCTAGGGTGATTGTCATCACCTGCCCGGCTGTGCCCTCAAAAGTATAGGTAGACTCTGCCGGATAAATGGTGCCCGCCTCCTCTAGCACGGTATCGGCGCGGGCAACCATCGCTGCCGGGCCAGCCAATAGCCCCACCAGGGCCACAGGCGCTACTACTCCCACAGGAAACAACCGTAGAAAACCCATGCAACCTCCCTTAGGGAAACAACGAACACACAAATCTGCCATGCAGCCTAGCACAAGGCCGACCTAGACTACGGAGCCGTTAGAGGTGTCTCAGCAGGCTATGGTAATACTGGAGCCATGTCATGCCGCCTGCCTATGCCCCGTTTGTACCGCGCATTAACTTGTCTAGGAACGCTGGTCGTCCTAGGGGATTGTGCCCTGGCACTACCGCCTCCCGATGAAATTCCTGAAGAAATTTTGCGCACAGAGGTCATTACGGAGGCGCGATCGCCCCTAGATGGAGCACCAATCTCGGCGACCGACTACGCTGCCCTGCAAGAGCACCTGCGCGCCCCCAACACTGAGCCGATTGTTAACCCTGAAATCGCTGAACTAATTCAACTTTTGCAGCTGAGGCGTCTCCTCAAACCCGTGCTCCCTTTCTTACGATAGGGGGCAAACCAGCCAAGATCCGCGAAAATTTCCCTGTGGGAATCGCTAAGTTTTGTTACTCTATTCCGCAGATAGTAAATTCACACAGACCGTTATATCCCCCTGTGGACCTTTAATAATATGCCTGCAACCGTTGACGCTGAGCAGATTGACCGGATTGTCTGGAACCAGCACCACGACCCCTTTGAGATCCTGGGGCCGCACATGGTGCAGCAAGACGGTCAAACCGTTTGGGCCGTGAGAGCCTATTTACCCCAGGCCGACAAAGCCTGGGTGGTGCTGCCAGAAGAGCACAAAGAAGTGCCCATGGAGTCTAACCATAACCCCCACTTCTTTGAGTGTGTGTTGCAGGTTCAAGATCTGGCTAACTATCAGCTTAAGTACGCCATTGGTGACCATATCCACGTCATCTATGACCCCTACGCCTTTAAAACCCGTGCCATCACCGACTTCGACATCCACCTCTTCAGCGAAGGTAACCACCACCGCATCTACGAAAAGCTAGGCGCTCATTTCACCGAATCTGAAGGCGTTACTGGCGTATATTTTGCCGTGTGGGCTCCCAATGCTCGCAATGTATCGGTACTAGGCGATTTCAACTATTGGGATGGTCGCAAACACCAGATGCGCCGCCTTTCTAACGGCATTTGGGATTTGTTTATTCCTGAGTTAGAAGTCGGTACCCACTATAAATACGAGATTAAAAATTACGACGGTCACATCTACGAAAAATCTGACCCCTACGGCTTTCAGCAGGAAATTCGCCCTAAAACCGCCTCTATCGTCACCGATCTAGACAGCTACGCCTGGCAAGATGCCGACTGGATGGAAAAGCGTCGCCAGACTGAACCTCTGACCCAGCCGGTCTCGATCTATGAACTCCATGTTGGTTCCTGGCTGCACGAGTCGTCGGCCAGCCCCGCCCTGCGCCCCGATGGCACTCCGGAACCAGTCGTTACGGTGGCCGAGCTGAAACCTGGAGCCCGTTTTCTCACCTATCGAGAGCTGGCGGATCGGCTGATTCCCTACGTCAAAGAGCTAGGGTTTACGCACATTGAGCTACTGCCCGTTGCCGAGCACCCCTTCGATGGCTCCTGGGGCTACCAGGTGACGGGCTACTACGCGGTGACCTCTCGCTACGGAACCCCCGAAGACTTTATGTACTTTGTGGATCAATGCCACGCCAACGGCATTGGGGTGATTGTTGATTGGGTGCCAGGCCACTTTCCTAAGGATGGCCATGGTTTGGCATTCTTTGACGGCACCCACCTCTATGAGCACGCCGACCCGCGTAAGGGCGAGCACAAGGAGTGGGGCACCCTGGTGTTTAACTATGGCCGCAATGAGGTGCGCAACTTCTTGGTGGCCAACGCCATCTTTTGGTTCGAGAAATACCACATCGACGGAATTCGAGTGGATGCGGTGGCCTCGATGCTCTACCTCAACTACTTCCGCAAAGACGGGGAGTGGGTGGCCAACGAGTATGGCGGCTGTGAGCATATAGAGGCAGCAGACTTTCTGCGCCAGGTGAACCACGTGCTGTTTACCTACTTCCCTGGGGTGCTCTCGATTGCCGAAGAATCCACCGCCTGGCCAATGGTTTCCTGGCCGACCTACGTAGGTGGCCTGGGCTTTAACCTGAAGTGGAACATGGGCTGGATGCACGACATGTTGGACTACTTCAACATGGATCCGTGGTTCCGCCAGTTCCACCAGAACAACGTCACCTTCAGCATTTGGTACGCCTTTACCGAAAACTTTATGCTGGCGCTCTCCCACGACGAGGTGGTGCACGGCAAGAGCAATATGCTGGGCAAAATGCCGGGGGATGAGTGGCAGAAGTTTGCTAACCTACGCTGCCTCTACACCTACATGTTCATGCACCCGGGCAAGAAAACCCTGTTCATGAGCATGGAGTTTGGCCAGTGGAGCGAGTGGAATGTTTGGGGCGACCTGGAGTGGCACCTGCTTCAGCACCAGCCCCACGCCAGCCTGAAGCACTTCATGGGCAAGCTCAACGAGTTTTACCGCAGTGAACCGGCTCTGTTTACCCAGGACTTTGACCAGGCTGGCTTTGAGTGGATTGACTGTAGCGACAACCGCCATAGCGTGGTGGCCTTTATTCGCCGGGATAAGGGCAGTGATGACTTCGTAGTGGTGGTGTGCAACTTTACGCCCCAGCCCCACAGCCACTACCGGGTGGGCGTGCCCGAGCAGGGCTATTACAGAGAGCTCTTTAACAGCGATGCCCGCGACTTTGGCGGCAGCAACATGGGCAATCTAGGCGGCAAGTGGTCTGAGGATTGGTCTTTCCACAACCGCCCCTACTCGCTAGATCTGACCCTGCCACCGCTGGGAGTAATTGTGATGAAGCTGACCTCAGAAGAAACTCAGAAAGCTCTGTCAGGCCAGTAACTGAGGGTGAGCTCGAGGCCCTATGCAACCCCGCATCACTGTCCTCACCCTTGGCGTGGATGATTTGGCGCGATCGCTGCGTTTCTACCGCGATGGCCTCGGCCTCGCAACCGCAGGGATCGTGGGCCAGGAGTTTGAGCATGGAGCCGTTATCTTCATCGATCTTCAGTCGGGTCTCAGACTTGCCCTCTGGCCCCGCGAAAGCATTGCCCAGGATACGGGGCTGTTGCTGGGCACACCCAACTCGACAGAGCTGACGTTGGGGCACAACGTGGCCTCTAGTGCAGAGGTTGACGCTGTTATGGAGCAGGCAGCTGCCGCCGGTGCAACCATCGTCAAGCCACCCCAGGAGACCTTTTGGGGTGGTTATACGGGCTATTTCCAAGACCCAGACGGCCACCTTTGGGAGATTGTTTGGAACCCCCAGTGGACCACTTAGCTCAAGCGCCCAGGCCCATACTCAGGGTTAACTCGATCGCCATCCCAACCCTTACGCGAGCAAGAACGTCTGCGAATACCAGTTTCCCAAGGGGTGGGACTACTATTTCTACGCTATGGCCAATTCTTGTCCTATTTAGGGATTGCTGGTAGTCTAAAAAAGACCGATCAGTCTTTTTTAGATGTCAAAGGCTCAAGTTACCAAGGCGCACATCGTCGAGCAGGCGGCGGCTCTGTTTAACCAGCAGGGCTATGCTGGGTCGTCTATGTCTGACGTGATGCGGGTAACAGGCCTGCAAAAGGGAGGGATTTATAACCACTTTCGCAGCAAAGAAGAGCTGGCTCTAGAGGCTTTTGGCTTCGCAGTTCAGCGCATTCAGCAGCGATTTACAGGGGCGCTGAAGGGTAAGCGCCATGCTGTAGACCGGTTGATGGCTATTCTCAGCGTCTACGAACGGTTTTTGGCGGACCCACCAGTTCAGGGAGGTTGCCCGCTGCTGAATACAGCGGTGGAGAGCGATGACGCCCATCCGGCATTGCGAGGGCGTTGTTGCATAAATAGGGTGTTACGGACGGGGTAGTGGCATAAGGTTTAAGTACTACCCAAAACCTGACGCCGATGCAGTACCGAGTCCGCAACTGGTCTGAGTATAACG
>QBLT01000089.1:8647-17047 GCA_003249105.1 Leptolyngbya sp. | reverse complement strand
AAATCCTTTCGCGGGCGGCAGACTCGAATTGCGCGGCGTTTTCTTTACCCCTTTGCCCTTACGTCCCTCGACCTCGGCCTCTAACGCTTGCACCCTGGCCCACAGCTCTCGGATTAGAGCCTCTTTCTCCTCAGAATTGAGGCCTTCTAACGGTGGCAGGTCTTTCATGGCAAAAGTCTACCACCCTCTCTCATCAGCCCGTACCTGTCAACCCAGTTGAGCAATTAACATGGGGCAAGTTCTGGCAGCAGTCCCTAAGCGATCGGTATCATCTATTTGTGTCTCTAGGTATTAGCCGTCCGATCTACTCCCGCTACAAGGTGCATCCCGCTTTTGTAGCCCTCATCCTAAATTCCTCTCCCAAAGCGGGAGAGAGACTTTGAATTCGGCCCCCCTTCTCCCTTTTTGGGAGAAGGGGGTGGGGGATGTAGCTTGCTTTCCGCAGGGTGGGCCAACTTGCAAAACTGGGATACACCCCCCGCTACATTGCTCCGCAACGTGATTTCAACCAAGAGGATGCCAAATCTGACCCGCTCTCAACTATCGCGCTATGGCATCGCTGGTCTCAGCGTTTTACTAGCAACCCTGCTGATGTTACTGCTAGACCCTGTGCTGGCGATGACTCAGAGTCCTTTCCTGTTGTTCTTTGGCGCTGTTATGGTCAGCGCTTGGTCGGGCGGCTTTGGTCCGGGACTGTTCGCCACTGCTTTATCTGGGCTCATTAGCATCTACTACTTTATCCCGCCCCTTCATTCTCTCTCTCTCAACTGGAGCAGCGGCTTGCGGCTGAGTTTATTTTTGCTAGAGGGTGTGCTCATCAGTGCTCTCGCTGGGGCACTGCGGGTGGCCAAGCAGCGGCTTGAGCGCACGTTATCAAAGCTACGCATCAGTGAAGCAGAATACCTGCAACTTGCCATGCAGTCGCAGGACCAGGCGAAGACGTTAAGGGCAATTTTCTCCGCGTCCGTCGATCATATCTACGTGTTTGATCAAGAGGGGCGCTATGGCTATGTCAGCGATGGGGCTGCTCAGGTACTTGGTTTTTCACCCAAAGACTTAATTGGCAAGTCGTGGCGAGACATTGGTTTACCAGCGGCGCTCATGGAGCCAGTGGATGCCCAACGAGAGACAGTGATGTCTACCGGGCGATCGCTCAAAAGTGAAACTGATTTTGTCACAGACAGTGGGGTACGGTCTTACGAATATATTCTCACGCCGCTGAGTACAGACTCATCAACAAGAGCTGTAGTGGTTATTTCTCGGGATATTACTGAACGCAAACAAGCAGAAGTCGAGCGGTATCAATCGCTGCTGCGAGAGCAAGCTGCCCGAGCCGAAGCAGAGATGCAGCGGAATCGTTTGCATACGCTCCTGGTTCAAGCACCAGCGCTTATCTGTATCGATCGCGGTCCCGAGCATGTCTTCGAGTTTGCCAACCCGCTCTACTCTCAGCTGGTGGGGCATCGTGAATTAATTGGACTCACTGTGCGGGCAGCTTTCCCTGAATTGGAAGGACAAGGTTTTTTTGAACTGCTGGATCAAGTGTTTGAAACTGGCCAACCGTTTGTGGGCAACGAAATTGCTGCTCAGTTGGATCGACAAGGCAATGGAACGCTCGAGGAAGGGTTTTTTAACTTTGTTTACCAGCCGCTTTTCGACGTTAACGGTGCAGTAGAAGGGATTGTTACCTTTTGCTTTGAGGTCACCGCTCAAGTTGTGGCACGGCGGCAAGCTGAAGCTCTAGCGGAAAACTTAAGAACCCAACAGATTGCGCTGAAGAAAAGTGAAGCTCGCTTCAGCCGCCTGGTGGAAGCCAATATTATTGGCGTGCTGCTGGCGGGTCCTAACGGCGCAATTATAGAGGCGAATGATGCCTTCCTCAGAATAGTGGGTTATACCCGTGAAGACTTGCAAAATGGCTTGATGAACTGGGGTCAAATGACACCGCCAGAATACCTTGAACAAGACGAGCAGGTATTACAGGAACTTGCCAGCACCGGCAGTTGTGCTCCGTTTGAGAAGGTATATATCCGCAAGGACGGCAGCCATGTGCCTATTTTACTCGGAGCTGCACAGCTTGAAAGCGACGAACTTGCCTGGGTCTGTTTTGTTTTAGACCTGACGGAAAGCAAGCAGACTGAGGCCTTACTGCGTCAACAAGCCGAGGCCTTAGCCCAATCGAATCGCCTAAAAGATGAGTTTCTCGCCACCGTTTCCCACGAATTGCGGACACCCCTAAACGCGATGCTGGGCTGGGCCACCATGCTGCGGGGGAAACAACTGGATGAAGCCACTCAACAGCGGGCGATCGCGACGATCGAGCGCAATGCCAGAGCGCAAAATCAGTTGATTGATGACCTGTTAGATGTCTCTCGGATCATTACTGGCAAACTTCGCCTCGATGTTCGCCCAGTTGTGCTGGTTTCGGTGCTTGAAGCGGCGATCGATTCGATTCGACCAGCCGCAGAAGCCAAGGGCATTCGCCTGCAAAGTCTTTTAGACCCTGCTGCGGGACCTGTTTCTGGCGACCCAGACCGGCTTCAGCAGGTGTTTTGGAATTTGTTGTCTAACGCAGTGAAGTTCACACCGAAAGGCGGTCGCATTCAGCTGCGCCTAGAGCGCATTAATTCCCACGTTGAAATTACCGTCAGCGATACCGGGCAGGGCATTAGTCCTGAGTTTCTACCCTATGTGTTCGATCGCTTACAGCAGGCGGATAGTACTACCACCAGAGCCCATGGCGGGTTGGGTCTTGGCCTGGCGATTGTGCGGCATTTAGTTGAACTCCATGGCGGACACGTTCAAGTAGCAAGTGCAGGGGAAGGCAAGGGCACGACTTTTATGGTCAATTTACCCATTACGATCTTTCGCCCAGAACCAACCGCCAATGAACGTGTGCATCCGACCGTCAGCGATACTGCTCCTTTCGTAGATGCACCAAGATTGGATGGGGTAAAGGTTTTGATTGTCGATGACGAAGCTGATGCCCGAGAGCTCCTAGCCACACTTTTGAGGCAAAGTGGGGCAGTGGTCACCGCTGTGACATCGGCAAGGGAAGCGCTTGCCACCATTACCCAAAGCGCGTTAGAGCAAAGACCTGACATCTTGGTGAGTGACATTGGCATGCCCGAGGAAGATGGGTATATGCTGATGCGGCAAGTGCGCGCCTTGACACCAGAACAGGGAGGCCGAATGCCAGCCATTGCCCTCACCGCTTATGCCCGTACAGAAGACCGCATCAAAGCCCTGGCGGCAGGCTTTCAGTCCCATGTTCCTAAGCCAGTGGAGCCAGCCGAATTTATTGCAGTCGTGGTCAACTTGAGTGAGCGCTTGTGAGGGGTTCCAAAGGAGCGCAGGTACTGTGGCACAATGGAAGACACTCTTAAATTTTGCCGTCATCTTTTGAAACGCCTGTGAACTCTACTGTTGCGACCCCTTCGGCCACCTTTGCCCCCGCCCGCCGCGCGGTATTTCCCTTCACCGCCGTGATTGGCCAAGACGACATGAAGCTGGCCCTGCTGCTCAACGTCATCGACCCCAAAATTGGCGGGGTGATGATCATGGGCGATCGCGGCACCGGCAAATCCACCACCATTCGCGCCCTGGCCGACCTGCTGCCCGAGATTGAGGTTGTGGCCGATGACCCCTTCAGCCGTTCGCCCCAGGATCGTGACGTGTGGGCCGAACGAGGTACCGACGACCTGCCCGTAGCGCTCAAAAAAGTGCCCATGGTTGACCTACCCCTGGGGGCCACCGAAGACCGGGTCTGCGGCACCATCGACATCGAAAAAGCCCTGTCTGAGGGCGTCAAAGCCTTTGAACCGGGGCTGCTGGCCAAGGCCAATCGCGGCATTCTCTATGTAGATGAGGTCAACCTGCTCGACGACCACCTCGTCGACGTGCTGCTCGACTCCGCCGCCTCGGGCTGGAACACCGTGGAGCGCGAGGGTATCTCCATTCGCCACCCGGCTCAGTTTGTGCTGGTGGGCTCTGGCAACCCGGAGGAAGGGGAACTGCGGCCCCAGCTGCTCGATCGCTTTGGTATGCACGCCGAAATTCGCACCGTGCGCGACCCTGAGCTGCGGGTGCAGATTGTGGAGCAGCGCTCGGAGTTTGACCAAGACCCCGCCGTTTATCTGACCAAACACCAGGCCGAGCAGGAAGCGCTTCAGGTCAAGCTGGTGGAGGCGCAGCAGCGATTGGCCTCGGTCAACCTCGACTACGACGACCGGGTGCGGATTTCGGAGGTGTGCTCTGAGCTGGATGTAGACGGGCTGCGGGGCGACATTGTCACCAACCGGGCGGCCAAAGCGATCGCCGCCTATGAGGGCCGCACCGAAGTCACCCTCGACGACATCAAGCGGGTGATTGTGCTTTGCCTGCGCCACCGCCTGCGCAAAGACCCGCTAGAGAGCATCGACTCGGGCTATAAGGTCGAGAAGGTATTCTGCAAGGTATTTGGTCTGGCCGACCCCGATGAAGCGGCGGTCAACGGTCGCCAGCCGGTGGGGGCTCGGTAAGCATCACTGTGGGTCAGCGCATTCTCGGGCTTGACCCAGGGTTAGCCATTCTGGGGTTTGGGGTGATTGACGGGGCCGATCTCTCGGTCCCTGATACCTCTGGCACCCACGCTGAGGCAGCGGTGGTTGATTTTGGCGTGATTGAAACCCCGGCCAAGACCCCGGTGGGCGATCGCCTCTGCACCATTTACACCGATCTGCACAGCCTGCTAGAGCTGTATAAGCCCGATTTGGTAGCGATCGAGAAATTTTTCTTCTACCGCATGGGCAACACGATCTTGGTGGCCCAGGCGCGGGGGGTGGTGATGCTGGTGCTGGCTCAGCACAGCCTGCCCTTTGTGGAATTCACCCCGGCTCAGGTGAAGCAGGCCCTGACGGGCTACGGCAATGCCGATAAGTCTGAGGTGCAGCAGGCAGTGGCCCGAGAGCTGGGGCTAGAGCGCATTCCCCGCCCTGACGATGCGGCAGATGGGCTGGCGCTAGCGCTGGCAGCCTGGTATCAGCGCTAGGAAAATTTTAGATTTTGGATAGGCGATTTTGGCCTGGGTTTGCCGTCAATCCCATATTTTTTTGAGCAGAATGGCCTCAGGGTAATAGCCGAGAGATTGGTAGAGCGCCTGAGCTGCTTGATTTTGGCTAAACACTTGCAAGCTAATCTGCCTGTGCCCCTGCTGCTGCGCCCACTGATGGGCTACCGCGAGTAGGGCTGTAGCAATGCCGCGCCGCCGATGCTCGGGGGCGACGTAAAGCATCAGCACGTAGGGATGCAAAACGCCGCTGCGCTGATCGGTCGCTTGCCCTAACCAGATTGCCCCGACTGGAGCAGCGGGGGGAGTAGCGGCAGAATCTACGTCCACCCACCAGAAGGGGGTATCGCGACCGAGGTAGCGATCGACCGTGGCGGCAATGTGGCCGGTGGGCTGCTGGGGGTCAAGCTCGCGGTAGGTGCGCTCCATGAATTTGACCACAGTGGCGCGATCGCGGCTAGAGTCTACCCTTAACCGGTAACCCGGTAGCGCAAAGCCATTGGGTTGTTCCATGCTAGCCTTGCAAAATGGTCTCAGCGGCTAAGGCCAACTCCGGAAAAATGGACGATTGGAGTATAGTCTGGCCCTGGTATTCTGTGGCCTCGTACCATCCTTCTAGCAGAAGGCAGACAGTCACTTTACCTAACAGCGGGTCTACAATCCAATATTCTGGAATATCTAGCACGCTGTATTCTGCCCGCCTTGCTCGGTAGTCGGTGCTTTTAGTCGATTCACTCACCACTTCTACAACTAGCAGCGGTGGTGGCTCATTGAGGCGAATAACGGCCTTTCGCTCTTGCAACGCCTCCCACTGCTCTAGCGTGAGTACCGATACATCGGGAATTCTGACGGTATCCCAACGGTCGCTGCGGGGGCTTGGCAGACCTATTGTTCCGGCTAGGGCAATCCAAGCATGCTGAACTCGCTCAGCCTCAACGTCGAATATCTTTTCTAGGCGCTTGATAATGGCTCCATGCCTGCCCGTACCCAGACTCATCGGTAGCAGCTCTCCATTGACCAACTCGTAGCGGCGATCGCTGCCGTCGTCATAGGCTAGATACTCGTCTAGGGTCAGCCGCTGAGTAGTAGTGGTCATGGCGTATCAGTACCGCTAGTGATTCAAATTATGACATTTCCACAGCCATCGGAATCTTTTGCTCAAGGCCATAGCGCATTGATTCGCTTCTTTTTTCTGGCGAGAGTAAAACGAACTTGCTAGGCTGAGGGCAGTTTGCTCAGCATTGGTATTTACCCCATGGCACCTCAGTCTAAAACCCTGTTTGAGCAGTTCCTCGCGCCGGTTTTCTCGCATCTGGTCGATCGCAACGCTCTGGTACAGCTGCGCGACAGCATCGACTGGGAAGCTGGGGTGGCCCAGTTCACCAATCCCCAGGTGGTCTACCCCAACTATTACAAGACCAGCAACTTCCACGGCATTAAGAACGGCTACCTAAATGTCGATGCCGCCCTCACCTACGACCCCATTACCCAGTATGTGCTGCCCCCCGGTGAAACCTGGGTGCGTGAGAGCCTGATCAAAGCCATTGGGGGCGAGCCTCGGCGAATTTTAGACCTGGGCTGCGGTACCGGTACCACCACGCTGATGCTGAAGCGCCGCTTTCCCAATGCTGAGGTGATTGGCCTCGACCTGTCACCCCAGATGCTGGTGATGGCCGATTACAAAGCCCAAGCGGCGGCGGTGGATGTGACCTTTCGCCACGGCAACGCCATGGCCACGGCGCTGCCCGCCGCGGCGTTTGATGTGGTGTGCGCCACCCTGCTGTTCCACGAAACGCCGCCAGCGGTGGCGAAAACCATTCTCTCAGAAGCGTTTCGGCTGCTGACGCCGGGGGGGCAAATGCTGGTGCTCGACGGCAATCAGCGCACCCTGCGGGCTAGCGATTGGCTCAGCACCATTTTTGAGGAACCCTTCATTCGTGACTACGGCCAGGGCAACGTGGATGCCTGGTTGGGCTATGCCGGGTTTGAGCAGGTGCGCACTGAGGATGTTTTCTGGCTCAACCAGCTGAGCTATGGCCGCAAGCCCCTGCCGGTGGCGGAGCGGGTGGTGAAAAGTGAGGGGGAGGGGGCCGAGAGTGGTCTGCCGCTGGCGCAGCCTGCTTAGGGGTTGAGTAAGTGGGCAGATAGGTGAGTGAACCACGAAACTTAAATTCTCCCGTTCTGGTGGTTAATTGCCATTGACGTTCGGTTATCAGTGCCCTGGGTTGGGGCAAACCCTGCTTACACTGAAGACGTTGGCTATGTAGGAACGGGCCATGGTGCGACTTCAACCCTGGCAATGGGCGGTGCTGGCGCTGCCCCTGGTGGCGATCGCCGGATTCATTTTGACCGCAGCAGGGGCGCAAATTCACGCCTGGGGGCTGAACTGGATCTGGGGCGTGATCGTCCTGATGCTGGTGCTGTGGCGGGGATTGCTAGCCCGCTGGACCAAGCCCGTCTTTAAGCAGATGGAAGCGGCGCTAGAGCAGGTGCAGCAGGAGTTGGATGAGGTGACTGCCGAAGCCCCCGTCAGCATCCCCAATGCCAAATCTGCCGCTGCCGCCCTGGAAGACATTCTCGTTGCCGCCCAGCAAGACCCCCCCCTGTGGGAAGACTGGAACCCCTTTTGGGATCGCTGCCGCGAGGTGGTGACGGCGGTGGCCCAGGCCCACCACCCCGGTGTTAAGTATCCGCTGCTCAACATTTATCTGCCCGATGCCTACGGCCTGCTGCGGGGCACCGTTGACGATGTCGATCGCTGGATTGACACCCTCACCCCGGTGCTGGGTCAGGTGACCGTGGGCCAGGCGGTGCAGGGTTACGAGGTCTACCGTCAGGTCGAACCCTCGGCCCGCAAGCTCTGGCAGGCGTGGAACTGGGCGCAGTGGTTGCTCAACCCCGCTGCTGCCGCCGCCCGCACCTTGAGCGAACCCACCAATGCCCTAGCCAACCAGCAGCTGTTGGGCAATTTGAATGCCCTGCTGCGAGAGGCCACCCTGCGGAACCTGTACCGCCAGTCGGTAGCGCTCTACAGCGGCGAACTGCCGACCCTGCCCGGCCCCAAGAAACCGCTGCCCACAGCCCAAACTCAAACCCTGCGGGAGATTCTCGACCAGGCTGAGTCGGTGGAGGCGGTGGCCGAAAAACCCGTCAACATTTTGCTGGTGGGGCGCACTGGGGCGGGCAAGAGCAGCGTGATCAACACGCTGTTTGACAGCGATCGCGCCGAGGTTGATGTGCTGCCCAGCACCGACAGCATCAGCACCTACCGCTGGCAGGGCGACGCGGGCGAAACCCTCACCCTGTGGGATTCGCCCGGCTACGAGCAGGTAAATCGCACCGACTACCGCGAC
>QBLT01000089.1:0-8605 GCA_003249105.1 Leptolyngbya sp. | reverse complement strand
GACTGCGCCCGCCAGGCCGACCTGCTGCTGTTGGTCACCCCCGCCCTCGACCCGGCCCTGCAAATGGATGCCGATCTGCTGCGGGATATGCGCCAAGAAGTGCCCGATCTGCCTGCCATTACAGCGCTCACCCAGGTCGATCGGCTGCGGCCCCTGCGGGAGTGGCAGCCCCCCTACGACTGGCAGTGGGGCGATCGCCCTAAAGAAATCTCCATCCGTGAGGCCACCCGCTACCGGCAAGAGCAGCTGGGGGAACTGTGCAATCGCATTCTCCCCCTGGTCACCCGCAACACCGAGCGTTCTGGGTGGAATATCGAGGCTCTATCCACTGCCCTAGTCGAGCTGATCGACCCCGCTAAGGAACTGCGGCTGGCCCGGTTTTTGCGCGATCGCGAGACCAAAATCACCGCCGCCGATCGCCTGATCAACCGCTACCGCTTGCAGATGAGCACCACCCAGGGGGTAACCGCCTTTCTCAAAAGCCCGGTGCTGAAATTTCTCGCCACCCTCACCACCGGCTCCCCGGCCCTGGCCTACTTGCTGGCCGAGCAAATTCCGGTGGAGCAGCTGCCCGTGGTGCTGGGCAAGCTCCAGCTCGCCTACGACCTGTTTAAGGCGATTGGCCCCGACCAGGTGCAGCTCGATTTGCTTGCCCTGTGGCCGCTGCTGCTCGACCACAACGACCAGCCCGATCGCGCCGCCTGGGCCTTTGGCCACGCCATGGTCGAATACTGGAGCCAGGGGCTGGCGATCGCTGACACCCGCCAGCGCGTTGAACACTACCTGGGGCAATACGATAGTCGTTGAAATTCCCCTAATCCTTCTGCCGATGGGCTTGAAACGCGCTAGTTTTTCCTAATATCGGTGAAGTCCATCGGTCCTGCTCCCGTCACCCCTAAAGAATACCCCCAGAGAACAATGCTGATCTTATCTGCCACCAACGGTAAAAACCTGGATTTGGCCCACGCCTTTGCCGCCGCCGCCACCGACAGCGGAGCCGCCGCCGAGGTGATTAGCCTACCCGAGTTGCAGCTGCCGCTTTACGACTCACTGGGGAGCAGCAGTGCTGGCGATGGCCTACTCAAACTTGCCCAGGCCATGCGGCAGCACAAGAGTCTGGTCATCTGTGCACCTGAGTACAACGGTTCTATTCCTCCGGTGCTGAGCAATGCGATCGCCTGGCTGTCGGTCAGCACCGACGGCTTTCGCGCCCTGTTCAACTCGCGGCCCGTGGCCCTGGCTACCCACAGCGGCGGCGGCGGGCAAAAGGTCATGCTGGCCATTCGGCAGCAGCTCTCGCACCTGGGCTGCACGGTGCTGGGGCGAGAGGTGTTGAGTAGCTCGCAGAAGGCGGCTAATCCAGAGGCGATCGCTGCCCTCGTCAGCCAGCTTGCCGCCCTCGAACTAGCCTATAGCGGGGGCGTTGAAAAAGGTTAAAGCCCAATTAAGTTCTCCACTGGCTTTTCAGGCCAAAGCTAGAATTAAGCTACGTTAACCGAATCGGGTCACTATGCATATCGACATCGAGGTTCCCGAAACCATTGCCCAACGTTTGACAGAGCAATGGGGAGATTTGCCTCACAAACTGCTCGAAATCTTGGCCGTAGAAGCTTACAAAAATGAGATTCTCACCAGCGCTGAGGTAGGACGTTTGTTAGGTCTGCCCTCTCGATGGGAAGTTGATGCTTTTCTTAAACAAGCTGAAGCTTACCTTCACTATGCTGAGGCTGATTTAGCCCAGGATCGCCAAACTTTGCAAAGTCTGCGCGAACCGTGATAGTTGTTGCAGATACCTCTCCAATTCGATATTTGCTGTTAATAAAGCATATTGACCTGCTGCCTCAGCTTTATGGAAAAATTGCTATCCCCGAAAGGGTTTATGCAGAACTGGTTGCACCCAATGCCCCTCAAATTGTACAAACTTAGGCCAATAATTTGCCAAATTGGACTGAGGTAAAAACTATTTCTATGCAGACTGATTTGGCCTTGCAAAGGTTAGATCCAGGTGAACAGGAAGCCATTTTATTAGCCCAAGAGCTGCAAGCGGAGCTTCTATTGCTAGATGATAAAGCTGGCAGACAAGCGGCATTGTCACGCAATCTATCGGTAACAGGCTTGCTAGGTGTGCTAGATGAGGCTGCAAAACTTGGCCTAACTAGTCGTTCTGAGGTTGCAGATCGTCTGCTCAAAACTAACTTTAGAGTCGCTCCGGGCCTTCTACAGCTTTTTATTGAAAATGACTTTTGAGAACTACACTGGTAACTCTCCAGTTACTTCCTATCCCACTGCTCTTTCATACGCTGAATGCGCTCCAGCAGCGTCTCGTTCGACATGCGAGAATTCAGCCGCTCTACCAGTAACGGAAAGGCTAAGGGCGAGGGGCGTTTGGTCTCTTTCCACACGACCGATCGCTGATCTAGCCGACTGAGCGTCTTGGCCAAGCGGTGCGTCTCTAGCTGGTCTTGCAGCACCTCCCGCTCCGCTTGCTTTAGCAGCAGGTTGTCTGGCTCGTATTTGGTGAATACCTCGTAGAGCAGCGATGTGCTCACTTGAAGCTGGCTCGAGGTTTTGCGTGACCCCGGATAGCCCTTAAACACCAGCCCCGCCACCTGGGCCACACCGCGAAACTTGCGCTGGGTCAGCTCTGAGATGTTGAGGCTGGCGCGAATGTCGTCCTCTAAATTTTCCAGGCTAAAGAAGTCGCTAGAGAATAGATCCTGATATGGGTAGCCCTTGGGGCCGAGAATTTCAAAGCCGTAGTCGTTGACTGAAATGGTAAAAGTGGCTGTCTTTTGCTTTGCAAACCGATAGCCCCAGAGAAACCCCAGCCCCTCATGAACAAAGCGGCCCTCAAAGGGAAACACGTAGAGGTGCTGACCCTCGCGAGTTTTGCAGCTTTCGACTAACAATTCATCGGCGGTTGGCAGGGTAGAAAGCCGCTGCTGGGCTTCGAGAATGGGGGTAATGGTGAGAATTTCGGCGTTGGCGAGATCCCCCCTGCCCCCCTTTTTTAGGGGGGTGTTGGAGGGGGCTGCTCCGACGAGAGGCTGGGGAGATCTAGTGTCATCAACGGCAAATCCTGCTGACTGGAGGGAAACTGCACCGCTGGAATCCGTAAGGCGTGTTGGCGCGGCCTCTTCGAGGGAGAATCGCACTCGTTCCACCTCGCGGCGTAAATGGTGACTGAGCGTATCTGAAATGGCTAGCTGCCCACCGCCCCAGGTGGGGGTCACGGTCGATTTTTTACGGGTGCCTTTGACGTAGAGCACCATATCTTTCATTTGAAAATACTCTAGCTGTCGCCCGGCGAAAAAGAATACATCTCCCTGATTCAGTCGCGATACAAAGGATTCTTCTACGGTGCCAATTTCTTTGCGGTTGGTATAGACAATTTTGACCGGCGTGTTAGACGTAATAGTGCCAATGCCCATGCGGTGAATGCGGGCCAGTTTCGCATCGCTGACTTTGAAAAGCCCATCGTCTCGCACCACTTTTTTGTAGCGAGGATAGGCCCCTAAACACTGACCACCGTTTTCAATAAAATCCAAAATCCACTGGTATTCTTCGTCGGTGAGGTCGGCGTAGGCGACGGTTTGGCGCACATTTTCTAGGGTCTTTTGCGGCTCAAAGCCATTGCCACAGGCGAGGGTAACGAGATGCTGCACCAGCACATCGTAGGGCTTGTGCTGGGGGCGGCGAGTTTCCATATCGCCCATCTCTAGTCCTCGACGGAAGGCCGAAATTTCGAGCAGTTCTAAAGCATTGGTCGGCAAAAAGAACACCTCGGATGTGCCTTCGGGCACGTGGGCGCTGCGCCCGGCTCGCTGCAATAGCCGCGCCAGATTCTTAGCGCTACCAATCTGCACCACCCGCTCCACGGGCTGAAAATCGACGCCCAGATCCAACGATGAGGTGCAGACCACCCATTTAATGTCGCCAGATTTCACTCCGGCCTCGATCGCCTCCCGCTCTTTGACATCGATCGAGCCGTGGTGCAGGGCAATGCGATCGCCCTCCTCCGGCAGGGCAAAGTTCAGCGCCTGGTACCAGCGTTCGGCCTGGTTGCGGGTGTTGGTAAAAATCAGGGTGGATTTCTCAATATCCAGCGCTTCCACCAGGGTTTCAAACATGCGCAGGCCCAGGTGCCCCGCCCAGGGGAAGGCATCCACCGACTCGGGGCGGATGCTTTTAATCACCGTGTCGCGCTTTAGATTCGAGCGAATGATTACGGGCTCGGTGCCCAGGCCGACGGCGGTTTGGGCGGCTTCTTCCAGATTCCCCAGGGTGGCGGAGATGGCCCAGGTGCGCAGGGCGGGTTGGAGGGTACGGAGGTACGCCAAACACAGCTCGGCCTGGGTGCCCCGCTTCGAACTCATCAGCTCGTGCCACTCGTCGAGAATCACCCCCTGCAACGTCCCGAACCGCTTGGCCCCGTCTTTGTAAGACAGCATCACAGCCAGCGACTCGGGCGTAGTGATGAGAATATTGGGCATATTCTTGAGCTGCTTGGTCTTGCGGGCCGAGCTAGTATCGCCCGTGCGCGACTCGACGGTAATGCCCCAGCCCATCGCCTCAATTGGGGCTTTAATCGCTTGCTCAATGTCTCGCGACAGGGCGCGCAGGGGGGTGATGTAGAGCAGCTGCAAGCCTGTGGTGGGGATGGCGATGATTTCGGCGATCGCCCCCATTACCGCTGCATAAGTTTTGCCCGACCCAGTGGGCACCTGCACCAGCCCGCTGCGGCCCGCCAGGTAAGCCGCCCAGGTTTCAGCCTGGAAGGCGAGAGGCTGCCAGCCGCGGGTAGCGAAGTACTGGGTAATAGGACTAAGGCGTGGGTCGGATGTCACAGGGCAGATTGAATAAAGATATCGGCGTTATTCCAGTGTAAAGGGGGACAGCTGCTCAAACTATTTACTGTTCTTGCTGATCTAGTTATAGAGGGCATAAACAGAACGCTGAGGCATTAGGGACAACCGTTAATTTCGGCGTTAATGACATCAACAATTGCTGCAATTCCTCTCAAGTTGCCGACGCTGAAAATTGCATTAGTTCACTGAATAAATTTAATAAAATCTAGCAAGCAAGCCTGAGAAGAGAATTGTTTGTTGAGAGAGATCGACTTAGAAATATGTCTGCCCTGTGCACTATTGGTCGAAACCTCAGATCAGGGGTGAGACCCCTGATCTAACTGTTAAAAGTTCATGTTGTAGGCCCTGCCGTGTAAGGAATTGAACAACGCCAATGGAACTGGAATCTTTTGGTTGTCGTCCATCTTCCTAGCTACCAGGTGTGCATTCTACTTTTGGCAGCTAACTCCTATGACAAACGCCAAGTCTGTTTTCATCTCCTACCGTCGGCTAACTAGCAAAGACATTACCGGGCGAATTTACGACCGATTAGTGGCACATTTTGGCGAAAATAGCGTCTTTAAGGACGTCGATTCAATTCCCTTTGGGGTGAATTTTTGCCACCATTTAGAGCAGGAGGTCAGCCATTGCCCTGTGCTACTGGCCATTATTGACCCTCAGTGGCTAAGGGTTACCGATGCCCACGGCAACCCTAAACTGGCGAACCCCTCCGACTGGGTACGGGTGGAAATTGAGGCAGCTCTGCGGCGCGATCGCCTCGTTATTCCGGTGCTGGTAAACGGGGCTACGCTCCCCGACGATACCGCCTTGCCCGAGGGGCTGAGGGGCTTGGTGCATCGTCAGAGCGCAGTGGTGCGCTGCGACCCCGACTTTCACCGCGACCTAGATCGGCTGATTCACCGCATCGAAGGCGTATTCGGCAGTCTGACCGTGGCTAGCTCCCCGCCGCCGCTGGTAGCTAACCCAGTCAATGGGCAGGCCGCTGTGGCTGTCCTGGCCCCCGTTACTGCCAGTAAACCGGCTCAACCGTCTGCGGTGCGCCCCATGGGGCGGCGGCGCTGGCTGCGCTTGACGGGGCTAGGGCTGCTGGGGGGCGGCACGGCGATGGCGGTGCGACAGCAGGTGCCAGCCCTACAGACCCTAACCCCTGGGGATGTTTCCCAGGCTGTGCCCAGCCTGGCCACCCTGCCCGATCGCCTGCAAAAGGCTCTAGAGCAAGGGGAAGGCCCTGCCCCCGAGCCAGAATTCTCTGGCCTGGAGCCCCTCGAACCCGCGCTCCCCGAACCCGTGACTCCTGAGCCAGAAGTACCGACCCTGGAGGTATCGGATTCAGGCGAGCTGTACAGCTATGAATCGGTGAGTGTCGATGAGTATGGTATGGGGCGATCGCAGGTCAAATTTTCTACCCCATCCCACAAAGCCCTGCGGCTAGAGACCCCAATTGGGCCAGTTACCCTGCGGCTGGTATCGATTATAGGTGGCCAGTTTGTGCTGGGTGCCCCGGCTACCGAGCTGGGGCACGACCCCTCACAGCCCCCCCAAACTATTGCCGCCGTGGACTCGTTTTGGATGAGCGTGCACCCTATCACCCAAGGGCAGTGGCGGGCGGTGGCGCTACTGCCTGCCGTCAACCGTGAACTCGACCCCAACCCGGCCTACTTCACCGGCAACGATCGCCCGGTAGAGCAGGTTTCGTGGCAAGAGGCGGTAGAGTTTTGCGATCGGCTTAACGAACTCATTAAAACACACTCCGATCAGCCCGGTCTGCGGCGCTACCGCCTGCCCACTGAGGCCGAGTGGGAATACGCCTGCCGCGCCAAAACTACCACTCCCTTCCACACGGGCCAAACCCTCACCACTGAGCTGGCCAACTACAACGGCACCAAACCCTACCGCCAAGAGCCCGTCGGGCAGTTTCGCGGCACTACCACAGCCGTTGGGGCCTTTGGCAAAGCCAACGACTTTGGCCTCTACGACATGCACGGCAATGTGTTGGAGTGGTGCTCCCCTAACCGAGATGTATCCTCTAAGGACACCTGGCGGGTGGTGCGGGGTGGCTCATGGCAAAGCCCACCGCAGCAGTGCCGTTCGGCCTATCGAGCGGGCCTCAAAGCCGACACCCGCAGCAATGAGGTTGGTTTTCGCATTGTGGGCGAAGGGTGAGTGGCATCCTGTGCTACTGAGGCCGTCAGTGGGTTAGGTTGAGTTAGCGAGACCCAACATTTACGGAGAGCTGCGATCGCTCCACAGAAACCCGTTTTTTCTAGAAAACCGGGTTTCTGCATCAAGGCAGATACTTCTTGATCAGCAGGTTGAGCTTTTCTAGGGTGGCCTTGGGGGCTTTATCCCACGGCGTAATGATGGCGTACTTCAGCGCCGAGTGGGCTTCCGACTCGGGCGGATTGGCGGCAATGCGGTTCACGACTTCGCGAATTACTCGCTGGGCATTGACGGCGTTCTTTTGCAGATTGCCAATCACCATCTCGACGGTGACGCTGTCATGGTCGGGGTGCCAGCAGTCGTAGTCGGTGACCAAAGCCAGAGTGGCGTAGGCGATCTCGGCCTCGCGGGCCAGTTTGGCCTCGGGCAGGTTGGTCATGCCGATGATGGTTGCCCCCCAGCTGCGGTACAGCTCGCTCTCGGCTTTGGTTGAGAAGGCTGGCCCCTCCATGCAGACGTAGGTGCCGCCCCGGTGCAAGTCAACATCGGGCAGCTCCAAGCTTTCGACGGCATCGGCTAGAACACCTGCCAGAGCGTTACACACTGGGTCGCCAAAGGTGATGTGGCCCACCAGCCCCTCACCAAAAAAGGTGTTGACTCGGTTGCGGGTGCGATCGATAAACTGGTCGGGCACCACCATATCGAGGGGTTTGGCGGCTTCTTTGAGCGAACCGACGGCGGAGGCAGAAATCAGGTATTCCACCCCAAGGAATTTCATCGCGTAGATGTTGGCGCGAAAGGGCAGCTCGGTGGGCATGAGGGTGTGACCGCGCCCGTGGCGAGCCAAAAATGCCACGCGAGTGCCATCCAGTGTGCCGAGAATAATGGCGTCGGAGGGGCTGCCAAAGGGGGTGTCAACGCGAATTTCTTCGATGTCGGTGAGGGCTTCCATTTGGTAGAGGCCGCTGCCGCCGATGATGCCAATCTGTGCCTGTGGTGCCGCCATGGTGATTACTGTCTAGAGCTGAACTGCATTATCATACCTGGGGTTGCTGCAAGAGCCAGAGGCCGGTGCTGGTCATGCCCGAGTCGTCGGGGCGCACCAGCAGAAAGTGGAGGCCCTGGCTCTCGCGTTTGCGCTGCTCGAAGCGTTGACCGGCGGCGGCCACATCGGGGTCTATGAAAGTGGTGAAGACCCAGCGATCGCACAATCCCGCGTCCAAAATTAGCCCATCCGGTTCCCCCCGCACGTAGCTCAGCCAGGCAGGATTGTTAGCCTGAATCCACTGGGCCAGGGCCATCGTCTGCCGTCCGGCATCGACTACAACCCCAGGAATTGGCGTAGTGCTAGCTAGACCCAGGCGAGAGGGCATTAAGTTGGGCGGCAGGTAGCGCAGGGGAATGGGCTCGTAGGGCAGGGTTTGCTCGAAGTCGTAGGCGGACAGCGCTGTGAAACCCCAGGAATCACCCCATAGCTTTTCCGGCAGCGGCACGGGCGGCGGCGACTCAATGTGCAGCGGATTGTAGGGAATGGGGACGGCGTTGGGCTGGGTGGGGTACCACTTGGCCCGCTGCTG
>QBLT01000088.1 GCA_003249105.1 Leptolyngbya sp. | reverse complement strand
AGATATATGAAGGGTGAGGCGCTTTGCGCCGGTGATTTGGGGTCGGATCAAACCTCTTTTTCTCCGGAAAGGGGGGTGCGGGGGGATGAGCCTGCTTTTCCACAGGATGTAGAGCCTGCGGCCTACGACCCAGCTCTGCATGAGCAGATTCAAAACCAGGTCAGGAGCCTGGGGTGGTCTGCGCCGGTGATTGCCCAGTTCATTGCCGACCAGTTTGGGGGCAAACGCTGGTCTGAGCTGACTGAGGATGAGCGATTGCTATTGCTCTATCGTCTGCGTGTGGTTGATAGATAAATAGGGTGATTCAAATTAGAGGAGCTAGGTACCTCAAACCCTTACCTATAAGTCTTTTCAGGGTGACCCGAATTAGCATAAAAGAAGGCGGGTACTTGTTGTTAGCCTATCGCGGTTACAGAGGAGAGTTGTCCTGCTCAGCCCCAATTTCCCTAATGGCTGCATCTAGTTCCATCTCCAATTGCTCAGCAGTGGGTAGACATCCCTGTAAGGCTGGCGGCAGCTCTTCACGCAGTTTGTAGGTGGCCACACCAATGGGGTTCTGCACTGTGTCTAGGGCAAATTCAACGGTGGTGCGCTTCTTGGACTTGCATAAGATGATGCCAATGGTGGCTTCGTTCCGCTTGTCGCATAGCAGGTGGTTGACAGCGCTGATGTAGAAATTCATCTTGCCTGCATACTCCGGCTTAAACTCCGTCACCTTGAGGTCTATGACCACGTAACAATGTAGCTTCAAGTGGTAGAACAGTAGATCAATAAAGTATTCGTCGCCGTCTACCTCAAGCCGGTACTGGCTGCCCACAAAGGCAAACCCTACCCCCAGCTCTAGCAAAAAGTCACGGATGCGCTCTACCAGAGCCCGCTCCAGGTCACGCTCCTGCACCTCATCAGCGAGGGCTAAAAACTCGAAATTGTAGGGGTCTTTTAGCAGGTCGCGGCTCAGGTCTGACTGTTCAGGTGGCAGGGTGCGCTCAAAGTTGGTGATGGCACCGCCCTGGCGGGTAGACAGGTTGGTATCGATCTGTAGATCTAGGATGTTGCGACTCCAGCCAAATTCAACGGTTTTGCGGGCATACCACAGGCGTTGTTCTGGGCTGTTGAGTTTGTTGAGCAGCGACTGGTTATGCCCCCAAGGAATTTGTGCTATGACCTGTAGCACTATTTGCTCATCGGGGTAGGCCTCGGCCAAAGCCCTCATATATTGCAGGTTTCGAGGAGAGAATCCCTTCATCTCTGGAAACTCGCGGCGGAGGTCTTTGGAGATGCGGTCAATGACCTTGCTGCCCCAACCCTGCGATAGCTGGCGTTCCATAATCTCTTGGCCTATATGCCAATAAAGCTATGATCAGCTCCTGGTTGACAGCCAGGGCAGCCTTGAGTTGCGCTCTACGGATGCGTCGCTTTAGGCCATTAATCAGGGCAAAGTAATTTTCGTCTTCGAGAAATAGGGCAGGAGGTTGGGGCATAAAGCAAAAGCATTTGGTGGATCAGCGGCCATAAAGAGACGTGACCAGCGAAGAAATTCTGAACCTTGTAACCACTGTTCTACAAGAGCTTCAAGAGATGTGGCCCATGTTTACACGAATCAGTGCCATACCCCACGCGCCCTCGAGATAGCCATTGTGTAATTATACAATTAATTAAAGACATAGGTCACAGTTGCTTTAACTTCGAACTGAACAAGCTCCACCTGCTAATCTTTAATATATAAAGGCTTGAGCCTATTCAAGTCTCGCTATATTCTGGCTTAACCAATTTGTTATGTCTTTATCTAATTGTATAATTGTGTAATTAGGCGATTAATTCATGCTGACACTAGCGTCTCTTTCTCTATCCGGGGGGCAGGGTAAGACCACGGTGGCTGTCCTGCTAAGCAAGTACCTGGCCCGTGCTGGCTATACCGTGCTTGTGGTAGACGCAGACCCCCAGAGCAACCTGACTACGTTTTTACAACATGAAGTTGCAGCCGATCAGCCAACCCTGCTAGAGCTTTATCGCAAGCAGGTAAGCCTAGAAGATGCAACCTACCCGACAGCAACAAAAAATCTCTTCCTAATTCCGTCCGACGATGGGCTAGATCAAGTTCAGGATTATTTGGCTAGCTCTGGGGTAGGGGCTCTAGCTTTGGGGAAACGGTTAGAACCCGCCAAAGGCTCCTTTGATGTCGTAGTGATCGACTCCCCACCTCAGCGGAGTCAGATTTGTAAAAGCATTATTGGGGCTGCGGATCAGATCGTGATTCCCTGTGAGGCTACGGTCAAGGGATATGGTTCGCTGATTCGTACAGTGGAGGCTGTTCGCGAATTAACAGAAGATGGCGCTTCTGACGCAAAAGTTTTAGGTGTGATTCCCTTTCGAGATCGCTGGGTAGGTCGCTCTCGCACCAAAGAGAGTGACATGGTCATTAGCGAAATGGCAGGAGAGGTTGGAGAGAACGTGATGCTGCCTTCGATTCGAGAGTCAGAAAAATATAAGCAGGCCATCAGCCAAGGCGTTCTCCTAGAAGATCTAGGCTATCCAGATCTGGCCTATCCCTTTGAAGCATTGATTGATCGTATTCGGGAGGTGCTGAAGTGAGCGATGGACAAGATATGTTGGCTCGTATTAAGTCTCGGAGTCAGCGGCCTAAGGTAGCGCGAGACACATCCCTAATTTCATCTGCCCAAGATTCCCAGGCTTTTGAAGCAGTGGCGAGGGAGCCTTCACCACCGGCAGCAGATGAACCAGCGCATCTTCAGGAGCCCCCCAAAGTGACCGCTGAAAAGCCTAGGGTTGAAACACCTTCCCTGGAAGACCAGCTAGCACAGTTGATTCAGGTCGCACCTCGGCGCAACATCCGCCTAGAAGAAAACCTGGATAAGGAGATTGAGCGCTTTGTCCAAGACCAGGATTTGACTATAGATACGTTGCTAGAGGCTTGCTACCTCATCCTGCAAGAGGATGCTGAACTGCAAGCTCGGGTTGTCTCACAGGCTTCAGAAAGGCTAGCTGAACGTAAAGAAGCGGGCAAGCTACGCCGGATCTACAGCCAAATGCAAAAGCTCAAAGGGTAGATAATGCCATTACACAATTATCTAATTGTGTAATTAACACATTATACATGTAAATTTTTGTGTAAATGGTGGATTGAATAACTAATGGTGCAGGTGACTCAGCACCATAACTCAAATTCCGTCTCGCTATTCCAGTTCTGAGACAGTGCAACGCAAAATCAAGGGTTTTCGGTTGTCTCATCTGAGACGCGAAACCGCCCCACGGCTTAACACCTGGAAACCCTTGCAAACCGTCGATTTCTACTCAACAGAATTTCAATATTGCCTAGTAGGATGGGGGAGGTACACAACGGATCCAATGAGCACTAACGGCCAGGCGAAGGTATTGACCCACGATGAAATTGCCCGGCTGTTTGCGGTAATGGACTCTCTGCGAGATAAAGCCCTGTTCGGCATCATGCTCTACTGCGGTCTGCGGGTGAGTGAGGCGATCGCCCGCAGACCCGGTGACATTAAAGGTGATGTGCTGGTGCTGCCAGCCAAGGCGACCAAGGGCAAGCTGGCTACCCGGCAGATCGACATTCACCCCAAGTTGGCGATGCTGTTGGCGGCCTATGACAACGGCGGGGCGGAGTACCTGTTTCCGGGTCGCCATGGCCGGGGCCGGTTGGCCCGGTCGTCGGCGGATTGGCTGCTCGACCAGGCGCTGGCTTATCTCGGGCTAGAAGGGCTAGGGATTAGCACGCACAGCTTCCGGCGCACGGCGCTCACGAATCTGAGCAATGCGGGGGTGCCGCTGCGGGTGATTCAGGAGATCAGCGGCCACCGTAGCTTGGCCAGCTTGCAGAGGTATCTAGAGGTGAGCCCTGAGCAGAAGAAGAGGGCGATCTCAGCACTGAACTATTAAGCCAGAATGCCACGTATTGGCTGTGTCGTGATAATTCTAGCGATGGGCTGTGATATGAGTTCCCTCGGCTATAAACGCAGAGCACAGGAGTGCCATACGCTTTTTAACTGAGCAAGTATTCACTAGGCGCTACACCGTGCAGCTTTTGAGAGATTCTTGTTTACCAGGCCAATTCTGTTTATTAGTAAGCAGATAACTTTATGGCAATTGTTGAAGGAGAAGGGCATCCTGGGTGTAGCCAACGAGTGCCTTAGATGTCTGTAAATGAGCAGTTCGGCTCTTCCTGTCAATTATCTATTCCTTAAGCGGTTTGACCTTCAGCTGGTGCGGCTGGGCAGGTTGGCGGAGCGCTACTGTAAGGACGACCCTTATACCTGCTTGATTAGGCTTCGTCAGTACGGAGATCTGCTAGCTCAATTGACCGCCACCAAGGTAGAGCTGTATAAAGACGCTCATGAAAATCAGGTTGACCTGCTGGGCCGTGCGCGATCGCCGCGTTTGTCTGTGACATGTTACGGATGAGCGCTGTCGCTACTGTGGCGGCTCTTGGAGCATCTCTATGCCACCGTCAGTGCCCATTGGTATTCGCCCATGCTGCAAAAAGTACTCCTTTCCTGGTCGACCATCGCTGGGCTAAAGCCAATGTCAGCTTATTTCTTGACGATAACTAGTCATCTAGTCTTTCTTGACTTCATTAAAAAAAGAGCTAGAAACTCAAGGGAACTCTAACTTTTAATAAATGATTTGTATAGACATAGAAAATATTTTTATGAGTAAAAGGCCTAGATAAATTGAGATGTATCTCGGTTTACAATCCCCAAATAAGCTTGGTGGAATAAATTACTTCAGATGAGTTGATGTAGGTAAATCTATGCGCTACTTGCTGGGTTGGTCTCGGACTAAACTTGCTTCAGGTCTATTAGCAACCACAATGATTTTTATGGGAGCCTGTTCGTCAGGTGAAGTTAGTTCCAGCGGTGAATCATCTAGTTCAGGTAGCAATTCTGGCAAGGTCATTCGAATCGCCATTGGCACCCAAGATCAGGTGATCAACACTGCTGTAGGTGGGGCTACAGTGCGCGAGCTAGAGCTGTTAGAAAAACACCTTCCCACCGATGGTAAGTATGAAGGTGTTAAGTACGATATTCAGTGGTCTAGCTATACATCTGGCCCACCAATTACCAACAAAATGTTGGCCGATCAAATTGATATCGGCCTGATGGGAGACTTTCCGTCGGCGATCAATCTAATCAAGTTTCAGCAAGAAGCTGCCGATGCCGATACCATTTTTATTGGCACCCTAGCCTACAGCCCCAACGGGGCAGGCAATGCCGTCGTAGTGCCTAAAGATAGCGATGCTAAGACCTTAGCCGACTTAAAGGGCGGCACCGTATCCGTTCCCTTTGGATCGGCGGCCCACGGCATGCTGCTTAAAGCGCTGGCAGATGCCGGGCTTGACCCAGAAACTGATGTAGAGCTGATTAGCCAGGCCCCCGAGGTGGGCGGTTCAAGTCTACGCACGGGGCAAATCGATGCCCACGCCGACTTTGTTCCCTTTGGCGAGCTGTTTCCCTTTCGAGGCTTTGCGAGAAAGATTTTTGACGGTGCTCAAACTGGCGTGCCCACCCTCCACGGCATTACGGTGCGCTCTGATTTCGCTGAAGAATATCCAGAAATTGTCGTAGCCTATTTGAAGGCCGTGCTGGAAGCCAATCAGATGTTTCAAGATGATCCAGAGGGTATTTCTGCCCAGATCGAAGAGTGGTCAGGCGTTGAAAAAGAAGTGGTCTACATGTTCTTAGGTCCTTCTGGTTTACAGACTCTTGATCCGACTATTGGAGAGGTGCAGGTGAGCACTCTTAAGAACAGTATTGTGACTCTCACCAGCTTGGGAAAAATTGAAAAACCTGTCAACCCAGATGAAGTCGTGAACTGGATTGATGAGAGCTATCTGCTCACCGCGATGGAAGAGCTGAGGCTTGACTATGACGAGGTAATTGCTACCGCTGAGGCCTATCAAATTACCGGCGAAGATGCTCTCACCGGCGAAGCGATTGAAGATCCGAAACTGGCAGCTCAGTTTTGGGTACAGGGGGAGGAGACCGTGACCAACTTTGCCTCGATCGCCAATATGGTCAAAGCGCTGTCTGCTCTCCAAACTGAGGGCCAGGCGGCGGATGTGATGTTCGTTCACGACTACAACAACGGCTGGAAGCTGTTTGCAGAGAATGCCTACTTTGTCAGCAACGGGGACCAGGTGGCGGCCTTCTTAGTAGAGGCCGATGCCCAAACCTATGCCTCGTCCACTGGCGGCCAAATGACGGCCTTTAGAGGGCTGCAAGACCTCTATGCCGATCGCCAGCCCGTGCTAGTCGGTGCTCAGCAGTAGCGGCTTTGGTTCACCCTCGCCACGGTAGGGCAATGGCCCTATCTATGCTTTGACACCCAGTTCTCTCACGGCAATGCCGCTGCACTTAGAGGGGCTTTGCGTGGGTCATGAGGAGCAGAATTGCGCAATCTGCTTGCCCTACTGTGGCTTCCAGCTAATACGTATTGATGTGATTGAGAGGCAACCCATGGCGGTTTCGGTTTCACGGGTAGGTAATCTGCGTTGGTTAAGTCAGCTTGGTGATGGTTTTAGTGTCATATTTTTAGCCAACCGTTCGGCTCGGCGGCTGCTGTCTCTGGTGCTATTTTTCGGGGTCTGGCAGCTGCTGTGTACGATCGACTTCGACTTTTTTATCAATTTTCAGTTTGTGCCTTCTCCGGTGGAGGTGCTGAAGGCAACGCTGACATTTTTTGCCTCTGACCCCTGGGTGCATTTTCGCTCTAGCATTATGCGGGTGCTGATCGGCTTTGGCCTAGCGGCCTGCTCGGGAGTGCTGCTAGGGGTGTTGATTGGCTGGTTTGCGGCGGTTGAAGATCTGCTGCTGCCGCCCCTAGAACTGCTGCGCCCAATCCCGGCGGTAGCCTGGATTCCGCTGGCAATTTTGGTGTTTCCCAACGCCGAGAGCGGCATGGTATTTCTTACCTTTGTGGGGGCATTTTTCCCAATTTTAATTAGCACGATTAACGGGGTTGAGAGCACCCTCAGCGATACGGTGCTGATGCGGGTGGGGCAGTGTTTGGGGGCTAAACCCTGGCACACCTTCAAAGATATTGTGGTGCCAGGGTCGCTGCCCAGCATTGCCAGTGGGCTGACTATCGGCATGGGGAATGCCTGGTTTTGTCTAGTGACGGCGGAAATTTTGGCGGGCCGCTATGGCATTGGCTACATCACTTGGGAATCTTACGTCACCTCTAACTATCCGCCAATTGTGATGGGGATGCTGCTGATGGGGCTGATGGGGGCGTTTAGCTCTTGGGCCGTGAGCCGAGGCATGGGGGCGCTAATGCCCTGGCGGGTGGTGAAGAAGCAAGGCAGCGCCTAGATGTTTGGGGAGTTTTGAGTTTTGAATTCTCAGTATTGATTAAGAAGGAAAGACCAGACGTGATGATGACGCAGCTAGAGCAACGGCAGACGGTCAAGGGCGCGGTGCAGGTGGAGGGGCTATCGGTCACCTTTCGCAGTCGGGGCCAGGATGTTCATGTGCTGAATCAAATTCAGCTGGGTATTAAGCCGGGAGAGTTTGTCTGTTTATTGGGGCCGTCGGGGTGTGGTAAATCGACTTTGCTGAATGTGATTGCCGGGTTTATTAAGCCCACGGCGGGCTATGTGATGGTGGATCAGGCTCCGATTACACGGCCAGGGGCCGATCGCGGCTTTGTGTTTCAGCAATATTCGCTGCTGCCCTGGAAGACGGCGTTTCAAAACATTGAGCTTGGGCTCAAAATTCGCGGTATGGAGAAGGGCGATCGCATCGAACTCGTCCATGACTACCTCAACCGGGTGGGGCTCTACAAGCACCGCAATAGCTACCCGCACCAGATGTCAGGGGGTATGCAACAGCGGGCCAGCATTGTGCGGGCGTTGGTCAACTCGCCCTCGGTGCTGCTAATGGATGAGCCCTTTGCGGCGCTCGATGCTCAAACCCGGCACATGATGCAAGAGCTACTGCTGGATATCTGGGATGACCTGAAAACCACAGTAATTTTTGTCACCCACGATATTGAGGAGGCGATCTTTCTGGGCGATCGCATCTGCGTTATGGGCGTGCAGCCGGGGCACATCAAGGCCGAGCTGCCGATTGGGCTGCGTCGCCCCCGCCACTTTGACGACACCCTCTCGGCGGAGTTTGTCGATCTGCACCGCCAGGTGTTTGAGTGCATCCGAGAAGAGACCATGAAAAGCATGGAAGGCTGCCTGTAGGGGCAAACGGTGTTTGCCCTGTCCAACAGGGAGCAAATAGGATTTGGTGCTAAAGCGATGCGATCGCCTGCTCCAAAAACTCCGGCTGCATCCAGCGGTCGAGGTTGATTTGCCCCAGGTGTTCTTGCCCGGCAATTTGCCCCAGTTGGTGGATGTGGGCTTGGAGCCAGTCGGTGCGCAGCCGGGTTTCGGGCAGGTAGACCACATCGGCCTGGTTACTGGCGCTAGAGCGCAGGGTTTTGGCCACAATCGCGGCATCCATGTTCACCCAGCGGCTGACCAACGTGGTGGCCATGGGCTGGGTGGCATACCAATACTGGGCGGCTAGTAGCGATCGCAGGTAGGCCACGGCAACTTCGGGATATTGCTCGGCTAGGGCAGAGCGAATGACGACGCCGTGGAAGGTAGGCAGCCCATCTAGGTTTTCGTGCAGCAGGCGGCGAAACTGGCCCTTGTGCTTGGCAATTTCGTGGAAGGGGGCGAAGTAGGCATAGCCATCCACTGGGGAGGTGTTGCGGCCAGAGCGCTGGGGGCCAGCACTGTCAATGGAGGTCAGGGTGACATTGTCTAGAATTTGCCGGTGATGGAGCGATCGCATCACCATACCGTGGGCCGCCGAGCAAAAGGGCACCGCAATCACCCGCCCCGCCAGGTCGTCAATGCAGTCGAGGGTCGAGTGCTGCGGCACAATGATGTCGTTGCCGGTGCCGTCTAAGTTACTGGCCACAAAGCTAATTAGCCGAGTACCCGCCGCCGGGGCTGTACTGTCACCGGGGGCTGCACTGAGCAGCAGTGGGTAGTCGCCCAGCACGCCAATGTCGATCTGCTGGGCCTCTAGCCCGGCCACAATCGGTGCCCCAGAGTCATAGTCAGACCAGCGCAGCCGATACTGCACGCCGCCGTAGCGACCCTCGCGGGGTAAGAAATGCTCTAGCAAGCCCAGCCGCTGAATGATCAACCCGGCGGTGACAGTTTGAATGGTGCGGTTTTGGGTACCGATGGTGAGGCAGATTGTCTCAGTGCCGCTGGCTGAACCCGCGCGCACCAAAAAGTTAGGCGCTTGGAACTGAGGCACCTTTGGGGCGGTTGCTGGGGAGCTAGCCAACGGCTTCGGGGTAGACAGTCGTTGGAGACGACTGGTCTCGGCAATGCCTGGCTGCCCCTGCACCATAGCCACAAACTGGCGAATCGGCTCAATCCCCAGACCGCCCCGACCAGTGGGTTGGCCAGCCAGACCCAAGGTCCGCCCCAGACGCTTGGCCATCAGCAAAAATAGGGGCGTGCCTAGGGCAAATTCTTCTAACGGAATGCGGCGCAGCAGCCCGGCCTCACACTCCATCTGAAATTCAAAGTCAGAGACAAACCCCAGGTAGTGGCCCTGGAGTAGATAGGTGCGCATCAAACTGGCCGCATCGACAATTTCCACATGGGCAAAATCGGTGAGATTTAGCCCCAGTTCTTGCATGCGCTTTTGCAGCATAATGCGGCCTGGAATGCCCTCTGGGGGCAGTACCCAAGCCTGATCGGTTAGCTCTTTTAAACTGAGCCAGGGGCGCTTGGTCAGCTGGTGGCTACTCGACACCACTAGAGAATAGTGAACTGAGCCGATCGCTAGCTCAGAAATCTCATCAAAAGCCGAAAAACTTAAATCTGAGACCCCAATATCGACCTCGCCTGTCTTAATGGCGCGATACAGTGGTTCGACTGCATCGAACTGTAGACATTTAGTCTGTACATCGGGATAAACCCGACGATATTCGTAGAGAACTGACGGCAACCAGCTGCTTAGCATGTCGGGCATGCAGCCAATTTTTAGAGTGCTGAATTTCCCTTGCTTGATTTCGTCAATTTCAGCCACCAGACGGCTTTCTAAATCGACTAGGCTTGGGCCTTCTTCAAGCAAATATTCTCCCACCTGGGTCAGCTCTATGCGTCGCCCTAAACGTCTAAACAAGGTAGTTTCAAGCTCAGCTTCTAAACATTTAATCTTTGCGCTTACCGCTGGCTGGGTCAAATTTAGCGTGTCAGCGGCCTCTGTAAAACTCAAGCATCGAGCGACTTCTAGAAAAACTTTTAGCTGGTAAATTTCCATTTTTATTTTCCCACCTAAGTTATTTTTTGAATTAGCTCAAGATGTATGATAATGCCTTGCTAATTATACCCCTTAGCTGCCTATATCAGGCAGGGATAACTTGCTATAATTCGCTTTTTAAAATCTATTAGATGCATCTAACTCAATGGTTGATCAAATCTCATTTATTTTTTTAATGAGTGTATAGAAGGCTGTGATGGGTAAACCGTAGTCAATGTTACAAACTGCATTGATTGACCTGGGAGCCTCCCTTAGGCTAAGTATCAAAGACCCAGAAGCCAAGGGTTAGTTTTTAGCTTTCAAGTATTAGCTAACCCTAATAATTCGATTTCACTGCCGTTTAAACCGAGGACGTGGTTACGTGAACATTCAGTATCTTAAAACTGATTTTCTAGTCGTCGGCGGTGGCACCGCTGGCACCATGGCAGGCATTAAGGCGAAACAGGCCAGCCCCGAGAGCGACGTGCTGATTTTAGAGAAGGCCAACATTCGCCGCAGTGGTGCGATCGCCATGGGCATGGATGGGGTCAACACCGCCGTCATCCCCGGTAACTCTACCCCCGAGCAGTACGTGCGCGAAATTACCATTGCCAACGACGGCATTGTTAACCAAAAAGCCGTCTACGAAACCGGGCGACTGGGCTTTGAGGTGATTCAAGAACTGGAGAGCTGGGGCGTCAAGTTTCAGAAAGACCACGAGGGCAACTACGACCTCAAGCAGGTACACCGGGTAGGCAAATACGTCCTGCCCATGCCCGAAGGCAAAGACCTGAAAAAAATTCTCGCCCGCCAGGTCAAGCGCCACAAGGTCAACGTCACCAACCGGGTGATGGCCACCCGTGTCATGGTGCAAAACGGTCGTGTCACCGGGGCCGTAGGCCTCGACGTGCGCAACGGCAACATGGTGGTGATTCAGGCTAAGGCAGTGGTGCTGTGCACCGGGGCCTGCGGTCGCCTGGGTCTGCCCGCCTCCGGCTACCTCTACGGCACCTACGAAAATCCCACCAACGCGGGCGACGGCTACTCCATGGCCTACCACGCTGGGGCCGAGCTGACCAACATCGAGTGCTTCCAGATCAACCCGCTGATCAAAGACTACAACGGCCCCGCCTGCGCCTACGTGGCCAGCCCCTTCGGCGCTTACACCGCCAACGCCGAGGGCCACCGCTTCATCAACTGCGACTACTGGAGCGGCCAGATGATGCTGGAGGTCTACAAAGAGCTGCACTCTGGCAAAGGCCCGGTACACCTGAAGATGTACCACCTCGACGACGACACCATCAACGAAATCGAAACCATTCTGTGGGACAACGAACGCCCCAGCCGAGGCCGTTTCCATGAGGGCCGGGGCGAAAGCTACCGCACCCACGGCGTCGAAATGAATATCTCTGAAATTGGCCTATGCAGCGGCCACAGCGCCTCGGGCGTTTGGGTGAACGAGCGGGCCGAAACCACAGTCCCCGGCCTCTACGCAGCGGGCGACATGGCCAGCGTGCCCCACAACTACATGATCGGGGCCTTTGTCTACGGTCGCATTGCCGGTGAGAATGCGATGGACTACGTGCGCGACCTGGAGCATGTCGAACCCGACGCCGACTTTCTCGCCGCCGAGCAGGCCCGCATTTACGCGCCTCTACAACAGCCCGACGGCGTGCCCCACACCCAGGTTGAGTACAAGCTGCGCCGCCTGGTTAACGACTACCTGCAACCGCCCAAGTCGCCCAACAATATGGATATCGGCCTGCAAAAATTCGTCGCCTACGAAGAAACCCTCGGCCTAATGGGTGCCCGCGACCCCCACGAGCTGATGCGCTGCATGGAGGTGCACTTCATCCGCGACTGCGCCGAAATGGCTGCCCGCGCCTCCCTGTTTCGCAAAGAGACCCGCTGGGGCCTCTACCACTACCGCCTCGACTATCCCGAGAAGAACAACGAGGAGTGGTTCTGCCACGTCAACCTGAAGAAAGGCGAAACCGGGCATATGGAGCTGTTTAAGCGCGCTGTCGAACCCTACATCGTCGATGTCGATCTAGTCGAAGAAATCTACGACGTCGCCGTCCGGTAGGGTGGGCACCGCCCACCATTCTCCTATGCTGCACCCAGCCTATCCATCCACTCCTTAACCATCCCCCAAAGAAAAACCATGGCCTTAACTACCCAACGGGTTGACGTACCCGTCATCGTCGATGAATCGAAATGTCTCGAAAAATGCAACGCCTGCATCGAAGTCTGTCCCCTAGACGTGCTGGTGAAGAACCCTGAGACCGGCAAAGCCTATATGAAGTATGACGAGTGCTGGTTCTGCCTGCCCTGCGAGAAGGAATGCCCTACGGGGGCGATTACGGTGCAGATTCCGTTTTTATTGCGGTGATTCTTGAGGGCAGACACATGGGTCTGCCCTCAAGAACCATCCACCCTCCCACTCCCCTTCCCCCTGCCGTCATTTTGGAACCCTTCCCATGTACACCACCGATATGGACCCTGAAGTAGCCCAGTGGGTTGAGCTGCTGCGATCGCCCGATCTCGACAACCGCCTGGTCGCTGTCAAAACTCTGCAACACCTGGGCGACGAAGATGCGATCGAGCCTTTAATCGGCGCGCTCTGCGACGAAAACCCCACGGTGCAAGCGATCGCCATCACCACCCTGTGGGAGTTTGCCAACCCGGTCGCCATCAACCCATTGATCGAATGCCTCAGTTCGCCCCATGAGAATGTGCGCAGCGAAGCGCTGTCGGCCCTCAAAGAGCTGGTTTCCACCAACGACCTGATGAAGCTGCTGGATGTGTTGCAGGTGGGCAATACCCATGCCCAGCTCAACGTGCTGGTGCTGCTGCGCAAAATTCATGATGCCCAGGCGCTGCCGTATATCATGCCCTTCTTTGAGTCAGAGAACCCCGAGCTGCGGGAGGCGGCTGTGATTACCCTGCGCTACCTCAACCAGGTGGTGCGCTGCGAACCGGCCCTGGCTCTGGCAAAGGATCCGGTGGAGGCAGTGCGGCGGGCGACAGCGCTCACCCTGGGCCACCTCAGCGATGCGGCGGTGGTGCCGCTGCTGTGCGAACTGCTGACCACTGATGCCGACTGGCAGGTGCGGCGCAATGCGGCCCAGTCGCTGGATATTTTGGCTGACCCGGCAGCCGTTGAGGTTTTAGTCAAAGCGATGGATGACCCCGAATGGCAGGTGCGAAAGTTCACCGCCCGCGCCCTGCAGAAAACCCCTGACGTGCAGGCGCTGCCGGTGCTGATCAAGTCCTTGGCCGACGAGTACTCCGATGTGCGGCGCGATGCGGCCACCGCCCTGGGCAAACTGGCCGACACCAACGCCCTCCCGGCTCTGCAACAGACCCTCAACGACCCCGATATGGACGTGCGGATTTTCTCCCAGCGGGCCATTGATGCGATCCAGAAGTCTCAGCCAGAACCCTCCAATGTCTAGCCATTTCTCTCCGTTTCATCGTGCTGCTGAGGCCCCTGCTGAAGTGGCTCCCAGTGCCGAGGCGATCGCCCGCAAGGCTGAGGTGATCGCCCAGCTCAAAACCCTGCGCGAGCCCACCCTGGGCAACGACCTGGTTAGCCTGGGCATGGTGCGCAACCTGCAAGTGGTGGATGACTACGTCTACCTGCGGCTCTACGTGGGCCGTCACCAGCTCGACTTACAAGAGCAAGTACAAGACACCCTAGGGCAGCTGCCCTGGTGCAAAAAAGCCTACGCCCAGCTCTGCACCATCCCTGGGGTGCGCACCACCCTGGCGGTGTCGAGCGGCAAGGGTGGCGTGGGCAAATCGACCACCGCTGTGAACCTGGCGGCAGCCCTGGCCAAAACCGGGGCCAAGGTGGGGCTGCTCGATGCCGACATCTACGGCCCCAATGTGCCGCAAATGCTGGGCCTGGGGCATTCAGAAGTGGGCATAATCGACACCCCCGAGGGCCAGCGGTTTGTGCCCCTAGAGGCTCACGGCATCAAGCTGATGTCGGTGGGGCTGCTGGCGAAGGGCGATCACCCGTTGGCCTGGCGCGGCCCGGTGATGCACAAGATTCTCACTCAGTTTCTCCACGAGGTGGACTGGGGCGAGTTAGATTACCTGCTGATCGACCTGCCCCCCGGCACGGGCGACGCCCAGATCACCATCGTGCAAGAAAGCCCGATCTGCGGCGTGGTAATGGTGACGACGCCTCAGCAGGTGGCGGTTTCGGACGTGCGCCGCAGTGTGCACATGTTTCGCCAGGTAGGGGTGCCGGTGCTGGGCCTGGTTGAAAATATGAGCTACCTGCTCTGCGGCCACTGTGGCGAACCGACGCCAATCTTTGGCAGCGGCGGTGGTGCCCAGATCGCCACCGAACTCTCGGTGCCGCTGTGGGGCCAAGTGCCCATCGACCCTCGGATCTGCGAACAGGGCGATGCGGGCGTGCCGCTGCCGATGAAGCTGCCCGATGCTCCCCTGAGCCAGATCTTTGGCCAGATTGCCCTGGGATTGAATGCGACCTTTGGGGTGGCGGCAGTGGCTGAGATGGCGGCGGTTTGTTGAGGAGTGAGAGGGAAAGTTTTAAGTTCTAAGTTTTGAGTTCAAAATTCAAAACTTCCCTTCTTTCCCCCACGTCTCTACTTTTCCGGATCCTTGGCATACTCCTGACTCACGTACAACTCTAAGGATCCCTTTCTCATGTTTGCCCTGGCAGGAGGCACCCCTATGGACATCAGCACATGGCTCATCAGTCTGGGGGTGGTGGCGATCGCAGGCTTTACCCGAGGCTTCTCTGGCTTTGGCTCGGGGTTAATTCTCGCTCCTGCTTTGAGTTTGCTGTTTAACCCGCAGCTGGTGGTAGCGACCATTCTCCTGATCGATATGACGGCTGGGGCTGGGGTAGTACCCGGCGCTGTGCGAAAGACCAAATGGCAGCAGGTGTTGCCTTTGGTGGTCAGCGCCATGGTGATGGTGCCGGTGGGGGCGCACTTTCTGGCCCTGCTAGATCCAACCCTGCTGCGACGCATCATCGGCGGGCTGATTTTGGGGTTTGTGCTGCTGCTGTTGAGCGGCAAAAGTCGCTATACCCATCCCCACCTGGTCTTGAGTGCAGGGGTGGGTGCCCTCAGCGGCTTTTTGACAGGCTTGGCGGGCATCGGTGGCCCCCCCATCGTGCTCTACCAGATGTCGAGCCGCAATCTAGCGGCTGCCAACCGGGCTAATTTCATCATGTTTTTTGCCCTCATCCAGATTATTGCCCTGGGGTCTTACTGGGCCAGCGGCTTGATGTCGGTAGAGGTGGGCGGCCTATTTCTCCGTTTTTTGCCGGCGTTTTTTCTGGGGCAGCTGCTTGGGCAACTGTGCTTTAAACGGGTCAACGAAGCGCTCTTTCGCCGATTTGTCATGGGTCTCTTATTGACGGTGGCGGTGCTGGCTTTGGTGGCCTGATATCTCCTTATAAACGGTTTTTAATCATGAAACTATCGTCTAAGTCTGAGCCAGGGGTGTCTGCCCTTGGCCCGATTGTGGCTGACTGGAAAACCCAGGGACTCTCAATTGTGCCGGGGCTGCTGCTGACGACGCTGATCGCAGCGATCGCCCTGGGTTTAGATCGGCTGAGCGACCTGCACACCCTCAACCCACTGCTGATCGCCGTTTTACTTGGCATGGGCTGGCGGCAGTGGGGCGTGGTACCCGCCGCCTACCGCCCCGGCATCAAGTTTGCGATGAAGCGGGTGCTGCGGCTGGCGGTGATTTTGCTCGGCCTGCGGCTGAGCCTGACGGAGGTGCTGGCGGTCGGCCCCTGGGGATTGGGCCTGGTGACGATCGCCACCCTCAGCACCTTTTACGTAACCTGCTGGCTGGGGCGATCGCTCGGTGTTAACCCCCGCCTGGCCCAGCTGATTGCGGCGGGCACGTCGATTTGCGGGGCGTCAGCGGTGGTGGCCACCAACTCGGTGATCGAGGGGTCTGAGGAAGATATGACCTATGCGATCGCAACTATCACCGGCTTTGGCACCCTGGCCATGCTCACCTATCCGCTCGTGGGCACCCTGTTACAGCTCAGCCCCTCGGCTTTTGGCATCTGGTGTGGGGCTTCGGTGCATGAGGTGGCCCAGGTCATTGCCACTGCCTTTCAAAACGGCGACCTCAGTGGTGAGGTCGCCACCGTCACTAAGCTCTCTCGCGTGCTGCTGATCGTGCCGATTATTCTCAGCCTTGGCTGGCAAACCCCTCGCCCTCGCCAGGCTAATCAATCGGCCCCTCCTCTCCCCATTCCCTGGTTTGTGCTGTTCTTTTGCCTCTTGGTAGGGGTCAACAGCTTGGGCCTGGTGGCGGCCCCTATCAAAGCTGTCATACTCAGCGGCAACCAGGTTTTGCTCTGCATGTCGCTGGTGGCCATGGGGCTAGAGACCAAGATAGCCAACCTGACCCAGCTCGGACTCAAGCCACTTTATTTGGCCGGGCTTTCGTGGCTATTTTTAGCGGCGATCAGCCTATTGATGGTTCTTCTCGGCAGTCTTTAGGTAAGACTTCCTCTCTGAGAGAAATCTTGTGATCTAGCGAGCGTAGCAAATGCCGCGATAGAGCAGTTCTGCGGGCAGCCAACTCCGCTATTCTGACTGATAGGCCCCAAATTAGCGAAGCTGCAATTTGGGGCCATTTAGTTTTTTGTATTGTCTGGATAGCTGCGCGCGCAGGCAACTATTCAATACCACCCTGCCGTTTACTCGCCTAAGAGGATATTTGAAAAGTATCAATTAATACCCGTGTAGAGGAAAGGGCTTCCTAA